>JBCCCO010000064.1:0-16704 GCA_039033475.1 Pseudomonadota bacterium | reverse complement strand
ATTAACAATGATACGTATATCAGAAGTATATTATATGATATAATGCTATTAGGCACATATTAAAGGCTATTTATCGATGAAGATTTTGCAAAACCACTTTTATATCATTTATTACATAGCTCTTATTTCTTATTTTTTTGTTAGCCCTGCATACTCATCCGGTATTTTTGAGACAAAGAAAATTGAAAAACAAAGAGAAGAAGTTCGGGTCCATGTTGATCAAGCCAGGCTCTTAGAGCTAGAACGTTCTGGATCTGTCATAATCTTAGGGAATCCATCAATTGCTGATATTGCTATGCAAAGCGGTAAATTAATGGTTATCACTGGCAAAAGCTTTGGACGAACGAATTTGATTGTTTTAGACAATGAAAAAAAAGTTATATATAGCGCAGACTTAACAGTTATTGGCAGCCGAAAAAACGTAGTCTCCGTATATATGGGTTCGGCTCGCCGTTCATTCACATGCACCCCAAATTGCCAGACAACGCTAACAACAGGAGACGAGCCGAGCTACTTTGAAGCTGTTGCCAAGACAACAAAAGAAAAATTTAGCGTTTCTTCACAAGCATCTAGCGCAAAACCTGAGGGACAATAGTTATTCAGGTTATTTATCTCGCTCAAATGATTTCACATATTCAAGCACATATCCTACCAAATAAAGAGATCCGCAAATCAGAACACGGTTTGGAACAGTTGCAACGGAACGACAAGTTTGCAAAGCCTCAATGAGACCGGCTTGAGGAGCCGCGTTAAGCTCCACGTCCTGAGCGTGTTTTGCCAATTCAAGAGCACTAAAGCATTTGTCTTGCCCAGGAATAGGGATGGTGCCCACAAACTCAGTCAAGCCCTCAAATGATGCCAAGAATGGTCCCGCTTTTTTATTCTCCATCATAGCGCAAATAATATGCATTGGACGCGGTCGCTTTTCTTCCCACTCTGCCATGGTATGTGCCAATTGCCTTGCCGCATCAATATTATGCCCACCATCTAGCCAAATTTCCGATCCTTCAATTAGATTTTCATGTAAAATAGGAGATTGCAATCGCTGCAAACGTCCAGGCCACTCTGCATTCTGTAAGCCATATTCCAGCCCATCCTCAGACAAATTAAAATTGGGCAGCTGGCGGAGTGACGCAATCGCTAATCCGGCGTTTTCAATTTGATGCCGGCCTAGCAAATTGGGTAGGGGCAAATCAAGTAGAGTGTCTGCATCTTGATATATCAAACGCCCGTGTTGTTCATGGACATCCCAATCACGGCCTGCCATGAAGAGTGGGACATCATTTTGCTCCGCATGGTTTTCAAGTATAACACTCACATCAGGGTCTTGGTGGCTAGCAATACAAGGCACGTTACGCTTCATAATGCCTGCTTTTTCTCCTGCAATCTGTTTGAGTGTCTCTCCAAGATACTGCGTATGATCTATAGAAATTGAGCTGATAAGGGTTAGCGCAGGGTTTGGGACAATATTCGTTGCATCAAGGCGCCCACCAAGTCCTGTTTCAAGGAGCGTATAATCTGCCTCACGCTCTGCAAATGCGAGAAAAGCCGCTGCGGTCGTGATTTCAAAGAATGTAATCTCATCGTGCCCATTTGCTTGGATTACACGTGAGAGCACATCCACGAGACCTTGCTCTGAAATCGGCTCTGCCTTGCGAAAATTTTGTCTCGCAAGAACGATGCGTTCATGAAAAGAAATCAGATGAGGTGAAGTAAATTTATGAACCTTTTTACCATGGCCATTCAACAGAGCTTCCAGAAAGGCTAACGTTGAGCCTTTACCATTTGTGCCCGCAATATGAATAGCAGGTGGTATTTTATTATGTGGGTTGCCAAGCTTGTGAACAAGCCGTTCAACACGGCCCAGAGAGAGATCAATGACTTTTGGATGCAAAGTCTTTAATTTCTCTAACACTGAAAGGCTTTCGGCCATGACTATTCTAACATAACAGGAGCAGGAGAATGACCAACGTCTTTACTAAAACTATTCAGCAGCCTTTTGCGTTATTGCAGAATCAGCCTGTTGATCAACGACTTCAACTTCTTTTGCACGCTTGTCTTTCGCCTCATCTAATTTGGTTACATCCGCTTTTGGAGTTTCATCTACCCCACTGCTTCTGTCATCAAGCTGAATAGGAACAGGAAGCGTGCCATCAACAAGTGCTTTTCTGCTTTTTTGCTCATGCATTAAAATTTTGCAGATTGTGATCAGTGTGTCTCGCATATCATGGCGATGCACAACCATGTCAATCATACCATGTTCAAGCAAATATTCAGCACGTTGAAAACCTTCCGGTAACTTTTCACGAATGGTCTGCTGAATAACACGCGGCCCAGCAAAACCAATTAAAGCACCAGGTTCTGCGATATGAACATCACCCAACATAGCATACGAGGCTGTAACACCTCCTGTTGTTGGATGGGTTAACACAACAACATAAGGCAATGCTGCATTACGCAATTGTTGTACAGCCACAGTTGTTCTCGGCATCTGCATCAGAGATAAAATACCCTCTTGCATCCTTGCTCCACCAGACGCAGCAAACATAACGAACGGAGATTTTTGCTCTACCGCGCACATCATACCCTTTACGATACTCTCTCCCGCGGCCATACCAAGAGAGCCACCCATGAAACTAAAATCTTGAACAGCGGCAACAACGTGCATGCCATCTAGACGGCCAGAGCCGAGCAATACGGCATCTTCTAAGCTGGTTTTGTTACGGGCATCTCGAACACGATCAGAATAACGACGCTCATCACGAAATTTTAAAGGATCAAATGCTACCTGGGGACCATCAATTTTCTCATAGGCACCATTGTCAAACAATGAGCTGAGTCGTGCTTGCGCATTCATACGCATATGATAGCCAGAGGAGGGAACCACATATTGATTGGCTTCAAGATCTTTGTGAAACACCATCTGCCCACTTTCGGGACACTTTACCCAAAGGTGATCTGGAACCTCACGTTTACTAAGAATGCCCTGAATTTTAGGCCGAACAACGTTATTAATCCAATTCAATGTCTTAACTCTTAAATTTTACTAGGCTTAGCAGTTAATATTCCAAAGAAAACTTACAAACAATTTTCATAGGCTTCATAACAAGGGCCAAACGTAGATACTTTCTCTTTGAGATTCAAACAAAATATTTTCTTATAGCAAGCTACTCAAAATTATACTGTTTTTTAATACTTTTTTACAATACATCATAAGATTTAAACATAATTAGGTGAATAAAGCCCTTTTTTGTCTGAAATCAAGCCTTATGAAATACGTACCCCCATCGACAAGGTCCTCACAAAGTCTGTAACAGCCGGAATTGTCTGTTTCGTCGCTTTGTTTTGAGAATCAAGAGACTGATTCAATTTTGTCACAATAGCCGAGCCAACGACAACAGCCTCAGCAACTTGCGCAAACTCTCGAACTTGTTCTGCTGTTTTAACACCAAAACCAACAGCTATAGGTAAATTTGTATGACTTTTTATTGCAATCACATGGTTTTTCACAGCTTTTAAGTCAGGCGCTTTTGTACCTGTAATGCCTGCAATAGAGACATGATACAAAAAACCACTTGTATTTTGCAAGACTTTCGGGAGCCGGTGCTTATCTGTCGTGGGTGTTGTGAGCCGAATAAAATTCATATTATTGTGTAGAGTAGGAATACACAATTCATCATCAGCTTCAGGAGGAAGGTCTACGATAATAAGGCCATCAACCCCGGCATTACAAGCATCCTCCAAAAACTTTTTTCTTGAATAGACATATATCGGATTATAATATCCCATCAGAACAATTGGTGTTGACTGATCTGTTTGGCGAAACTGGTGCACCATTTCCAGAGTTTTTTTTAATGTTTGTCCAGCTTGCAAAGCCCGTTGCGATGAAAGTTGGATCGCCGGACCATCTGCCATAGGGTCAGAAAAGGGCATTCCAAGTTCAATAATATCTGACCCTGCATTTGGCAACTGTTTTAAAATCTCTAGAGAAGTTATGTAGTCTGGATCTCCGGCTGTGATAAACGTGACAAGGCCAGCCCGTCTTTGTTTCTCAAGGGTTTTAAAACAAGTGTCAATACGAGTTGTAAATGGAGTGACATGTGACATTTCTTGGCCTTGCTATATTTCAACATCAAGATGTTCTGCAACAGCGAAGATATCTTTATCACCCCGGCCACATAAGTTGACAACGAGCAAATGATCTTGCGCTAAAGTCGGCGCCAACTTTTTCACAAAAGCAAGAGCATGACTTGGCTCCAGAGCTGGAATGATACCTTCATATTGCGTACACATTTGAAAAGCGTCCAGAGCTTCCTGATCTGTTGCCGAGGTATATGTCACGCGAGCTGTGTCTTTCAACCAGGCATGTTCTGGACCGATGCCGGGATAATCAAGACCCGCAGAAATCGAGTGCCCCTCAACAATTTGGCCATCGGTATCTTGCAGCAAATAGGTGCGATTGCCATGAAGAACTCCTGGTTTGCCACCGTTTAATGAGGCGGCATGATCTGGTGTCTCAAGACCTTTCCCTGCTGCTTCAACTCCATAAAGCTTGATATCTGTGTCATCCAAAAAGGGATGAAACAATCCAATAGCATTAGACCCACCTCCCAAACAGGCAACAAGTGTATCAGGCAAACGACCCTCCAAATCCATCATCTGCTCTTTGACCTCATGGCCAATCACAGATTGAAAATCCCTTACCATGGCAGGATACGGGTGAGGACCTGCTGCTGTTCCAATAATGTAAAATGTATCCTCAACATTTGCGACCCAATCACGCAATGCATCATTCATGGCATCTTTGAGCGTGCCTGATCCTGTGGTGACGGGTTTAATATCGGCTCCTAACAATTTCATACGAAATACGTTCGGTTTTTGCCGTTCAATATCTGTCGCCCCCATGTAAACAACACAAGAGAGCCCAAAACGCGCAGCCACTGTTGCAACGGCAACACCATGCTGCCCTGCTCCGGTTTCAGCAATGATCCGTGTTTTTCCCATCCGTTGGGCCAGCTTAATCTGGCCAAGGCAATTGTTAATTTTATGGGAGCCGGTATGATTAAGCTCATCGCGTTTGAAGTAAATTTTTGCCCCGCCGAGATGTTGGGTCAGCCTTTCTGCAAAATAGAGCGGACTTGGACGTCCAGCATAGCGCTTGGACAATTCAGAAAGCTCTGCTTGAAAGATCTCATCCTCTTTGGCTGCATTGTAGGCCTCATCAAGTTGTAAAATGAGAGGCATCAGTGTTTCTGCTACAAAGCGGCCGCCATATATACCAAAATAGCCTGATTCATCTGGCCCGGTTCTATAACTGTTTAAGGTATTCTCAGAGTTTGAGGAGGCATCTGTATGTGTCATAATAAAAGATATACGCTTTTGCTTGTCCTACTGAAATTACACGTCTCTGGTCGATATTATCGATTTTGGACCGATTTGGCAGTGGTGACGAACTTATGAATTAGGTCTTTGTCTTTATGTCCCGGTTGTGTTTCCACCCCCGAAGATACATCTACAGCTTTAGCACTGGTTTTGGCAATGGCAGCGGACACATTATCAGGATTAAGCCCGCCGGAAAGCATAAAATTATCTATAATCGTATTATTTCTTAGAATATCCCAGTCAAACATCTCTCCATTCCCGCCAGGTAAAGCAGACATATCGCTTTTTTTTGGTTTGGCATCAAACAAAATCATGTCTGTAATACTTTGATAAGGCTGCGCCGTATTAATATCATCTGCCTTCGAAACACCGATTGCCTTAATAATTGGCAAACTGACAAGCTTCTTTATTTCAGCAACACGTTCAGGCGTTTCATTGCCATGAAGTTGCAGCATATCAGGCTTTACCTCATCTTTGATCAATAGAACATCCTCATCAGCAGGGTTAACGAGAAGTGCGACTGATTTTGCGGTGTCAGGAATATGTTTAATAAGCTCGCCAGCTTGCTGGATGCCAATATGGCGCGGGCTTTGGGGAAAGAAGACAAAGCCAATATAGTCCGCCCCAACCGCCAAGGCAGCCTCCAGCATAGGCTTTGTTGTAATGCCACAAATTTTTACACGTACTGTCATCTCACATGTTCTATATGGATAAGAAAAACACTCTGATGTCCGAAAGCATTTTTTCTAACTGGAATCTAAACTGCGCTGCTGGTTTCTCACGACTTGCCCAAGATTCCCACTTTAGCAGGGGCAACGCCGGCGGGGCAATCCGCCCCTAGCTTTTCAGCTGTTTGCTGCCATCGTTGCGCTTCACGTGATTTGGTTCTGGCAGCCTGACGCCATTTTCCATTGTTAAACCATGATATCAAACTGCCGAGTATAAAGCCGATCATAACCGCAGCAAACATGTAAATATAGAATGGCAGATGTATAGAAAGTGCAGGATTTTGCGGCGAAAATGGATCTAGCACAAAAGAAACCTCATGCCGATTAGCGACGGAGAGAGTAACCAGCACAACAGAAAGTGGAATGACTATAAAAATCCATAATATCTTTTTCATTATGATATCATATCATCATCTGTGAAATTTAAATCATAAATTTCTTATAGCTATTCCCAAAATTAATGAAACGATTAATTTTTGCGTTCAAACGCCACTAAGACTTACGCCGCTAAGCGGCGGGCCGCACTTGCGGCCTTTAGCCAATTTCTCTACCATGTCATTTTTTATGAAATTGGCTATATTTAAGTGCTCACGTGTTTAGACGCTCACGCATTTCTTTGCCTGATTTGAAAAATGGAACAAATTTTTCTGGAACGGAAACCTGCTCTCCAGTTCTTGGGTTGCGACCAACACGTGAAGCCCGGTGCTTGACAGTGAAAGCACCAAAGCCACGTAATTCAACACGATCCCCACTTGCAAGTGCCGTAATAATTTCATCAAAAATAACATTAACGATGCGCTCAACGTCTCGTTGATATAAGTGAGGGTTTGCAAGCGTAATTTTATGAATAAGTTCTGATTTTATCATGAAACGTGAATTATCCTTGGTATAAAATATCTCTTAAGCATTATTTTCAATAATTTTTGCTTAAAAAAAATATTGTGCGTTTTTTCACCGCAAAGAAATTAGAGCCTCGCAGTAGATTTCAGTGGTAGCTTTTCATCACCCACTTAACAGCGGTCAACTTTTGACGTGAATGACTATAGAGGTTGTTCATTTATAAATAACTATAGAATAGTTTATAAAAAATCACCTGTTTATATTACCAACTCTTTGAAATATACACAAAAAATGAGAAAAATTAAGCAAGAAATGTGTTGGTCTTAAGTTTTGGTGTATTACTTCCAGATAGAAACCAAACCGTTAAGGGATAATTTTTGCACATGAAGGTGTTTTGAAAGAAGCTTCTGAACAGCCTCTGGAGATAGTCCTAAAAAATATAAAGCAAAAGCGCTAACGCGACTCAATATCGAAAGCTCTCCGTCTTGCTCAACTTCCCAGTCAATAATTTCAAGGCTGTCTGAAATGCCTTTTTTGTTTTTCAGCCAAGCTAGAGCTTTATCCTCGCCCCCAATTTCGTCAACGAGTTTTAATTTAAGAGCTTGTCGTCCTGAATAAATCCGCCCCTCTGTTAAGCCTGGAACAGAGCTTGGGTCAAGTTTGCGTCTTGTTTGAACCAAATCTAAAAACCATTGATTGGCATCAGCAACCATTTCCTGGACAAGTTGCTTACCGTTGTCATCCAGTGGCGCAAAAGGCGATGGGGTTGCTTTTAAAGTACCACTTTTCACCTCATTCATTTTAACGCCAACCGTATCAAGCAGCTGCGTGACTTCAGCCCATTGAAAAATAACGCCAACCGATCCAGTTATCGTATTCCCGCGAGACACGATGTGGTCAGTTCCAAGCCCGGCAATATAAGCTGCGGATGTGGCAATGGTGCCAAATACACCGATAACAGGCTTCTTTTTTCTCAGATTCTGCAAAGTTTCATAGAGAGCTTCTCCGCCTGTTGTCGTCCCACCAGGAGAGTCTATATGCAAAATAACGGCTTTGACAGTGTTTGCTTCAGCAAGCTTATCTAATAGCTTACGTTGAGCCGCATCATCTGTAATTACCCCAGATATATTCACGCGTGCAATATGCTGCTGGTGCGCAAGCGGGATACCACTTTTATAAAGCAGGGCCGCAACAACACCAACAACGGCAAGAATAGCAAAGATACGCCAAAAGGTAATTCGGCGTTGCAACCGCCGTCTTTGAATGAGGTCTTCGGCATTAAGCTGCATGATAAACTCTAACTTTCTTGCGTTTAAGCCTCAGGATCAGTCAGAGATGTTTCTGATACCTCTGACTGAAACTAAGATATGTATTCTAAAAACAGACGCTTATGTCTTAGGTTTACTCAATCGTCTGTTTTTGCCTTGTTCAAAGCCGCGCCTAGAATATCACCGAGTGAAGCCCCACTGTCAGATGAGCCGTACTGAGCAACAGCCTCTTTTTCTTCAGTAATTTCAAGCACCTTTATGGAAACAGTAACACGGCGATTAGCTTTATCAACTTGCGTTACCGCAGCATCAACCTTTTCACCGATATCATACTTTTCAGGGCGTTGTTCTGAACGATCACGTGACAAATCCGTCTTGCGGATAAACGTAGTGATATCCGTGTCCGCAATTTTAACTTCAATACCGTTTTCTTGAACTTCAAGAACTTCACAGGTGACCTGATTACCTTTTTTGAGGCTAATTGCCTTATCAAAAGGATCATTTGCAAGCTGCTTGATACCAAGGCTAATGCGTTCTTTTTCAGGGTCAACTTCTATTACGCCAGCAGTAACCTCATCACCTTTCTTGTAGTTTTTCATGGCTTCTTCACCAGATAAATTCCAGTCTAGATCAGACATATGGATCATGCCATCAACACCGCCCTCAAGGCCGATGAACAAACCAAATTCGGTAACATTTCTGATTATGCCAGTAACTTCCGAACCTTTAGCGTACTGTTCTGAGAAAACTTTCCAAGGATTATCCTGACATTGTTTCAAGCCAAGCGAAATACGGCGTTTACTCTGATCAACCTCGAGAACTTGAACCTCAACTTCCTGACTTGTTGAAACAATTTTACCGGGGTGAACATTCTTTTTTGTCCAACTCATTTCTGAGATGTGAATAAGACCTTCAACACCATCCTCGAGTTCAACAAAAGCACCATAATCTGCTATATTCGTCACCACTCCTTTGAACTTTGAGCCAAGTGGATACTTCTCTTCAATGCTGCCCCAAGGATCGCTTGCGAGCTGTTTCATCCCAAGGCTGATACGCTGTGTATCTGGATTGATACGAATGATTTGCACTTTAATGCTATCACCAACTGTGAGAATCTCACTTGGGTGATTAACCCGACGCCACGCCATATCCGTAACGTGCAACAGACCATCGATACCTCCCAAATCGACAAAAGCACCATAGTCCGTGATATTTTTCGCAATACCTTCAACAACCTGGCCTTCTTCAAGTTTGGCAACGATTTCGTTTCTTTGCTCAGCGCGTGTCTCCTCAAGCACAGAACGGCGGGATACGACGATATTCCCTCGCCGACGATCCATTTTCAAGATTTGAAATGGTTGAGGTGTATTCATCAAAGGCGAAATGTCCCGAATTGGACGAATATCAACTTGACTGCCTGGTAAGAACGCAATAGCCCCTTCAAGATCAACAGTAAAACCACCTTTTACTTTATTGAAAATGATACCTTCAACTTTTTCGTTTGCTTTGTGCTTTTCTTCAAGCTTAACCCAGCTTTCTTCACGGCGCGCTTTTTCACGGCTTAGCACAGCTTCACCCATCGCATTTTCAACACGCTCCAGGTAAACCTCAACCTCATCACCAACAGTCACGGCATCAGATTGGCCTGAGGCACTAAATTCACGAAGTGGGACACGGCCTTCGGTTTTTAGCCCAACATCAATTATAGCAAGATCTTTTTCTATCCCTATAACGATACCTTTAATAACAGACCCCTCTCCAAGGTCTGTCGTCTCGAATGTCTCTTCTAAAAGAGCTGCAAAATCATCTATTGAAGGATTAAATTGACCTTCTTCTACTACGTTCATCAGAACTCCTGTTAAATTTAAAACAACAAAGCACGGAATAATTCTCCCGTGCATGCTATATGTATCTGTTTAGCTTATGTAAATTTCACTAATCACAATGCAGTTCGCTCTCATTTAAAAAGCAAGCATCGCTCTACGATTAAACAAAGTCTTAATTGCTTTACCTTAAGTCAGGTAAATATGCCTCATCTTCATACGGCCCAAGTCGGCTTAAACAGCAAAACTCAAAATCTTAAAGTGATCATATGAATTGCTTTTTTTGTCTATCAACTTGAGGGCAAAAGATGAGAATTTTTGATTAAAATCCTCAAAATTTGGAGTGAATATAATAGCTTTTGTATAAGAATGCTACAGCTAAACTGTGTTTTTGTCGTAAAATTTGAGCAATAACTCTGCGAAACCAACACACTCTAAAAGGTTTTCTCACTGATTTTCGTATCAATGAGACGAACCACCCTTTGAAAAGTGGTTTCAATATCAAGATGGGTTGTATCAAAAAAATGCGAATCGTCTGCTTGTTTTAAAGGTGCTGATAATCGTGAACTATCTTGCTTATCCCGCGCTGCAATTTCTGCCTCAACTTGCCCTAATGTTACAGCTTCTCCCCTAATTTTAAGTTCCGCATGGCGCCTACGTGATCGCTCTTTTAGAGAGGCCGTTACAAAAAGTTTCACGCTTGCATCTGGGCAGATGACAGTACCAATATCTCGTCCATCCAGAACAGCCCCCCTGCTCTGATATGCAAACTGTCTTTGATAGAGCAATAAAGCCTGGCGAACTGCATCATGTTTTGCCACAATAGAAGCTGCGGCTCCAATTTCCGGTCTACGAATCCGTGCATCTGAAAACGTTTCAGGATCAATGAGCTCAGCATACTGTTTCGCTATTTGTGTGTCATGCAGATCCGCACCAGCATCCAGCATATCCCTGGCCACACCACGATAGAGCGTTCCCGTATCCAAATACGGTAAACCATAATGCACTGCAAGGCGTCGTGCTAGAGTTCCTTTTCCAGAGGCCGCAGGGCCATCAACCGCAATAATCATGAGTGTTGTGTATCACAAAATAGTGCTCTAACGATATCATACCTCAAGTTTTGCTCTCCTCAAATCGTGCGCCAAGGCTTTGTATAAGATCAATAAATTGTGGAAAGCTGGTTGCGATCATCGTGATATCGTCAACGGTAATTGGTTCTTCTGTGGCAAGACCGAGAACCAAGAAAGACATCGCTATGCGATGGTCCAACTCAGTGTGAATAACCGCACCACCTCTCACTTGATCTTGTCCTTGAACATACAGATCATCCCCTTTGATAAGGTGTGGTATGCCGCACGCTTGAAGTCCTGCTGCCGTAACACTTAAACGGTCACACTCTTTGACGCGCAATTCACTTAAACCATGCATTTTTGTTTCACCTGTTGCGAAGGCCGCCACAACAGCAAGGCAAGGGTATTCGTCAATCATAGATGGCGCACGCTCTGCGGGGACATCAACACCGTGAAGCCTACTGGACATCACACGCAAATCCGCAACAGGCTCTCCCCCTTCCATGCGCTCATTCTCAAGTTCAATATGGGCTCCCATTTCTAGAAGCGTTTGATAAAAACCAAAGCGTGTCGGGTTGATTAATACACCTTTAACGGTGATATCAGAATCTGGACACAGTAAAGCCGCTGCCGTTAAAAATGCAGCAGAGCTTGGGTCGGATGGTACAACAATATCTTTGCCATGAAGTTCTGCGGGTCCATGAAGTGTAATCATGCGACCATGGTCACGACTGATAATATCAAGTTTGGCACCAAAATATGCGAGCATTCTTTCTGTATGATCGCGCGTACGTGCTGGTTCAATAACGCATGTTTGTCCTTCGGTCATCAGCCCAGCAAGCAACACCGCAGATTTCACCTGTGCCGAGGCAACCGGCAATTCATAAGTAATCGGAATAAGATCACTATTGCCTTTTAATGTCAGAGGAAATGTATCTTTGTCGGTTTCTGAAATATTAAGCCCCATACGTTTTAATGGCTTTAACACACGCCCCATAGGCCTGCGGCTCAAAGAATCATCACCTTGAAATTGGGCACAGATATCATGTCCAGCAACAACCCCCATCATCAAACGAGACCCTGTGCCAGAATTTCCAAAATCAAGCGCAACAGAGATGTCCGGCGAAGATGGGCATAGCCCCCCTGTGCCGCACCCCGTGACATTATAACAGTCATCCATCTTTGTGATCACAGCGCCAAGATTCTGTAAGGCGTTGGCTGTTGCCAGCACATCATCAGATTCCAACAAACCGGTTATTTTAGTTTGTCCGCTTGATAAAGCCCCTAAAATCAAGGCACGGTGTGATATAGATTTATCACCTGGTACACGGACATGACCTGTAAGAGAATGTGCTTTCGTACTTTTAAGAGGGTGTGCCATAGATTTATGTGCTTTACTTGTGGTTCGTTTTTACAAATTCATGCTTCTCATAGCGTATTGTTTGAAAATATCATATATAAAATACAAAATTTCTGTAGTCGGTATGAAAAATTTTGATTAAAAATAGGATTTAAGTTTTGACATTTTTCACAGCTCATGCAATTGCATGAGCATTTTAAAAATGACGTTAATTTTATTCAATTAAGGAACTCTATGTCTGACAAGGCGGCACGCGGCACCAAAAGATTATGCCAAGCATGTGGAAGCAAATTTTACGATCTTAATCGTGACCCTATACACTGTCCATTATGCGGAGCTGTGTTTGAAAACGAGGCTATGGCTCACAAGGTAGATCATATCGCTGATAGCGATGACAGTAATGATATTGTAGATAATGAAGACGGACCGGAAATTGTTAGCTTGCAAGATGTAGAGCCCGCTGATAGCGAGGATATTCCGAAAGTTGAAGGCGAAGATATTGATCTAGATGATGATACCGAGATTCCTGATGCTGCCGATGAAGATGTGTTTCTTGAAGAAGATGATGATGGTAACACCGATGTATCCGGCATTATCGGAAATCCTATCGCATCAAATCATGAAGAAACTTAAAGATTAGGTTTGTACACACCCTGATATCCATACCTTTTCTAAAAAGGGGCCATAGCTCAGTTGGGAGAGCGCGTGAATGGCATTCACGAGGTCGGCGGTTCGATCCCGCCTGGCTCCACCAAAAATCATAATAAAATCAAGTAATTAATATTTTAGCTAATAGTCTCCCAATAAGCTAATATAGGACCAGCTAACATGATAAATCGTAAAATCACTATCCTGTTCGCTAATATGTCAGTTATTAAAATTTTGGCTTAGAATTTTATCTTTCTGCATGGTTCTCCGAAAAGCATGCCATAAAGATGCAGCCTTATCCTTCAATCACTCATGCAATGCGCGTTTTTTATAGTTCATGAACTCGAATTGGTTCAGGTTCATAAACTTGTTCGTGAAGATCGAAGGGATGCCTCTCTCGTAAGACCACCAAGGTCATGGTGTTTAAGCTGATTAAAGCAGCTGAGAAGAATTGGCTCAAATTACGAGGAAAAAATCAGTTGCCAAAACTGATAACTGGAATACAATTTATCGATGGAATTGGGAGAGCACATTTAATGAAATCCCATTCCAAATCCGTCATTTCAAAGCGTGACATCAACACTTCCCCTCTATAAAATAAGGGAAATGAATCATATTCGCTTGATTGTGTAAACTATTTTATAAGTACGCTGCCTAGCTATGGAACTAAAATTGAGGGCTGGACAACAGATTATAAAAAACGACGCTCACTTTAACGTGAGATATCCAGGTTAGTCTGGAGCACACTGCGCAAAAGTGGGAGCCAGTTTTGCACGTAAGGATGTGTGTTATAGATCAGACAAAAGCTTTGAGATCGTTGGAATAAGCGTGTTGTAGTGTTCAATAATCGCATCAGGTTGATATGTTTCAACAGGTTGCGCGGAATATCCAAAGTTGACTGCAACAACAGGAATGTTTGCACCCTGTGCAGCTTTAATATCGTTGATGCTGTCTCCAATCATAATAGCTCTTCGAGAATTTCCCTTTACAAGATCTATGGTCCCAAGAATATGTCCGGGGTGAGGTTTACGCACATTAAGGGTATCAGCGCCAACAATTGTTTCAAAATAGTCGGAAAGGTTAAGCTCTTTCAAAAGTTTGACTGATAAGTCTTGCATTTTGTTTGTGCATACAGCAAGCTTTGCATTCTGCCTTTTTAAGGAGATCAAGCAGTCTATGACACCTTCAAAAAGTTTTGAACTGACTGCAATATTATCTCTATAGTATAATAAAAATACATTGAGTAAATGCGACTCTTCATTCTGGGAAAGAGTTTTATCATTCATCTTTAAGCCAGCTGAAATCATAGCTTTTGCGCCGTCCCCAATTAGCTTATTAATATCCTCTCTCTGAACGGGTGAGCAGTCTGCGTGTGCGAGTGTATGATTAAGGGCGTTGAGCAGATCTGGAGCGGTATCTATCAGCGTACCATCAAGGTCGAATAGAATTGAGGCATCATGAAAAACCATGGAGTGATATTCCCTTATGTGATACGTTAATGGCCAATAGAATTTAGGTGAGATGTATTTGAAAGCAGATAATCTTGCCAAAACTTTAAACTCGTACCACTTATATAAAAAGTCTTATGGCTAATCAAGACTATATGGTCTGTAGATATCTCGTATGCAAGAAGCGGTTAAGGTGAAGAATAGGAAATGGCACGATGCATCAAATGATAAATAAAATTTTGCAACATCAGTGCTATGTTAATGGTCAATGGATTGGTGAGTCCATTGACCCAGTGTCCAATCCTGCGACAGGCAAAGAGATCGCAAAAATTCCCCATTTGGGGGCGCATGAAACAAGACAGGCTATTGAGGCTGCAAGCTCTGCACTTCAGATTTGGAAGAAAATATTACCAAAAGAACGTAGCGGGATTTTACGCAAATGGTTTGATTTACAGATAGAGCATAGAGATGAGCTGGCGCATCTTGTTACTTTAGAACAAGGCAAACCTCTTGCAGAAGCCAGAGCTGAGGTGACATATGGAGCTTCGTTTGTAGAGTTTTATGCCGAAGAAGCGAAACGTATCAATGGCGATGTTTTGCCCGCACATCGCGCTGATGGCCGCAATTTTGTCTTGAAGCAGCCCATCGGTGTGGTTGGGGCAATTACGCCGTGGAACTTCCCTCATGCCATGATTACACGTAAAGTTGCACCGGCATTAGCGGCTGGGTGTACTGTTGTCTGTAAGCCAGCCCCTGATACACCGTTGACGGCTCTTGCTCTTGCTCATTTGGCGCAACAAGCAGGATTTCCAGATGGGGTGTTCAATGTGATCACTGGGGACGCGCAGGCGATAGGTGAAGAACTGACTTCAAATCCATTGGTAAGAATGATTGCATTTACAGGCTCGACAGCTGTTGGGAAATTGCTTATGGGGCAATGCGCACAAACAGTCAAAAGAGTTGCATTAGAGCTTGGAGGGAATGCGCCGTTTATCATTTTTGATGATGCGGATATGGATAAGGCTATTAATGCTGTGGTTGCCTCAAAATTTCGCAATGCTGGACAAACCTGTGTTTGTGCCAATCGCATTTTTGTTCACGATAAAATTTATGATGAATTTGCTCAGCTTTTATCTGTAACCGTTGAGAACTTTTCCGTCGGCGAAGGGCTTGATGCAAATGTGAATATTGGGCCACTTATTAATACCAAAGCGCTGGAGAAAGTTGAGCATCATGTAGAAAATGCAACGCAAAAAGGTGCGAGCATTTTAACGGGTGGAGCGCGTCATGATTTGAGTGGTAATTTCTATCAGCCAACGGTCTTATCCGGGGTAACAACAGATATGCAATTAGCCAAAGAAGAGACATTTGGTCCAGTGGCAGGTTTGTTTCGTTTTTCTTCTGAAGATGACGTTGTTGCCGAAGCAAATAACACAACATCGGGTTTAGCCGCCTATGTGTGTACGGAAAATATATCTCGTATATGGCGCATGGCTGAGGATTTAGAATATGGCATTGTCAGCGTCAATGAAGGTGTTTTTTCAAATGAACTTGCTCCTTTTGGTGGCATGAAAGAATCTGGGTTAGGGCGAGAAGGCTCTCATTATGGTATTGAGGAGTTTTTAGAGCTTAAGTTTGTTTTTTTAGGTGGACTGTCTTAGAGCTACGGAGTTTTAAGAGATGGTAAAGCATACTGCATTAGTGCTTGGTGTACTTTTCATATTGACCAATTGTTCTAGCGCGGATGTCGGGCGCTTGATGGAAAATTACCTTTGGGAAAAGCGCGTCCTTATCATTTTTTCTCCGTCTACAGAACGCTCAAATCTCAAAGCGCAGAACAGAATGTTATCTGCGGTAAAATCTGGCTTGCGCGAGCGTGATATGGTGGTGTGGCGTTTGATAGATGGAAAAAGTGTCACCGTAAATGGGAGGCAAAAGCCACACCTACCAACACGTATATTTTATAAACACTTCAAAGTCAGTCCTGAGAAATTTGTCGTTATTCTACTTGGCAAAGATGGCGGTGAAAAATTACGTAAGGCGAGACGAGTTACAGCAGATGAGCTGTTTGCCTTAATCGATGCAATGCCGATGCGACAACAAGAAATGCGAGAGGGACGAAACTGAACTTGATTTT
>JBCCCO010000063.1:0-16864 GCA_039033475.1 Pseudomonadota bacterium | reverse complement strand
GAACCAGGCCAAGCGTCATTTGCGTAAATTCAATGGTATCCCAAAAGGCAATTTTCCGTTATTTTTGAAGGAATGTGAGTGGCGATTTAACAACCCATCGCCTCAAACGCAATTAAAAACGTTAAAACAATGGGTTAAGCAGGAAATGGACTAGTTATCTGGTACAGCCCCCTAAAGATTAGCAGCGACAGATAAGAAAATCGCACAATATCTGGACCGGATTGTTAAAACTGAAACCGAATCTGTGATCACAAATTATGAGAAACAAATTCAGTTCTTGGAAGAAAACAAGATTATTTTGCGTGAAAAAATCGCAAATTGTGGTCGTCCAATAAAGGACTTTGACGAAACTTTTCGAACCGCAAAAACCTCCTTACCTATCAATATGTTAGGTGGAATTTTGGAAGGTAAGTCGGGAGTGGTGGGCCCGGCAGGACTCGAACCTGCGACCGGACGGTTATGAGCCGTCAGCTCTAACCAACTGAGCTACGGGCCCCGCAATGACTTCTATAGTAGAAATTTATTACCTTAAATCTAAGCATACTAAATACATACATTCCATATAAGATTTTAGACAATCTGCAAATACCTTTTCTTGCCTTGTTATTCTAAATTCCTCTATTTTAAACCTCAATTTTCAAAGCTGGACTCATCCTCACCATCAATAAAATCTTTAACACGCTCTAAGAACCCCGCAACCTCAGGGCTCGTGCTTTCTGTTGAAGCGCGTTCAAAATCACGCAAGATGTCTTTTTGCTTACGTGTTAGGTTTTTCGGTGTTTCAACTTCAACTTGAATGTACATATCACCCTTTTGTTTAGAGCGTAATACTGGCATTCCTTTGTTTTTGAGACGAAACTGCTTGCCAGTTTCAGTACCTTCGGGAATTTTAACGCGCGTGACTTGACCATCAACAGTCGGCACTTCAATATGACCACCCAGTGCCGCAGAAGCAAAAGAAATGGGGACACGACAAAACAAATCAGCTCCATCACGCTGAAAAAAGTCATGGGGTATTATCGAAAGGAATATATATAAATCACCTTGGATACCGCCACGCAAACCAGCCTCACCTTCACCAGCCAAACGAATACGGGTACCATCTTCAACACCAGCAGGGATATTAACAGATAGCGTGCGAACTTTCGTCACCAGTCCACTGCCTGAACATGCCTCACAAGGGTCTTCAATGATTTCCCCACGCCCATGGCAGGTAGGACATGTGCGCTCTATTGTAAAAAAACCCTGACTGGCGCGAATTTTTCCGACACCATTGCACGATGGACAAACGGTTGGGCTTGTGCCTTTTTTGGCACCGGTTCCATTACAAACTTCACATACCACATTGGTAGGAACTTCAATTTGGGCGGCTTTACCCAAAAAGGCCTCTCTCAAGCTGATTTCCATATTATAGCGTAAGTCGCCACCGCGTTCACGAGCTGAACGTGCACGCCCCCCACGGGTACGGCTGCCCATGAATTCACCAAACAGATCATCGAAGATTTCGGACATAGAGGCTGAAAAATCAGCGCCGAACCCCTGTCCAGCGGCACCAAACCCTCCAGGTCCCTCGAAAGCAGCATGACCAAACTGGTCGAAAGCTGCGCGCTTCTGAGGATCTTTTAAAACCTCGTAGGCTTCATTGACTTCTTTGAATTTGTGCTCTGCCTCAACATTACCAGGATTACGGTCAGGATGGCACTCCTTCGCGAGTTTGCGAAAGGCTGATTTAATATCTAATTCTGTTGCGTCTCGTGCAATACCCAAGACGTCATAGTAATCGCGCTTACCCATGTATCATTTTCAAAAGTATAAATATCTTAAAACATAATCCTGCTTAGAATATTCTAAACAAGTTTCTCTAAAAATAAAACCTAACACATATGAAGTATATAAAAACCAACGCCATAGCCTTCTAAAAACAAGCTGGCCTCGCCATCCTTATCAGGAAGGGCGAGGCTTTATATTAGAAAAATAGGCAAACGTTTTTTAAAATGACAAATCACTATTATGCCGATTTTTTATCGTCGTCTTTAACTTCTTCAAAGTCAGCATCTACCACATCATCGCCACTATCAGCATCGTCATTTTGGTCTTGATCATAAGGCTCATCTCCACCCTCTGATGACGTGTTTTGATACATTGCCTCGCCAAGCTTCATGGCAGATTGTGCCAAAGCTTCAGTTTTTGTTTTAATATCTTCAATGTCATCTTTTTCAAGTGCCGCTTTTAACTCTGTGACAGCGCCTTGAACCGTGGTCTTATCAGCATCAGCAATTTTGTCTGACAGATCTTGTAATGTTTTTTCGGTAGAATGAATCAACGTTTCCGCTTGATTACGAAGCTCAACAGATTCACGCCGTTTTTTATCTTCTTCGGCATGAGACTCAGCGTCTTTTACCATCTGTTCAATATCATTTTCTGATAAACCACCAGAGGCCTGAATGCGAATAGAATGCTCTTTGGCCGTTGCTTTATCACTCGCAGAGACGTTCACAATGCCATTTGCATCAATATCGAATGTCACTTCAATTTGCGGAATACCGCGCGGGGCAGGTGGAATACCAACAAGATCAAACTGGCCTAACAGTTTATTATCGGCCGCCATTTCTCGTTCTCCCTGGAACACACGAATGGTCACAGCGCTCTGGTTATCCTCAGCGGTAGAAAAAGGCTGGCTTTTCTTGGTTGGAATGGTGGTATTCCGATCAATCAAGCGCGTAAATACCCCACCCAGTGTTTCGATTCCAAGAGAAAGCGGGGTCACATCCAACAACAGCACATCTTTAACATCGCCTTGTAGAACACCCGCCTGGATGGCCGCTCCCATGGCAACCACCTCATCTGGATTCACACCTTTGTGGGGCTCTTTGCCAAAGAAAGTTTTAACAGTTTCCATGACCTTTGGCATACGGGTCATACCACCAACAAGCACAACCTCATCAATCTCGCCAGCACGAAGACCTGCATCTTTTAAAGCAGCTTCACAAGGTTTAACTGTGCGAGCAACAAGGTCCTCTACGAGATTTTCTAATTTTGCCCGTGTTAATTTCATTGCCAGGTGTTTTGGACCAGACTGATCTGCTGTAATAAAGGGGAGATTAACTTCTGTTTGGCTCGCAGATGACAGCTCAATTTTTGCTTTTTCTGAAGCTTCTTTCAAACGTTGTAAAGCAAGCTTATCATTACGTAGCTCAATGCCACTTTCTTTCTTAAATTCATCCGCCAAATAATCGACAAGGCGCATGTCAAAATCTTCACCACCCAAGAAGGTGTCACCATTTGTCGATTTAACTTCAAAAACGCCATCACCAATCTCTAGGATGGATACATCAAAAGTACCGCCGCCCAAGTCATAAACAGCGATTGTTTTGCCATCTTTTTTATCAAGTCCGTAAGCAAGAGCCGCAGCGGTGGGCTCATTGATAATACGCATAACCTCAAGACCTGCGATTTTACCCGCATCTTTGGTGGCTTGGCGCTGTGCATCATTAAAATAGGCCGGCACAGTAATAACGGCCTGGCTCACCTCATGACCAAGATAACTCTCTGCTGTTTCCTTCATTTTCTGTAGAATAAATGCAGAAATTTGCGATGGTGAATATTTATTTCCTTGAGCCTCAACCCAAGCATCACCATTATCTGCCTTAATAATTTTGTAAGGCACAAGCTTTTGATCTTTCGCGACCGTAGGATCATCATGACGACGCCCAATCAAACGCTTAATTGCAAAAAGCGTGTTCTCCGGATTGGTTACGGCCTGACGTTTTGCTGGTAATCCAACCAGACGCTCATCATCATCCGAAAATGCAACCATAGAAGCTGTTGTGCGCAAACCTTCCGCATTCTCAATCACTTTAGCGTTTGCACCATCCATAACAGCAACGCATGAATTTGTTGTTCCCAAGTCGATACCGATGACTTTTGACATATTAAAAACCTCTTCTCAAATTACGGCAGATCACCACAAGGCCTAAACCTTAGCACCTTATTTTGTGTCCTAAAAGCATAGGTGATCCCCATTTTACTTTTTATGGTTTTAAATAACGTGCTTTAAAAATAATACTGATATATGTTCATATCTTCATTGTTTCAAGCTCTTAATTGGGGCTGCCCCCAAAAGCGAATACAGAAGCGAAGTGATATAATACCGATGAACATTTCTTTACATATCTTAAAAAGACTTTGAGATGTAATTATGGAATCGCTCTCAAATCAAGAAAAAACAATTTCAAAAGCAGGTTTCAAACATATTTTTCCTAATACTCTTCAAATTATACGATTGAAACATGCGGTAAAGACACGATAAATGCTTGATGGTTTTCAACACTTGCCTGACTATTTAACATCGCAACACCAAAGCGATATCATTAAAATACTCCACACAGTCTTACATCAAGCTCCGGTGTTTATCCCGACAATGCCAAGAACCGGAAAACCTTTTTCTGTTAAAATGAGCAACTGTGGCTCTCTTGGATGGGTATCAGACCAAACCAGTGGATATCGTTATCAGCCCAGGCACCCTGATACTGATCAACCATGGCCTAAAATGCCCGAATTTTTTCTCAAACTCTGGAATGAAATCACTGCTTACCCGCATCTACCTGAAGCGTGCTTGATCAATTTTTATGACAAGAGTGCAAAAATGGGATTGCATAAAGACTGTGATGAACAAGACTTTTCAGCCCCCGTCCTCTCCATATCTCTTGGCGATAGCGCGATATTCCGGATTGGCGGAAAAACGCGCAAAGACAAGGCTGTTTCGTTGAACTTACATTCCGGAGATATTGTGGTGCTAGGAGGCGAGGCCCGTTTTGCCTACCATGGTGTTACCAGAATTAGACCTGGCACCTCTCAATTGCTGAAAAGAAATTTCCCTAAAATGTTCCCTGAAGGGGGCCGTTTAAATCTTACTTTAAGGCGGGTCACAAAAGCATAGCTGCAGGGTATTTTATTAATTGTATAGCCTCATCAAACCGGATAAAATAAACCTGCAAAATCTTGAGACGCTTCCCCTTTGACTCGCGATACTTTATTGCGTTCCATCAAATATTCCAAATGCGCTTGTGCAGAGAGTTGACAAGCCGTGTGCAAATGAGGCTCCACATTTCCATAAACAACAGAAGTAATATCAGTAATTGTAGTATGGCCATTTTTAACGGCCTCTAAAACAGAAGCCTCGCGCATCATACGATGCATAATATAAGCCTTCACAATCCGCCTTGGTGTGGTAATACGTCCTCCGTGCCCAGGAAAGAATGTTTCTTCCTTGCGCTCTAGCAATTTTTCCAAAGATTGAATGTAATCGCTCATGCGCCCCTCAGGCGGGGCAACAACGCTGGTATTCCAAGCCATAACTTGATCACCAGAAAACAGGACATTACCATCTACCAAACTATAACATAAATGATCTGGGGCATGCCCCGGAGTATGAAGTGCTTCCAGGCGCCAACTCGTTCCTTGAACATGTTCACCATCTTCTAAAACATGACTGGGAACAAATGCATGATCAATAAAATCTTTGCCATTTGGCTGTTTAGACTGATCATTTAAGTCAGAAGTCTGCCTTATATTTTTTTCATGAAATCCAAGAGTAATTGCACCAGTTAGATCTTGTAAGGCGCTCATGCCCGCACTGTGATCGATGTGGGTATGAGTGAGAAAGATATGGGTAATAGTCTCACCTTTTAATCCTGCAAAAAGCGCATCGCGATGCGAAACCAAATCAGGTCCGGGGTCAATCAATGCGACATCACCGTGTCCAACAACGTATGTATTGGTGCCTTTAAACGTAAATGGGCTAGGGTTACGCGCAACCAGACGGCGCACATTTGGTGCCACCTCTTGCAGGTCTTCATACTCAAAATGGATCTCTTTGTTAAATGTAAGTGCCACATGGGCTCCTAAAAATTTTAGAGTACCTTACAACGCGCGCACCAAACCATGATAGCTTTGCAAAGCGCCATCCTCACATTCAAAAGCCAATAATCTGTGAAGATCAAAAGGCCCGGGTAATGCTATTTGTTCCAATGGAACAGGATGAAACCCAGCGCGGCTATAGTAGGATAAATCACCAACAAGTAAAACCAAACGCCCGTCGCGCTCAAGAACCTCGCGCAAACCTTTTTGCATTAATTGCATCCCACACGACTTACCTTTAAAATGAGGAGCAACCACCAGTGGGCCAAGCAAAAAAACACCCTTTTCACCTCCAATTGCGATAGATGTGAAAGCAACTGCACCAGCCAACATAGTATCATGCCAGGCTGTGATATAAAACTTATTAACCTCACGACTTGATTCACGTATACGGTAAGCCGTTCGCACAAAACGCCCCGGCCCAAGAACATCCTGACATAGTCTACAGATCAAATGTTTATCTTCAGATCTATCAATAAAAAATGTGAACATAACTATTCAACTATTTTAGAGCAAAGCACTATATTAAGAGGATCCTCTAATGTATTGAAAAGTTCGCATGAAAGCAATCCGAGGCAAGCAACTTCGTAAACATGATAAATGCATTTATATCAAAATTTTAGACTATTAAATTTAGATAAAAAATAAAGAAATACAGTTATCAGAAAGTTTATGCCTTTATCAAAAAATCAATGAATATCATTTACACTAAACACAGTATTTATGTGGATTTAGGGGTGTATAATGTCTATCAGACAGCTGCTTATCATATGTAACTCTTGTATGGCGCTCATCGCCTCTGCTTTGCTCACTTATCTTATAATTGGTCAATGGCATGATTTGCGAAATTTGAGAGTTGCCTCTCAGGCGGTAAAAATTGTAAGCGCGATGTCAAGTGCAACTATTGAGCTGTCTCTAGAACGGTCATTGTCCCAAGTTGCATTAAATCTTGATGATCCCATAGCCCCTAAAATCAGCACCATGATCAAAAAACAGAGAGAAACATCAAACGAGCTTTTTAAGAACTCGCGCGAGATATTGTTAAGTTCGCAATTAATCTCAAATCGTACCAACTTTGCAAAACGACTTGATCAATACCTAAGCGAAATTAGTGCGTTGCGCAAAAGGGTCGATCAGCAGCTCGCCATTAGAATTGATAAGCGCATTCCAAAACTGATCAAAAATTTACCAATAGAAATTAAAGCAGCCGTTTTGAGGCTTGACAAATTATTATATGATATTCGTGTTTTGAAAGATGCGGCTCCAGCTGATATCCTCAAAACAGATGAAGTTATACAGAGGGCTTGGGCCATACGCGAATATGGTGGCCGAGAACGAACATTATTTGCAATCGCAACGGCAAGAAACGAGCCTTTGCAACGCGCTGACTTGATTTACATGAATAAAAATAATGGCATTGCTGTTCATGCTTGGGAGTATCTTAAATTTTCCAAAGACAGTGCTTTGCTCGCACAACCCGTTCGTGAGGCCATTAAAACTCTAGGCAAATCCTATTTTTCTGAGTATGAGGTGCTACGTGCTCAACTGTTCGATAAGTCTGAAAAAGGCAGTTATAACGTTGACTTTAATACGTTGTTCAATCGGTCAGAAAAAGCCTTGCAAACAGCAATCTCATTACTGAGAATTGCAGTTAAAAGTAATGTTCAGAAAATTGATACAGCAATGAATAATGTCTGGATGTCTCTCGGCATAAAAGCCGTCGTAGGTTTCTTGGCAATTGTGTTTATCTGCTTTTCAATTCATGTGATCGTTGTACGTGTTGTAAGACCGATTAACGCCATTACAGTGGCTATGAATGAGCTTGCGAAAGGAAATACGGGCATTTCAATTTTGCGTACAAAACATAAAGACGAAATTGAAAAGATGGCAACAGCTCTCGGAATTTTTAAGCAAAATGCTGAAGAAGTTCAGAGGTTAACAAAACAATCTGAAGATGCTGCAAAACATGCAATTGAAAAACAACACAATATGGAAATGATGGCAGATGCGTTTCAAAAAAATGCAAAAAGCATTATCGAAAAGGTCAATTCTGCAGAAGAGAAAATGAAAGCATCTTCGAGCACAATGATAAATGTGACAACAGAAACAAAAAGCCAAGTCTTAGCGGCATCTGACAGCTCTCAAGATGCATCAAGTCATGTGCAATCCGTAGCTGCTGCTGCAGAAGAGCTATCAAGCTCAATTGCAGAGATTAGTGCTCGAATTGATGAATCGCAATATATTGCAAAACAGGCCGTGACCTATGCAGATAATACCAACACACAAATTCAAGGGCTTGCCAAAACAGCTGATAAAATCGGTGAAGTTGTGAGCCTCATTACGGATATTGCCGAACAAACAAATTTGCTCGCACTAAACGCAACAATAGAAGCAGCGCGGGCTGGTGAAGCAGGAAAAGGATTTGCCGTGGTTGCCTCAGAGGTTAAAGAATTAGCCAGTCAAACAGCCAAAGCGACTGATGAAATCAGCAACCGCATTTCTGAAATTCAAGGTGCCACAGATAGCTCGGTTAAAGGTGTCATAGAAATCAGTGATATTATTGGTAAAATTAACGAGTATGGGACTGCAATTGCATCCGCTGTAGAGACACAGGAAATTTCTACAAATGAAATTGCACAAAGTGTTGAACACGCAAACACAAAAACGCAAGATGCCAATGCAAATATTGTTATTGTTTCTGAATCTACAGGAAAGACCACTGAAGCTATTGAGGATATTAAAGGGTCTGCTGAAGAGCTGATGGAACAATCTGATTTCTTAATTTCAGAGGTTGAGAAATTCCTCGATTCAGTTCGGGTTGCATCCTAGGTTCTGAGCTTAAGCCCAGTTAACATCGACAGGCTTATCCTGCAAAATTTCTGTAAGGCGATTTCTGGTGCCTTGAGATAACGTTTCTGGCAGGTTGGAAAGGGCAAAAAAGCCTTGTTCGGAAATTTCAGCATTTGCTTCTGGTATGGAAGGCCGGGCCCAATCGCGTACAATGAAAACAGCAATATGATCGCCAGGAAAACTCTTAAAATTCGCGAATACACCGTGCAATTTTGGGTCCCCTCTCACAACAACTCCTGTTTCTTCTGCCACTTCGCGCTTTAAGGCTTGCTCGAAGGTTTCATTATACTCGACCCCACCACCAGGAAAATGCCAGCCTGGGCGATAGGTATGACGCACTAACAAAACCCGATTGGCTTCATCCAGAATAACCCCTTGTGCGCCAAGAGTTGCAGCCCGTGTAAAGCGCCAATAGCGATGAAAAAGGGTTTGAATAATCCAAGGGGCAATATAGTCTCTAAAGTATCTATGCATTGTTTTTGCTTGTGTTATGAAAGTCTGTCATTCAAAATCCTTTATAAAACACGACATCTCTATATTTTCAAAGACATCGTTTAAATTTAATTATAATGCTCCAGCTTATTCATCTTTCTGATTGTCATCTCACACCACTATCTCATGTGAAATGGCACAAACTCCTCAATAAACGGTGCTTGGGGTATCTAAATTGGCACCTCTCTCGTAAGGCCATTCATCAGCGCGATATTTTATCGGCAATTGTGAAAGATATAAAACAGAAAAACTCAGATCATACTATTGTCACCGGTGACTTGGTAAACTTGGCTTTGCCAGAAGAATTTGAAGAAGCAAAAAACTGGCTGCAAGATTTGGGAACACCTGAAACCGTAAGTGTGGTGCCTGGCAATCATGATGCCTATGTAGCGCCCCAAAAAGGCTCAGGATATCATTTATGGCATCCTTTTATGACATCAAATACAGATATAGCACAATCTCAGCGTAAAGAGAGTTTTCCGTACATTCGTTTCTTAAAAGAAAAAGTAGCCTTAATTGGTGTATCTTCTGGCGTACCAACACCCTATTTCATGGCAACAGGTTTATTAGGAGATGAGCAATGTGAAAATTTAGATAAAGTTCTAAAGACGTTAAAACAGCAAAATATGTTTCGCATTCTCTTAATTCACCACCCCCCTCTTGCTCATCAAGCTGCAAACCATAAGTCTCTCAAAGACCATAAGGCGTTATATGAGATTATCAAAACACATGGTGCTGAAATAATACTGCATGGTCATAACCACGAATTCTCTCATATCACAATCTCCACACCATCTTACAAAGATATAACCCATATTATCGGAGCGCCTTCTGCGTCTTCATCACACTCAAGTTTGGATAAATGCGCAGGATACAATCGCCTGTCTATTGAGCAACATCAAGGCGGATGGATGTGTCAAATGATATGTCGTGGGCGTCATAACCAAAGTGAGAACCTGTCGGATATCCATAAAACGCTCTTGCTCTCTTAGGTTCAGGAGGATGCGCCCGATTTTTAGGCAACATGGACACCTTCTAGGCGTATCAGTTCTGAAAGCATGAAAAAACATAGTCAATAAAAGATTTAACGCACAATTAGAAAAAATTAATCTTTATTTATTTGTCATTCACTAACAAAAGCGGATATCATTGCTATGATGTAATTCATTTTACTGAAATAAAATGCTATAATAGGATATAGTGTAAGAGACGAGGAAGCCCCTTACAGAAGTTTATTTTTTTATTAGGTCTACAAAGTCTTAAGGAAGAGGCTTAAATAAAATATTATGAATTTGGCGAGGAGATACAAGCAGAGACTTATAATTGGTGAGCACCAACCAAAACATTGAGGCTAGGAATGACATTGAGTGACGATATTCATGAACTATACGCACAAAATTACCAAACCCAAAAGCATACCGAATTTAATTTAAAAGACTATTTTGAAAGTTGCCGTGACAACCCCATGATGTATGCATCCGCTGCAGAGCGCATGCTTGAGGCCATCGGGGAACCTGAGATAGTTGATACGTCTAAAGATGCCCGTTTGGGACGAATTTTCCTCAACAGATCCGTTAAAGTATACCCCGCCTTTGAAGATTTTTACGGCTTAGAAGAAACCATAGAGCGCATCGTTAATTTCTTTCGCCATGCCGCGCAAGGTTTGGAAGAAAGAAAGCAAATCCTTTATCTGCTTGGTCCTGTCGGTGGTGGCAAGTCCTCACTTGCAGAGCGCCTGAAGGAGCTGATGGAGAAGTGCCCCATATATGTTCTCAAGGCCGGCGATGAAATTTCCCCCATATTTGAAAGTCCTCTCGGTTTGTTTGATCCCCAGACTATGGGATCTATTGTAGAAGAAAAATATGGTATCCCGAAAAGGCGGTTAACCGGCCATATGTCTCCTTGGGCTGTGAAACGCCTGGATGAATTTGGTGGTGATATTTCAAAATTTCAGGTGGTGCAAGTGCATCCTTCAAGGTTGCGGCAAATTTGTATCGCAAAGACCGAGCCCAGTGATGAAAACAATCAAGACATTTCCGCACTTGTTGGCAAACTGGATATCCGAAAACTTGAATTCTTTGGTCAGAATGATGCTGATGCTTATTCTTACGGCGGCGGGTTGAACCGAACAACACAAGGCCTGCTTGAATTTGTTGAGATGTTCAAAGCCCCTATTAAGATGCTGCATCCGTTGCTAACGGCAACACAAGAGGGCAATTATGTTGGTACCGAAAACGTTGGTGCTTTGCCATATCAAGGCATCATTGTTGCTCACTCCAATGAATCGGAATGGCAGAAGTTCAAATCAAACCGCAATAATGAGGCCTTCCTTGACCGTATCTGTGTCATTCAGGTGCCGTATTGCTTGCGTGTGAGTGAAGAGCAGAAAATCTACGACAAGCTGCTTGCCTCCAGTGAGCTATCGAAAGCTCCGTGCGCTCCAGCTACTCTTGAGATGCTGGCGCGTTTTTCAGTGCTTAGCCGGCTCAAAGAACATGAAAACTCATCTCTGTTCTCAAAGATGAGAACCTATAACGGTGAGAGCCTTAAAGATACCGATCCCCACGCCAAAACTGTGCAGGAATATCGTGATGCTGCCGGTTTAACCGAAGGAATGGATGGGACTTCGACCCGCTTTGCATATAAAGTCATTTCTGAGACTTTCAATTTCGATAACCATGAAGTTGCCGCCGACCCGGTGCATTTAATGTATGTGCTAGAACAATCTATCAAGCGTGAGCAATACCCAGATGAGATGGAAAGCAAGTATGTAGAACTCATCAAAGAAGAGCTCTCTCCACGGTATGCAGAGTTTATTGGCAATGAAATTCAAAAAGCCTATCTGGAATCCTACCACGATTTTGGTCAGAATTTATTTGACCGTTACGTTGCTTATGCCGATGCATGGATTGAGGATCACGATTTTAAAGATCACGACACCGGCCAATTAATGGACCGCTCCGTATTGGACCAAGAACTATCAAAAATTGAAAAACCCGCTGGCATTGCAAATCCAAAGGATTTTCGGTATGAGGTCGTGAAATTTTCACTTCGTGCGAGAGCCAGAAATGGTGGCAAGAACCCGCAATGGACATCTTACGAAAAAATCCGTGATGTCATAGAAAAGCGCATGTTCAGCCAGGTTGAAGACTTACTTCCAGTCATTAGCTTTGGCGCTAAAAAAGATAAAGATGCTGAGAAAAAACATGATGACTTCGTTGCTCGTATGACAGATCGTGGATACACCGAAAGGCAAGTCCGGCGCCTTGTTGAATGGTATATGCGCTTTAGAAAATCAAGTTAGGTTAGACAGACTTTTATATGCATATTATTGATCGGCGTTTAAATCCCAAGTCCAAAAGCCTAGGCAACAGGCAACGCTTTATTCGCCGGGCCAAGAACGAGATCCGCAATGCTGTCACGAAAGCTTTGCGCAAACGCAAAATTTCCGAAACCGAAGGCGGCGAAAAGATACGCATTAACTCACGCTCATTGCGTGAGCCGTCTTTTGGTTTGGGCCGCAAAACCGGGAAAAAAGATTTTGTTATTCCAGGCAACCAGGATTATGTGGTTGGCGATTATATTCCAAAACCAGAGCAAGGCGGTGGCAAAGGAGGCGGGGAAGGCTCACCTGATGGAGAAGGTGATGATGAATTTGTCTTTACCTTAACCCGCGAAGAATTTCTCGATATGTTCTTCGAGGATCTGCAACTTCCCAACTTTATCAAAAAAAAGCTCAAGGATGTTAATGCCCAAAAACCTTCCCGCGCAGGGTACACCACCGACGGCCCACCAGCAAAACTAAACCGCATGCGCACCATGCGAAACAGTTTGGCGCGGCGTATTGCATTGGGGCGGCCCAAGCTTCATGAAATTCGAGAGCTTGAAAAAGAACTCAAGGCAGAAGACGCCAAAGACCCTCCAGACATGCAGCGCATTAAGATGATCAAAGAAGAACTGGCGCAACTTAAGCGCATGAGCCGGATCATCGCATACATTGATCCGGTGGATTTACAATACAACCGTTTCGAACATCACCCTGAGCCATCAACCCAAGCGGTGATGTTTTGTCTCATGGACACATCGGCCTCTATGTCAGAAAGTTTAAAAGATCTGGCAAAACGCTTTTACATGTTGCTCTTTGTGTTTTTATCAAGACATTATACTAATCTAGAAATTGTTTTTATTCGTCATACCAGTAAAGCAAGTGAAGTGGATGAAGACACCTTCTTTCGTGGCAGGGAAACTGGTGGTACGGTCATTTCAACAGCGTTTGAAGAAATGCTAAAAATTGTTAAGCAGCGCTATCCGGTTGAAGATTGGAACATATATGCCGCACAAGCCTCCGATGGTGAAAATTACTCTCATGACATGGCTAAATGTATTGGCCTGCTCAATGAGAAGATTTTACCAATTTGCCAGTATTTTGCATACATAGAAGTTGGCTTAGAGGGGCACCGGGTATCTCGTAGGGACAGTATTGTCTGGTCAGGGTATAGACAACTCCTAAAAATGCATGAACATATGGCTATGAAACGGGTTTCTTCACCGGATGAGATTTATCCTATTTTCCATGATTTATTTTCAAGCGCAGAGAAAACTTAAATTTATGAATGAGCCCTCAACATCATCTGTGCCATCTCCCAATATCAAAACCGCAAAACCACTCTTTGACGGTGCGGAATGGACCTTTGATGTGCTCAAGGCAATTTATGATGCAGTAGAAGAAATCGGTGTTGGTGAGATGGATCTGGACATTTACCCCAACCAGATTGAAGTCATCACTGCGGAACAAATGCTAGATGCCTACACCTCAACGGGAATGCCGTTGATGTATCGCCATTGGTCGTTTGGAAAACAATTTGCGTTTGAAGAGACCAATTACAAACGTGGCATGCGTTCGCTAGCTTATGAGCTGGTGATCAATTCAAATCCGTGTATCAATTATGTGATGGAAGAAAACTCTGCCACCATGCAAACACTGGTCTTTGCCCATGCTGCTTTTGGTCATAATCATTTCTTTAAAAACAATTATCTGTTTAAACAGTGGACCAATGCAGATGCGATTTTAGATTATCTGTCTTTTGCCAAAGACTATGTCAGCAAATGTGAAGAGCGTTACGGCCTTGATGAAGTTGAGCAAGTTTTAGATTCAGCACATGCCATTATGCGCCAAGGCATCAGCCGGCATCCCAAACGCGGGCGCATGAAGGCCAAAGATCGCAAAAAACGCCAGCAAGAACGCAAAGAATATGAACAAAAAAGTTACAGTGATTTATGGCGAACACTGCCTACATCACCTGTTGAACATACTGAAGATGATGCTTTGGATGTGAAATCCATTGAAGAAGGCAAAGCTCTGGGCTTGCCAGAAGAAAATTTACTTTATTTTTTGGAGAAATATTCACCGAGTTTAGAAGATTGGCAACGCGAGCTATTACGCATTGTTCGTGTTATCTCGCAATATTTTTACCCCCAACGCCAAACCAAAATGATGAATGAGGGCTGCGCCACGTTTGTTCATTATCAAATCATGAATAGATTATATGGGAAAGGTTTGCTGAATGAAGGTACCATGATGGAATTTTTGCACATGCACTCATCCGTCATTATGCAGCCAAATTTTAATGACCGTAGATTTTCTGGAATTAACCCTTATGCATTAGGCTTTGCGATGATGCAAGATATAGAGCGCATTGCAGACACCCCAACCAAAGAAGATGAAGAATGGTTCCCAGCTATTGCCGGGCAAGGCAATGCCCTTGATATCTTGAAAAGCACCTGGGCTGATTTCCGTGATGAAAGTTTTATATTGCAATACCTAAGCCCTAAAGTCATGAGAGATTTTCGCCTATTCCGTTTGCATGACAATACCAATGAGCCAATAGTAGAAGTTAAAAACATACATGATGAGAGGGGATATAGAGAGGTTCGCCATGGCCTGGCGGCACAATATGATGTCTCTCGATTAGACCCCGATCTCAAAATCACTGATGCAGATTTAAGTGGAACACGGCGGCTCGCCCTTATTCATAAAGTGCGAAATGGTGTGTTGTTAAGCAAGAAGCATTGCGAGTTGACATTACAGCACATTGCCCAATTATGGGGTTACCGTGTCAAACTTTCTGAAGTGGATGAAGAAACAGGTAAGAGCTTGCGCGAGCTAGAGGCGCTACCACTTCCATAAAGTACAACTTCCGCATAAAGGAGTCTGATATGAAAGCAGACAGTGAGAACACGTTTCAGTGGGACGACCCTTTTTTACTTTCTGAACAATTATCAGAACAAGAGAGGATGGTGCTTGAAAGTGCACGGAGCTATGCCGAAGACAAGTTACTGCCGCGTGTTATAACTGCTTACCGTGAGGAAAAATTTGACCCTGAAATTATGCGCGAATTCGGAGCACAAGGGTATTTGGGTGTCACCCTGCCAACCCAATTTGGCGGAGTGGGAGCAGATTATATCACCTACGGTTTAATCACACGGGAGATTGAACGCATTGACTCGGGATATCGTTCTGCAATGTCAGTCCAGTCATCTTTGGTAATTTACCCAATCTATGCCTTTGGCAGTAACGACCAAAAACAACATTATTTACCAAAACTAGCCACAGGAGAATGGATTGGATGTTTTGGTCTTACAGAACCAGACCATGGTTCAGACCCGGCAAGCATGTCAACCCGCGCAGAAAAAGTGAGCGGCGGCTATAAACTCACCGGAGCGAAAACCTGGATCACAAATTCGCCTATCGCCGATGTTATGGTGGTTTGGGCAAAATCAGAAGCTCATGAAAATAAAATCAAGGGGTTTATCTTAGAAAAAGGGATGCAAGGTTTAACAACACCTAAGATTGAAGGTAAACTGGCCTTAAGAGCTTCTATCACAGGGGAAATTGTGATGGATGGCGTCATTGTTCCTGAAGAAAACCTTTTGCCCAATGTATCTGGTTTGCGAGGACCCTTTTCATGTTTAAACCGCGCCAGATATGGCATTGCTTGGGGGGCTATGGGAGCAGCAGAATTGTGTTGGCACACGGCGCGGCAATACACCCTAGAGCGCAAACAATTTGGCAAACCTCTTGCGGCCAACCAATTGATCCAAAAAAAGCTCAGTGATATGCAAACCGAAATTGCTCTTGGTCTACAAGCTACCTTAAGAGTGGGGAAACTCTTTAATGAGGACAAAGCTACTCCAGAGATGATATCCCTTATTAAACGGAATAATGCTGGCAAAGCCCTTGATATCGCCAGATTAAGCCGGGATATGTTAGGTGGAAATGGAATTTCAGAAGACTATCATATTATGCGTCACATGATGAATTTGGAAGCGGTTAACACATATGAAGGCACCCACGATATTCATGCCCTTATTCTAGGGCGTTCCCAAACAGATTTGCCCGCATTTCATTAGAGTTTATAGTTTTAAGAATGTTAATGCTGCCCAAAAATGAAAAGAACATAGCTAAAAGTTTGATATACAACTTTTAAACATTGCCATAACCTAAAAAGAGTTTAGGCGGCCGTCCGCCCATCGGCAGAGCAGAGTGCGTGGAGGCGGCGAACTGAGAGGCCACACAGCCGGGCAAGGGTTGTGGGCGTCAACG
>JBCCCO010000062.1:0-16889 GCA_039033475.1 Pseudomonadota bacterium | reverse complement strand
ACATCTATCTGATTTATATAAATAATTTAATTTTTTTCACAAAATTACTATATTTTGATTCGACCTCGTCGTAATTTTCTGACAGATTTAGGGGGAAGTTATCAAATAAAGGAGTATGTACTATGCTTCATCACCATTTGGAGAAACTATCGCAACGTCATTGCGAACTAGATCGTAAAATTTCTGAAGAAATGTCTCACCCACTTCCAAATCAGATTAGACTCTCAAAACTCAAACGTCAAAAATTACGATTAAAAGAAAAAATTGTCGAGATACAAGATACGTCTATGCACTAAACATGCTGTAAAAAATGAAATAGCAGCTTTTAAAAGACGTGTTGTGTATAGAACAATCTTATTCAAAACCAGACGAGAAAACGAAATGGTGGGTCGTACTAGATTCGAACTAGTGACCTCTGCCATGTCAAGGCAGCACTCTAACCAACTGAGCTAACGACCCGATACACAATTACGCAAAGCACATTTTTGCAAATAAAGAGCATTGCGAATATCAATCATAAAACTATGAATGCCGTCAAGAGTTGCTTTTCATTCTAGGCAAACATTTTACGTATCAGCTTCAACAGTCAGCATACGCTCGACTTCCTGGACCAGATCCCGCAAATGAAATGGCTTTGATAAAACTTTTGCATCTTTTGTGGCTTGCTCAGACGAATTCAAGGCAACAGCTGCAAATCCGGTAATGAACATAATTTTCAATTCAGGATCCAGCTCTGAAGCACGCCGGGCCAATTCAATGCCATCCATTTCTGGCATAACAATGTCTGTTAGCAACAATGAAAAAGGCTCTTCTTTTAATCGTTGATAAGCCTCAGCCCCATTACCAAATGAAATGACTTCAAAGCCAGCACGCTCCAAGGCTTTGACAAGAAAGCGCCGCATGGAATCATCATCTTCTGTCAGGAGGATTCTGTACATTTTAGAGTTTGAATATTTGTTTATTGCCATAATCACAATCTGCTTTTCTATTACTAAACACACCAAAACCTATTATAAGCAAATTAACTTGTCTGATTCTAGTAAACGAGCTATGAAGCAGAGCAAAATTTCATTAAAGTCTCGATTTAAATTGCTCTGAGTGCTTTTTTGCATCATCGTATCAAAATTTTTCGACAAAGCCATTTTATTTTTTATATCGAAAGCTTTTAAGGGATATTCACTTGATAAATCATCCTTTAGATTTAGATCTTAATAACAACATTATTCGAGCTTGCAAGATAAACCATGTCTCAATAAAATTTAATCTGATGTATTGTTAATAAAACATGTTATTTATGTTACTTTCTATTTAAAAGCGCACATGATAAAAGATATTTTTTACAAACAGGTCTTATGAAAAATCAAAAAGACCACAGATCACCAGATCATAGTTCTGAGTTTGAACGCCCTTTTCATATTGAAGCCCCCCAAAAAATCACACAACCTTTCGTTTTCAACTCACCGCACAGTGGTCGTATATATCCTGAGAATTTTGTAAATTCATCGCGGTTAGATGCGTTGACTCTAAGGAAATCTGAAGACGCCTATGTGGAAGAGTTATTTGCTGATGTGCCAAAGCTTGGTGCCCCTCTTTTGTATGCCCATTTTCCACGCGCCTATCTTGATGTAAACCGCGAGCCCTATGAACTTGATCCAGAACTCTTTACTGGTGCTTTACCAGAATATGCCAACACCAAATCCATACGTGTGATTGGTGGACTTGGTACAATTGCCCGCGTTGTCACAGAGTCAGAAGAAATCTACAATAGACCTATCTCTATCGATGACGCCTTGAAACGCATCAAGCAACTCTACATGCCCTATCATACGAAACTGCAAAATCTTTTAAATGAGTGTCAGGCAAGGTTTGGCTTCTCAATATTAATTGATTGTCATTCTATGCCATCTATACCTGGAAGTTTTAATCACGAGCGTCCTGACTTTGTGTTGGGGGACCGTTTTGGAAAGTCATGCGATAAAAGGCTAACGAATTTAATTCATGAAGCTTTGACGGAAATGGGATATGTCGTTGCAATGAATAAACCTTATGCAGGGGGATACATTACGGAAAACTATGGCAAGCCCCATAAAAATAGTCACGCGCTACAAATAGAAATAAACCGTAGCTTGTATATGAATGAGAATACCTTTGAAAAGAATGATGATTTTCAGACAATCAGAAATATTTTGAATGTGTTGGTGCAACGCGTTTTTGATGACTATGAATATAGTTTTTCTCCTGTAACAGCCGCTGCGGAATAATATGCTGTGCGCCTTGGAAGTTATATGATAAAAATTGGGCTACCGTTTTGGTAGCCCAAGTCAAGGGAGGAAACGCCCGATATGTATGGGCAACGTCACGATATTTTAATCATGTCGCAATGCAATATTATACGCTGCATTGCACAAAAATCAATATGTAATACATAATTAAACTTTCACATTCTTTTGATTTAAGACGAAATGCACTTACAATCATCCTTAAACTCATGCTTCATTCTGCAAATTTGAAAAAAATTAGTAATTTTTCCCATATTTTGGCTGACACATCTGGTGAAGTTATTTTGCGCTCATTTCGCACAGCAGCACTAGGCATTGAGAATAAAGCAAACCGAGAAAACTTTGATCCTGTGACTGTGGCTGACCGAGCTGCCGAAGCTCTCATTCGGGAAAAAATTTCGGCAACCTATCCAAGCCATGGCATTATCGGAGAGGAGTTTGGAGTTACCTCTCCAAACAGCTCTGAACAAGACTATTGCTGGATTTTGGACCCTATTGATGGTACGCGCGCATTCTTATCCGGATTTCCGACTTGGGGCACATTGATTGGTCTTATGATAGATCAGAAGCCTATATTTGGCATGATGAACCAGCCCTTCACGCAGGAGCGCTACTGGTCTGACCTACAGAATAATACAAGCTATTATCGCAGTTATCATAATGATCAAGATGAACTGAAAGATCAAAATATCAAAACACGACCATGCCCAAGGCTTGAGGATGCTATTTTAACTTCAACTCACCCGGATTTATTTGTTGATGACTTCGAAAAAAAGTCCTTTTACGCTTTAAAATCCAAAGTCCGCATGACCCGTTATGGTGGGGATTGTTATTCTTATTGTTTACTTGCTTCAGGTCATATTGATTTAGTGGTTGAAGCGGGACTACAGATTTATGATATTGCTCCCCTTATTCCCATTATTGAAGGCGCCGGAGGTATCGTCAGCAATTGGGACGGCGGCCCTGCCCATAAAGGGGGGCGTGTGATTGCATCTGGCGACCCAGAGCTTCATCAACAAGCTCTAGATCACCTGAATTCATGACTATTTTTTAAAAGCCTCTGCAACAATCGATGCCATGAGCTTTTCATACCAATCCATTTTTCCAGAGAGACCGTGACGCTCAAAAATCAGTTTCATATGCTCTGAGGTGTTGTATGCAAACCAAACACTCCCTTCTGCATCCTCATAAACCAAGCCTTTAAGAGGAAAATCAATGGCTGATGCTGGACTTTTCAGCATAAAACCTGTCCCCACTTTAGGGTTTCCAAAAATTACAACCCAGCTTGGTGGCATACTTTTTCCATAGTCCTGAGCTGCGCTAGCATGATCAATGCGGTTAAATACTTTCAAACCACGCTTACCAATCACACCCTCAATTCGTTCCAGTGTTTCCAAGGCTTTAAATGGACTTTTGGTTTTAACAACACTCGATGTATCTGCAATCGAAGGAGAAGAGATCACAAAACTTGTGAATACAAAAGATATGAGAACTAAAAAAAAGTTTTTGCAATACATATGATATCCTTTTCAAACATGGCAAAGCCTTTGTTATAGACGTTTATACAAATAATGTAGAACATAATATTTATGATTTTAATGTTAAAGGCAATCCGGCAGCAATAAATTCGACTTGATCAACACATGAAGCAAGTGTCTGATTTAAATGTCCTTGCGCATCACGAAACACCCGCCCTAACTTTGTATTTGGTACAATCCCCAAACCCACCTCATTTGAAACAAAAATCGTATTAGCACGTGATGTATGTATGGCAGAAACCAAGGCTTGCGTCTGCTCGTCCAGATTTTTGTCATGATGCATAAGATTGGATAACCATAAGGTTAGGCAATCAACCAATATCACCGCATTTTGTGATGCATCCCTTATTGGAACAACAATATCGACAGGACTTTCCAGCGTGTCCCAATACTGGTTCGCCCGTTGTTTTTTATGGTTTTCAATGCGCTCTTGCATCTCATCATCGTGTGCCTGTGCAGTCGCAATATAAATTTTTTTTTGCTTTTGATTTAATTCTGACTTTTCATCCACGATCGCATTGGCGAGACGAAGAGCATACGCCGTTTTCCCTGATTTGGCACCGCCGAGAATGAGATATGACTTGTTCATTGCGCAATCACTGACATACCGATTAATACCGCAATTAAAGCCGTACTCTGAGATGTCATTGCTGTTGCTCCAAGCACATCACCTGTGTACCCGCGCAAATAATAATATGCCATCATAGAGATAGGTACAGCCCCAAAAGCAGCTCCGACGCATACAACACATGTTAGCCAAACACCAAGGAGATATGTTGAAATACCAATAAAAAATAAAAAACCAAATGCCACAGATACCAAAGGAGGAGTTGCTGCCGCAACAGCCAAGCCATCCTGACGCGCTGGATACAAGGATAATATAGGTATTACAAATGAGAGCCTAGCAAGAATTGCAAGACAGATCATAACATGAATAACCGACTCCGCATTCAACCTTTCATAGATCTCAGTCAGTAAAAAGATATTGAGTGCAAAATAGAGGATAAGCGCAATGACGCCATAAGTCCCCAGTCGACTATCACGCATAATACTAAGCTTATGCTGGCGGTTCTTACCACCACCTATAGCATCCCAAAAGTCAGCAAGACCATCTTCATGAAAAGCGCCTGTTGCCAACGTCATTGCAGATAGCGCAAGAACAACAGCAGGCACATCACCAACTTCAAGCCTATGAGCCAACCAAAAAACTTGTGCCCCAAAGCAACCAACTGCTGCCCCTGCGATAGGGTAAGCCCAAAATGCAGTTGTTAAACGCGCCCGTGTTTTTAATTTTCCTCGCGGCACCGGAAAACGTGTTAACAAAGCAAATGCAAGTTGTAATTCTTCGATGCGCTGACGAACAGAACCGGTTACGGATTTGAGCATGTTTCTATTTCTAAGCCCTCTACAAAAAGTGTTGAATTACATATATTTGAGATACGCTAACAGATCAATTGGCAATGAAGCGTCCCATGAATAAGAAAACTTTTTGTGTTTAGGAAGTAATCTTACTTTGCTGGATAGATTTATGACGATATTAAGTTTTTGTTTATGAATAAATATTCTTGCAAAGAATTTAAAGTTTTAAATTTAAAGTCCGAAACTATTGGTGGAAATTTAATTTTCAACTATTAATAATAAGACATGGATTATTAGATTGCGATTATGAGATTGCCTCAATGTCGAGAAATAGGATAAAAAATGCAAATTAAAGATAGACCCGAGTTTTCAAACAAACCAAGACCTCTCACAGCTAAATCATCCGATATGGCTGCTTCAGCAGTCGCTGCAATGGTTAAGCGCAATTACGGGTCAACTGTCGTTGTAGATGATGAGAGCAAAGTAATTGGCATACTGACTGAACGCGACATTATGATACGGCTTGTGAATGATAAGAGAGATCCAGCTACAACACCTATTTCAGAAATTATGACAGCCAACCCGCGCGTTGCCAAAGAAACCGATAATGTTCTTGACTGGTTACGCATCATGTCAAATGATCGCTTCCGCCGCGTTCCTATTGTTGATGATAATGACAACCTTATTTCAGTTATGACGCAAGGTGACTTCGTGTCCTATACGTGGCCTGATTTGGCATATCAAGCCAAACAACTTGCAAAGGCAACCCTCAGCTCGAATTATCAAATTGTTATTATTTTGGCTGGCATTGCCGTTTATTCTCTTTTATTAACCCTCGCCTTATCTTAAAAATCATTTTTTCAAAAGTTATAGCTTTTGGATATGCAAGATCTTTGTGACTGCTGCAAAGAGAAAGTGTATAGTTTTTCGATAGAATAATAAAAACGAAAGATAAGACATGACATACGCTTATTTAGCACTCGGGCTTTTCATACTGCTTTTTGGTGGTGAAATTTTAATACGCGGAGCCGTTGGTTTAAGCAATCGTCTAAAGCTTTCACCAGTTTTTGTTGGCGTTGTCGTCATTGGTTTTGGCACCTCACTCCCCGAGATGGCCGTTGGCGTTGATGCTGTCATGCAAAATGCACCAGCCCTTACTTTAGGAAATGCTGTTGGCAGCAATATAGCCAATATCCTTTTTATTTTGGCGACAGCCGCACTCTTAAAACCCTTTGAGAGGTCAAAACGAGCGCTCTTCCCAGATGGATTTATATTGGTTGTAGCCAGTTGCGGTGTGATTGCATTGGGCTTTCAGGACGTTATCCATCCTTGGCAAGGGGCGGTTATGCTTTGTATCTTAATTGCTCATATGAGTACTGAATATTATTATGCCCAACGTAAAAGTAAATTAGCCCGCCAAAGTGCCACTTCTACGCCTGATGAGGATGTTTTTGCCTATTCAGATGTAAAACCAATGTCTTTGGCTCTTGCTCTTGCATTTATTAGTCTCGGCCTAATTGCCCTGCTCAGTGGTGCTCATATGTTAATTGACGGAGCGTCACAAATTGCGCGAGAGTTTTATATCTCAGAAGAAGTGATTGGACTGTCTGTCCTTGCTATTGGCACCTCTTTACCCGAACTTGCCAGCGCTGTAACAGCAGCATTACGTGGCCATCCAGGCATGGCCTATGGCAATATTTTTGGCAGTAACTTATTTAATTTGCTGGGTATTTTAGGAGTTTCTTCCCTTGTGGGCACACTTAATTTCCCAGAAAGAGTTTTCTTCATTGATGGACCGATCATGATCGCAGCAACCTTGGTTATGTTGCTTTTCTTTTGGACCGGAAAACGTCTTAGCCGCATTGAGGGAGGGCTTATGCTAAGTATATATATAGCCTATATTTACTTACGCTACACTTTGGGTTAAGAACAAGTGTGTTCGCAACAAATTAGAAAAACATCACCGTGATAAAGCGTTTTCTTATTTATTCTGCTCTTATTTATGTATTAAGCGTTGGTTCTGCTTTCAGCCAAAGCCAAAAAAATTACTGTGTAACATGCAAAGGACCAGAGCAAACCTATCGCTGCCAGATTTCTTCCAATCTTGTAGGCATTAACCCATCAGCAGAAAAGCTGTATTGCGCCGTCACAATTTCTAAAGATAAAAACCATGAAACATGTGCAACGCATAATACCGATCAAGCACAATGTGCTGGCATTCCTGTCACATATTCCTACAATTCAAATGTACCCAGCTCTCTTTTAAAATACGCCAAACCCCAAAACAGCAAACCACCTCTGTATAAGGATGAGCTTCAAAAACAAGACGACACTCCAAAGACATTGGTAGATTTGACAGATCAAACCCTTGAAGATACACGCTCTGGCCTTAACGAAGCCGGAAAAGCTGTTACCGATGCCGCCAAAAAAACGTATGATTGCGTGACGACACTTTTTACAGGCTGTTAAAGCAGCTTCAGATCCCCAGAATTTCCAACTTCACAGTTCTTAAACGCTTTTGGATTATAATGTCCGAATGCGGATTAATGGGATGACTTAATTTAATTTAGTCGTGTTAATTGTTTTTAAGAAATATGAAATCTCAAAGAGAACAACACAGTACAATTCTGGATAGCTTAGGGCGTGAAACTTTGCTGCGTATTGCGCAAGATAAGTCAGATCTTCTCGTGGCTGCGATTGAATCCTGCCCGATTAATATCACAATCGCAGATATTAATCGCTCCGACATGCCAATTATTTATGCCAATCCAGCTTTTACGGAAACAACCGGATATACATTTTCTGAAGCCATCGGCCACAATTGCCGCTTTTTGCAAGGCCCAGAAACAGACCCGAACGCTGTCACAGCACTAAGACAGGCGATTAAACAAGAAACTGACATTGAAGTTGAATTCATCAATTATAATAAAGATGGTACACCTTTTATCAACGCTCTCAAAATAGCCCCCGTGCATAATGCGCAAGGTAAGCTGATTTCATATATCGGCATCCAAAATGATGTAACTCAAGAACGCCGTTCTGAACAAAAGGAAGTAGAACGCCAGCGTATTGAAGCACTGGGACAAATGGCAGGAGGTGTAACGCATCAGCTTAACAATCTGTTACAACCGATTATTACACTCACATCCCTTCATAAAGACAATATACAAAATGAGCATATATCTTCAGATATGGAAACGGTTTTACAGAGCGCACGTCAAGCGGCAGAACTTGCAAGAAATATCTTGTCTTTTTCCCGCAGGCAAGAAGACTCCCTCGAAGTTTTATCTATTACTGAACTCATTCGTCATGAAGTAAAGTTTATACGCACGATGTTGCCTGTGAGTACTTTGGTTGATTTAAATATCGCACAATCTGTTGAGCCCCTTAAAGTCAATGTCAATGCAACTCAATTCTCACAAGCTCTTGCCAATTTGATGATCAATGCATCTCAAGCGATGCAAAGTAAAGGAAAAGTTAAAATTGATGTCTCCTCCAGTCAGAATAAAAAAATATTAATTTCCGTTAAGGACACAGGTCCGGGTATTCCTAAAGACATTCGCTCCCAAGTCCTAGAGCCATTCTTTACCACAAAAGCAGCGGAAGGCGGTACGGGGTTAGGATTATCCGTCGTTTATGGAATTATTAAAAGGTTTGGCGGCAATGTATTAATTACAGAGGCATCTGAAAATAGTTTTAAGGGAGGTTGCTGCATAACAATTACGCTACCAACAAAGCCATAATACTTTATCAGAGCCGGGGCCAATACAGATCCAAAACTCTATCGCTTTGGTAAGATGCAAAAAAACGCATCACTATATTTCACAGCCCAAAGTTGTATTGAGCTAGATTTATGTAAGGCTTGGCCTTCACATTCACCATTACCTTAATTCATTTTCAATGAAAAGAAAATGATTCGTTCGTTTTTCACCGTTAGCTAAGTATTTATTTATCTTAATGCGATAAAATACAAATGCAAGGGGTGAAATTATGAATAAATACTTACAGAATATTTCTATTGCCAAACGAATTGCTTCACTTAGTCTTATTCCAGCATTAGCTCTGTTTGCAATTGGCGGTATACAAATTTCTTATGAATATGGAAAAGCACAAGATGCGCATATGACTATGAAAATAGTCAGTTACGCACCTATTGCGAGTAATCTTGTTCATCAATTGCAAAAAGAACGTGGCGTGTCAGCTGGCTTTTTAAATTCAAAAGGTAAATCTTTTTCTGATCAGATCCCAATTAGGCGTCAAGATACTGACAAAGCTGTCCAAGTCTTCCTAGCGGAAATGCGGGGGTTTACGGATAATATTGCAAATAAAAAATTCAAAGAATTGCTAGAAAAAAATATTAAAGTTTTAGGAGCTTTAACAAAAGTACGAAGTTCTGTTGATCAGTTTTCAATTAAACTTCCCCAAATGGCCAAGTACTATACAGCTCTTATTGCAGACCTATTAAGTATGGTTGATACTGTATCTGGCAATATCACAGATACAACTATCCTTCGTTCTTTAAAGACTTATATCGCATTATTGCAAGCCAAAGAACGAGCAGGCTTAGAGCGCGCCATGGGGGCTGCTGGATTTGGTTCAGGACGTTTCCAACCTGGCATTTATAGAAAATTTGTTGGTTTTGGAGCAAAACAAGATATTCTTTTTGAAACCTACCAAAAATTTGCAACAGCTGAACAAAATAAATATTTAGAAAAAGTATTATCAAGCAACGAAAAAGGCAAACTGGACGGGCTGCGCAAAATTGCACAAGCAGCACCTTTTGGCGGAGATGTTTCTGGCGTTACAGGTGTACAATGGTTTGCAACAAGCACAAACTTCATCAATCTTCTCAAGCAAAATGAAGATATTTTAGTTCAAAATATCTTAAACCAGACAGAAAGTTTATATGCTAAAGCATCAAGGCTACTTTTTCTTGAGATTGTTGTTATTGGTTTAACACTGACCTTAACGTGCATATTTGCTTGGGTTGTGACAAGCTCTATCGTGCCACCTTTGAAAAGCCTGATCAAAATAATGAAGCGGCTTGCGAGCGATGACACTTCCCTTTACATTGATGTTGATCCATCACGCAAAGATGAAATTGGTGATATGGCTACGGCAATGAGCATCTTCCGCGAGAATGCCATCACCAAGCAAGAGCTTGAAGTGGCAACCCAAGAAGAACAGAAGCAACGCAAAGCAAAACAGGAAAATATTGAGTCTTTAATTTTTACGTTCCGCACTCAATCATCAGCATCGCTTGAGGCTTTTACTATAAATGCTGCGCAAATGGAAGAATTAGCAAATGAGCTTAATGACATTGCTAACACCACGTCTCAAGATGCTGCGACCACAGCCAATGTGACAGACCAAGCATCCACAAATGTTCAGTCTGTAGCTTCTGCGGCAGAACAAATGGCTGCATCCATTTCGGAAATCAATCACCAGGTTGTTAAAACAAATAGTCTCGTTCAAGAAGCTGCAAATGATGCAGAAAGTTCTAATCATAAAATTATGAAACTTGCGGATGCGGCAGAGAGAATTGGCAGCGTCATTGCTTTAATTCAGGACATAGCAGAACAAACAAACTTACTCGCTTTGAACGCAACTATTGAGGCCGCCCGCGCCGGAGAATCTGGCAAGGGTTTTGCGGTTGTAGCCTCAGAGGTGAAAGAACTGGCTTCACAGACAGCCAAGGCAACAGAAGAAATTGGCGAACAAGTTTCAGGCATTCAACTAGAAACACAAGGATCTGTTGAATCTATTAAAGCGATAGCATTGAAAATGACTGATGTATCAAAATTTACAGGTGCTGTTTCTGCCGCTATCGAGCAGCAAGGCTCGGCCATTAAAGAAATTACAAGCAGCATTCATCAAGCCGCGGAAGGAACTTCTGAAGTTGTGCGCAGCATCGGAAACGTAGCAAATGCTACGGAAAAAACCCAAAATTCTGTTTCAAATGTTGTGTGTGCTTCTCAAAATGTCATGGATGAAGCTAAAAGTATGACAAAAGTAATTGATACATTCCTCGATCAAGTTGCAAGTGCATGATGTTTGAGGAGATCACCAAAGGTAATGAGATAGATTTTATATCTCACTAAAACGTTAGATTATTAAGCGAACTTTTATTTAGTTCGGCATAAACTTTTTTGAAAAGACTTTTATTTATTATAACTATTGAATGGAAGATGGTGAACTATGGCTAAGATCTTGCTTATTGATGATATGGTGAATGTGCGCCAAGCTATTGCATCCATATTAAAAAACAATGGTCATGACGTTACTGAAGCTGAAGAAGGCCAAAAAGGGCTAGCTCTTGCAGAACAAGAAAAATTTGACCTTGTCATCACAGATATCATGATGCCTGCTTCTGATGGCACAGACATTATTATTTCATTAAAACAAAAGTCAGATGCACCTCCTGTTATTGCGATTTCAGGTGGCGGTTCTGGTATTCCTGCTGAGACAGCGCTCACAATAGCGCGTCAAAAAGCCGACATGTGTCTTATAAAACCGTTTGAAAATAAAGAGCTTATAGGCGCTGTGCAAAAACTAATTTAATATTTATATATCTGGGGTGGAATTATGAGTGTTATTAGCAATTTACGTCTGTTTCATAAAATCATTATTGGTTTTGGCATAATGATTGCCATTATCATATCTATGGGCGGATTGGTCATTTATGAAGTTCGCTCGATAGATAATGATTTCAATAAATTTTCTGAACATGGTGAAGCTCTGAAAGCGTCGGTTCATATTACCCGATCCTTTGGAGATATCCAGCTAAATGTGCAAAAATATATTGCGAATTCCACGCAAGAAAATTTCAATAAAGTCAAAGCGGATTATAATAAAAATCTGAAATTGGTAGATAAAGAAATTAAAAATATCACAGATGAGCGCGAGATCGCACGCCTTAAAGATGCTCGTAAATTAATGCAACAGTATTGGGAAGCCTATACGAAGCTCTCAAAAGATCGAAAATTACAAAAAAAGATTGTTGATGACAAACTGCATAAAACAGGTGATCTACTACAAAAAGAGATCTTTGAAGTTTACAAGCATCTTGAGAAACAACAAGTTGGGCAATTTGATCAGAATAAGAGCCTTCATATTATTGTAGATGCTATGGTGCATTTATTGATTGCACGGGACCATGCCAACCGTTTTGTCTATAGCCACGAAAAATCTGAACTGGACTATGCTTTATCTGAAATGGATCGGGTTAAAAAAGACCTGAAAGATCCAAGTTTTTCACGCCTTAGTGCGGAAGGTCAAAAACTTATTGCCGATGCCACAAAACAAATTGAGGTCTATCGCAAAGCACTGACTGATTATCTCGCACTTGATGTTGATGTAAAACGCTTACAGACACAGGTCCTTCAAACAAAAACAGATAAGATATTAAAAGACTTACAAGAGATTGAAGATATAGCCGTTGAAGCTGAGCAAAAAATTAGCAAACACGTTCACAAGGAAGTGGCGTTTACAACCCGTGCCACTTTGATTGCCCTTACATCGGCTGTTCTTATTGGAATTGTCCTATCATATGTCCTTGGCCGTATCATTAGTAAACCCATTCAAAATGTAAGCAGCATTATGCAAACCCTTTCTAGAGGGAAACTTGATGTGACGTTGCCAAATATAAATACCAAAGATGAAATTGGTGATATGTTAAGTGCATTGAAAATATTCCATCAAAGCATGGTTGATCGTGAAAAATTACGTGAACAACAAGACAAGGATCAAGAGCTGCGTAGACGCCGCCAAGACGAAATCAATCAACTTTCAGGTATCTTTGGCAGCACAATACGTGGTGTGTTTGATCGCGTATCATCCTCTTCAGACCAAATTTCGAATACAGCCATGGTGCTGTCGGAAAGTGCTAATGAAATGAAAACGCAAGCCGGTGTTTTAACAAATGAAGCAAGCGAAACGGCGAATACGGTGACCACAGCATCTTCAGCCGCAGAAGAATTAACCGCTTCCATTTCTGAAATTCAGCACCAAGCAGATCATTCGGCAAATATTTCAAAACAAGCCAAAGAACTAGCAGATCGCACCAGCCAGAGTTTTGCAGAACTGCTTTCAGCCTCACACCAAATTACAAGTGTTGTCGATCTTATTCGAGAAATTGCGGAACAGACGAACTTGTTAGCTCTGAATGCAACAATTGAAGCTGCCCGAGCTGGAGAGGCCGGTAAAGGCTTTGCCATTGTTGCTAGCGAAGTGAAAGAACTTGCAACTCAAACCGCAAAAGCAACGGGTGAAATCAGTGACCAGGTGAATTCTGTTCAAGGCATGACGAAAGATGCGGAAAACTATATTGCCGAAATCAATAAAACAATTGATGAACTCAGTAACCTCGGAACCAATATCGCTGAATCTGTAAGTCAGCAGCAATTGGCAACCTCAGAAATTGCTCAAAGCTTTACAACTGTTGCAACCAGTTCTCATAATATGAAAGACAGTGTTGAAGTGGTAAACCAGGCTTCCATTTCCAGCTCTGAAGAAGCACATGAAGTAGAAGCAAGTGCCGCAATTGTATCAAAAGAAGCTCTCACGTTAAGTGATGAAGTTAAAACATTTATTGAGGCGTTAAGCAGTAAGAGTGATGAAGATACGTTTGAAATTCACGATGTTCAATTGAAAGCCGAACTTATTGCTGGCGGTCAAAAGCACAAAACAATTATCACCAAAATATCTACAGCTTTTGCTTACCTAGATGTATGCAACATGAATATAGATTCAGGAACACAAATCGAATTTCTGATAAAAGATACTGGAGATACAGTAACAGCTCGCCTTGCAAACACAGACAACACAGGAACCCAAATCCAGTTTCCTCTGAATTTAGAGCATATTGCTAAAATGAAGAATGTAATGAGCAAGCTTTCTGTTCTGAAGGCGGCTTAACGCCATACACAAGAAGACGCGCGTAGTAATTTACCTTTTAAAACTTAGCCCCTCCACCTTTAAGTCGTTTTACTTAAAGGTGGAAGATTTTCTCGTCCATAAAAACGCGGTGCATATAACGAAAAAGTGGTCACCGATTTGGTTTTGCTTAACGCGCCCTACAGCATGTCAACTTCGGCTACGCCTCATCTGACAAGCTGTAGTCTTTTTGAAACGAGCAATTTTTACAATCTGAATTGAATTCAATTCAGGTTGAATCGCTCTAGTAGCGATACTGCTCAGGCTTAAATGGTCCCGCAGCAGCTAATCCCAAATAGTCAGCTTGTTCTTGAGAAAGCTTACTTAACTTCGCTCCAACTTTAGCAAGATGAAGTTCTGCAACTTTTTCATCCAGATGTTTGGGAAGCACATAAACTTCGTTTTTATATTTATCGTTGTGTTGCCAAAGTTCAATTTGCGCTAGCACCTGATTGGTAAAAGAAGCAGACATCACAAAACTTGGATGCCCCATAGCATTACCAAGATTGACCAAACGTCCTTCAGAGAGCAGAATAATATTTTTACCGTCTGGGAATTCAATTAAATCAACCTGATCTTTGATGTTATTCCATTTCAGATTTTTAAGGCCTTCAACTTCAATCTCATTATCGAAATGTCCAATGTTACAGACGATAGCCATATTTTTCATATCGCGCATATGGTCTGCTGTAATCACATCTTTATTGCCTGTTGCTGTTACAAAGATATCAGAACGTGTTACAGCATCTTCCATTGTCACAACTTCGAAGCCATCCATAGCCGCTTGCAATGCACAGATTGGGTCAATTTCTGTAACCAGAACACGTGCCCCTGCCCCTTGTAGCGATTGCGCAGAACCCTTGCCAACATCTCCATAGCCTGCAACAACAGCAACCTTACCAGCTAACATCACATCTGTTCCCCGGCGAATAGCATCAACGAGAGATTCCCGGCAGCCGTACTTATTATCAAATTTCGATTTTGTGACTGAGTCATTCACATTGATGGCTGGAAAAGGCAGTTGACCTGCTTTTTGTCTCTGGTAAAGCCGCATCACACCCGTTGTGGTTTCTTCAGACACACCTTTGAGGCTCGCTTTGATTTTTGAATACCATCCTGGATTTTTTTCCAAACGTTTTTTAATGGTTGCAAATAACGCTTCTTCTTCCTCATTTGAGGGATCTTCTAATACAGATGGATTGGTTTCAGCTTCAGAGCCGAGCAGCACTAAAAGGGTCGCATCACCACCATCATCAAGAATGAGATTGGCGACATCACCATTCCCCCAATCAAAAATCTTGTCTGCATAATCCCAATACTCTTCCAGTGTCTCACCTTTAACAGCAAATACGGGCGTTCCTGTTTTCGCAATTGCAGCAGCAGCATGGTCTTGGGTTGAAAAAATATTACAAGACGCCCAGCGCACTTCTGCACCAAGGGCTTGCAGACTTTCAATCAAAACCGCTGTCTGAATAGTCATATGAAGTGAACCCGCAATCCGTGCACCTTTCAAAGGTTGGGCCGAACCGTATTCTTCACGCACAGCCATCAAACCAGGCATTTCAATTTCTGCAATATCAATTTCCTTACGACCCCAGTCCGCCTTGGAGAGATCTGCAACAATATAATCATTTGTATTCGTCATATTATAATCCTTAAAAATACGGTTCGCATCAAGTCAGTCATCACGGCTTTAAAAACAACCTCCGTATTTATATGAAGTCTGGAAGGGAAAGGCAATAAAGATATAAAGATTTTTTTATATGTTCAAGAATAGCGCAAGACACGACATATAAAAGAGGGCTGCGAGAGTTGCGACCAAGCAAAATACTCTTGTTTACGCTTCCTCGTGAAAACGAGCCTCAACAAGCTGCACCAAAGCATCTAAAGCCTCTTTTGCCTGCGGCCCGTCTGATTTAATAGAGATTTCACAACCCTTAGCGGCAGCAAGCATCATTAACCCCATTATTGAAGTTCCACCAACCGTTTCACCGCCACGACTGACATAAACATTACAATTAAAGGTTGCAGCACATTTCACAAATTGCGCTGAGGCCCGCGCATGAAGGCCTTTTTGATTGCAAATTGTAACGCGAGCAGCATATGCCCCCTCCTCGCCGCTGATTGTGTGTTCAGAAGGGCTGATAGCACTGTCCATAATATGAGATCCAATATAGCCGCATTATTTGTTTTATCTTTATAGCCAATGGCTATATCTCATAAACGCATAATATGTCATCAGAAAGAGGGATGGAGAAAATTTATACACATATTTAGCGGCTAACTTTGCGGCTACTTTCCTGCCAAGACATGGCTTGCCACGCTGATGTATTTACGTCCTGCATTTTGTGCTTGCTCTATAGCCTCTGAGATACTGCATTCAGAACGGACGGACGCAAGCTTTATCAACATGGGCAAATTTATACCTGCAATCACCTCAACCTTTTCATGCTCCATTACTGAAATGGCCAAATTAGATGGCGTCCCACCAAACATATCAGTTAGCAAAACTGTACCATCTCCAGTGTCAACCTCACGTGTCGCATCTATGATATCGTTGCGTCTTTTCTCCATATCATCATCTGGACCAATAGAAATTGTCTTGATTTGCTGTTGTGGACCAACAACATGCTCAAGAGCAGAGCGAAACTCTGTAGCCAATTCACCGTGTGTAACAATAACAAGACCTATCATTTATGTTATCTGTACAATTTATTGTTTCTAATTCTTGATCGTTATTTTGGCATATTAAAAAATATGCACAAGTATCCTCAAATTT
>JBCCCO010000061.1:0-17030 GCA_039033475.1 Pseudomonadota bacterium | reverse complement strand
TATCACTTGGATATCTTCCTGTGTTGCGGTTATAGTCTTTTCGAGTGATATCATCCCAAGGCATTTGATCCTCCATGTTCGACAAAAACACAGAGAATCATAATCCCTTGATATCACTCAATAACTTTTCGGTCAGGCACTAAGGTTTTGACTTGTAGATGTTCCAGATTGGCTTGCGCTCCTGACACAGATCTGGATTGCATTATGTGTGTATCTGCTCCTAGCTTGCTTCAAGGCCCACTCGAAGACAATAAAAACTATGCAACAGATATTGAGGGTGCTGCAACTCAACCTATTTGAAAAACGTGATCTGATGGCGCTGTTGCAAGGTGACCCTGTGTCCGGAAAACAGGTCAATAAAAATCAGATGGCATTGTTGTGAAAGTTAACGGGACAGCAGTGATATTCACTATAACCCTTCAGCTTTTGCGATGGAGTGTACATCTTCATATCGCACAGCATTTAGATCCTCTTCTGTGATGCCTGTTTGTTCTGGTATAAGGCGGTCAACAGCTTGCACAAGTGCTAAGGCGTCAAGGCCATAGGTGCGCATGAGATAGGGCCGTGAGCCGCCATGAGCGTATGTATCTTGCAAGCCCAAGCGGATCAGCTTTTTGTTTGCACCAGCCTCAGCCATGATTTCAGCTACAAGGGAGCCAATGCCCCCGGTAACAACATGATTTTCCAGTGTGATAATGCCATGTTTGATAGAATGAATATGGTCAAGCAGCGCGCCTGTATCAAAAGGTTTGATGGTATTGATGTGTAGATGGCGAACGGATACGCCTGCTTTTTCAAGGGCAGGTCGTGCACGCATGGCTTCTTCTGTGGTAATTCCAGCTGTGATGATAAGGATATCTGTGCCATCTCCTAACTCACGCATTTTGCCAACTTTGATCCCGGTGCGAAAAATTTTCGGTACCATGCCGCGCAGGATGCGGCAGTAGACCGGCCCATCGATACTATCTGCTACACGGCAGATGGATTTAACTTCGGTTGCATCTCCGGTTTCTAAAATGGTCATGTTTGGTATCGAGCGCATCACAGAAATGTCTTCGATAGCCTGGTGGGTCATTCCTCCTGGAGTTGTTATACCGGGTAAAAAACCCATCAGTCTTACTTTTCTGCGTGGGTAAGCAATAGAAGCCATCAACTGGTCATACGGTCTGCGGTAAAGAAAGACCCCAAAAGTGTGCAGGAATGGTCGAAAGCCTGCAAGGCCTAGCCCGCCAGCAAAACTTAGCATATTTTGTTCGGCCATGCCGAGCGAGAGGAATTGATCTGGGTGGCGGTCTCGAAATCCATCAATTTCACAAGAGGAGGTGAGGTCGGCTGATAAGCATAGCACATCTGGGGTTTTGACAGCGTATTTTTCGAAAGCCTCGGCATAGGGACGTTTGATCATTTTAAACATGATAGTCGACTTCCTGAACACCGAGTTGTTTGGCAATGGCTTTGTTCATATCTGCACGTTCTGCTTCATTTTGAAAGCGGACGTAGTGTAGGCGTGGAAAGCGTTTCTTTAAATGCGACATGCCGTGGTAAGGAGAGGATTTGGCCAGTATAATCAAGGGTTTGTTTTTATGCCGGGTTTTTGCCGCTTGGCGCATTGCCTCTAAATCGTGGGCATTGATTTCTGCGACAGCCGCGCCAAATGTGCGGAGCTTATCAGCGATGTTGCCTACCTTCATCACGCTGTCCATGGCACCATCGCACTGTTGCTTGTTAACATCCATGATAGCGCAAAGATTATCAATCTTGTGGTGCGCACAGGCTTGCACAGCCTCCCAGGTTTGACCCTCTTGAACTTCTCCGTCAGACATGAAAACCCAGACTTTTCCTTTTTCGCCCCGGCGTTTGCGGCCATAGGCAAGGCCTGCTGCGGTTGATAAGCCTATGCCAAGGGTGCCATTATGCACCTCCATGCCAGGAGAGTGTTCTGCGCCAATCATCTCAACAGATGAGCCATCTTTGTTGAACATCTCAAGGGCTTCTGGAGCTAGGCGGCCAACTTCAATGAGGGTGGCATAGGCCACAAGAGCATAATGAGCAGGGGCTATGAATAGTCGGTCATAGTTTGCTTCAGCTGGGCCGTTATAGCCAGCACCGGTATGATATTTTTTATTCTGCGCCGAAGGAACACCAGCAAAAGGCTTGGGGATCATTGGAAGAGTGGGGTCGCCCAAATGCAGCTGCTCATTATATAGCCAGGCCAATTGTTCAGCAGCAGAGCAGGCTTGTGACAGGTATCCGCCATTGTTGTGCATACAATGTTCAAACACACGGCGGCGAATGCCTAGAGCGATCTCTTCGGTTGATTTGCGGTTATGCTTGATGTTTTTTTTTGTTTGTGTTTTTCTTTGCGGCATTTTTATAATGTTATGATAGCAAATAGAATTCTATTGATAAAACATTATATTCTAAAACACGGTGTAGAGCGATTGTAAATAGGCTTTGCGTGATAAAAGTTCTACTTTGCAAAATGCTGATATTGTTCTAATTTTTAACCATAAAATATTTGAAATGAATTGCTTGCATGTCAATGAAGCCTGTATTGCAAGCAAAAGGGAGACATCTATGAAAAAAGAGACGGTTGCCATCCACCACGGGTATCAAACAGATCCGACGACAAAATCCGTTGCGGTGCCAATTTATCAGACCGTGGCCTATGAGTTTGACAATGCGCAGCATGGGGCTGATTTGTTTAATTTGGCTGTGCCGGGCAACATCTATACACGGATTATGAACCCAACCAATGATGTTTTAGAACAAAGGGTAGCTGCTCTTGAAGGAGGTATTGCGGGATTGGCTTTAAGTTCCGGGCAGGCAGCAATCACGTATTCTATTCAAACCATTACCCAACAAGGTGATAACATTGTTTCTGTTCCACAATTGTATGGTGGGACTTACACGTTGTTTGCGCATATGTTTCCGCAGCAAGGGGTCGATGTGCGTTTTGCGGAAAATGATACGGCTGAGGCTATTGCCAGTCTTGTTGATGAGAAGACTAAGGCCATTTTTTGCGAAAGCATCGGTAATCCTGCAGGCAATATTATCGATATTGAGGCTTTGGCGAAAGTTGCCCAAGATAAAGGGGTGCCGCTTATTGTTGATAATACTGTGGCAACGCCATGCTTGATCCAACCTATTCAATATGGTGCAGATGTTGTTGTGCATTCCTTGACAAAATATATGGGTGGGCATGGCAATTCAATTGGCGGCATGATTGTCGATTCTGGCAAATTCCCTTGGGCGAAGTATGCGGATAAGTTTCCCATGCTGAACCAACCAGAGCCAGCTTATCATGGTGTTGTTTATACCGAGGCTTTTGAAGCTGCCGCTTTCATTGGCCGGGCAAGAACTGTTCCGCTACGCAACACCGGTTCTGCATTATCACCAATGAATGCGTTTTTAATTTTGCAAGGGATTGAAACTTTGCCACTGCGCATGGAGCGTCATTATGAAAATGCTATTGCTGTGGCGAAATATCTGCAAGGTCATTCTAAGGTTGAATGGGTCAATTATGCAGGTCTTGATGGAGATAAGTACAATGCGTTGGCGCAAAAATATATGGATGGAAAATGTGCATCGCTGCTAACATTTGGCATTAAAGGTGGTTTTGCGGCAGCTGAAAAAATGTATGATGCTTTGGCGTTGTTTAAGCGCTTGGTCAATATTGGCGATACCCGGTCTTTGGCATGTCATCCAGCCTCTACAACGCATCGTCAACTGAGTGAAGACGAGCAAAAACAAAGCGGTGTCACACCTGAAATGATACGTCTATGTGTCGGTATTGAACATATTGATGATATTATTGCTGATTTGGAGCAGGCTTTGGGGGCGGCTTAAATTGTGAGATAACATTCGGGTGAAATAAAACTCACCCGAATGTAAATGCTTTTCGTTTTGCTTTTGTTTTGTTTCATAAAAAATCTACCTCATCTTACTTTCAAAGTATGTGTTGTTGCACCTTGGTTGTTGCTCACAAAGTTTGTTCATGTAGTGAAGTAAAGAAACAAAGGCGCTGAGTACTGAAATAATAATTATAATGATACGTATATAATTAATATTTTTTTTCCGGGATGGCCTTCTTTTGAATTCAATAATTTTGATTACATCAGCGTTATCATCATCATATTGGTAGTTATAGTCATCTTTAAACATAATATATACTCCATTTTTAGTGACTATTGGATCTTAACTCAAAAATGAAAATTGCTTTCCATAAGCGGCATTCGTTGGTTTTGCTGTTTGATGCAATGATTAGGATGAATGCTTGGAAAAAGTATTTTGATGTAACTGCTGGTTTTGCTGATAATTTTTTGCAACTTTTGCGCATTTCGAGTATGCTAACACATGCACAACTTGCTCCAGAACAACAAAAAATGAAAAGACGTTAGATACACAATGTTGCCTTTGCCGACCGAGGATGAATTAAAAAACTACTTGCGTAATGTTAAGAGTTTAGACCGACTTCCTTATTGGGCAGAATTAGAACCTGGGAGTTTCTTTTATGTTGCAAAAGAAATTTGGGAGCGTGAACAAGAACGAGACGGCCGCCGCGGTCACATGACTGAGACAGCTATTGCTAAAAAAATTTCTCAAATTATAGGTCGTAAGTTCACGCGCAATCAATATCAATCACTTTTTGGGGCTGGGCGCAAAACGCAAAAGTCAAAACCTGGCATTAAAAGAGATTTAGCTGAAGCATTTTTAACAGTTGCCTTCGAAAACTGGTCATTTGGTCATGTGGATGTCTCTGATGAAAACCATGGGGGATTTAAAAGTATATTCCCCGGCAAGGAGGCTGGGCTTAAATGTCTTATTACAGAAGTTTGTAACAAGCTGTATAAGTCGCAAGATATGCTGCAATGTATAGCCGCACCTGGACTCGGACCAAATGGATTTTATCGTAAGTGCCGAAAAAATGACCAAACAGTTATTGTTGCTTCTGAAACAGTGCATATACTTATGGATGATGATCCCGCGCAAGGTTTTATCGATTGGCTTAAAAATATATCTATCTTTTTTAGAAGCATTGCGACAGATCAATCATCGCGTTTGCATATTTGGGTTCTACGAGAACCTGTTATTACTAATGACTCAAGGTGTTTAAAAACATTCTATGATATTGGTTTGCTTAAAACTGCGTTTCGTATTGGTCGTGCTATTGGATTGACTGAAAATAGATTCCCACAATGGGAACATCTATTGCGTAGTTGTGTGATTGTATTATTTAGAGAAAAAAGCAACGATAAATACCGCCCTCAAAAAAGCGATGTCATCGCTGATGAAGGTAACCCTATTTCGGAATATTTTATTTTTCCCCGGGATATACCAAGCTCATGGAAATTAAAAAATGGCACTGGTACGACTATGAATGGTTTCAATGCTCTTGTGACAATCAAAAATTTGCCTTCAGGTATGAATGATATTAAATATAATACATTTAGGGAGCGTGGTATTTACGAGAGCCCTCCTATTTTTGAAAAACCAAGCCCAAGCAAGGGGAGTGATCAAAGCTTCAAGAACTTATATTTAGCTTCTTCAGAATACGTAAACCCTAATAAGTCTAAGTCGAGTAACAGTCTATTGGATGCTGCGCAAAAGCATGGATGGAAATTCATGACAATAGAAGAGTTTTTTGAATTAAAAATTCCTTAAATTTTGATTTAATTATTGAATTGTAAAAATAATGTAATCTAGCACTCTGTTGGGTCATTATATATTTCGACAATATAAGCTGAATAAAATGTTGTTGATATTGCACTACTTGCCATAAAATAATCTTATTTTTATTTGTCTTTTGCCTTACAAGAAAGAAATATAAAAAACATAGGGGGCGGTGACGTGGCGGTTAACTATGCTATTCCAAGGGGTGCTAGTACAAAAAAATCAGGTTTAATTCTTACCTTTATTATTCCAGCTCGTAAGTGTAATCTCAATTGTCCGTTCTGTGTTGTTAAGCAGCGAAAAGAAGCTTTACAGCATGTCTTATCTGTTTCTGATTATGTTTCTTTCATAGATGATCTCGTTGTTGATGATTCTGTTTCTGCAATTAGCATACAGGGGTATGAGCCGTTGCTTCCAGAGTCTTGGGCGTATACCAAGGCAATTATGGAAGCGGCTCGTGACTATGAATTGCCGCGAAGTTTCATTACAAACGGAACATATTTGGCGGAAAAGGCTGACGATGTTTTGGCTTTAAATGTAACTGGTATATCAGTCAGTATTGATAGTGGTGAGGCGCAGCATCATGATAAACTGCGCGGTTTGCAAGGAGCCTTTCAGCAAACACTCAATGGCCTTGAAACTATTATGCGCAAAGATTCTACGTTTTCTGAGAAAATTACAGTTTCATCTGTTTTGATACCTGGTCGTAGGCACCTTTTGCAAAATTTACCCGAGCGTTTGTCTGACCTGGGAATAAAGATGTGGTCTCTCTCTCCTCTGATAAAAATTGGCAAGCAGAAAGTAGGGGGGCCTGTAGGGGACAATCAACAGATTTTTGAGGATGTGCTTTATTTGAGGGAGTGGGCTGCAAAATATAATATCTCTTTCGCTCTTGATGATGAGCTGCATTCTCTTTCTCAGGATGGCTTTTCTCAAGACAATGTGGATTTTAGTGAGCTTGCTATTCGCACTTTAGAACGACCAGAAGGATTGGTGCGGCTTGGGCCTGATGGTGCCTGCTCCCTTGGTAGTGACGTTTTGCGAGAGGTTGGGGCTCATTCTTTTATTTGGCAGCGTGACAAAATTTTGCCTTCTAAATTCTTAAAATTAATACAAGATGAAAAATATAATATGAATACTCAAGCAGCGTAATATTGTAAGCTGTTTTATTTTCATTTCATAAGTTTTCCTAAATTTAGTGTAAAACTTAGGCGGTGCTGTAACTTATAGTTGTGTTATTTATTATTTGGTAATACTTTTCAGACTATAAAATTCGTATTCATTATACTGAGAAGTAATCATTGTACAGGCAAAAGGCGGATCGCCACATTCAGGATTGTCGTGCGTCTCAAGCGCCTCATTTAGAGATATCTGAGGCGCAGCAAATAAGTGTTGCTTCCTACTTAAAGTTGGGTACTTCTAATGTGCACGAGCGTTTGCATCACCACCCGCTAACCGGTTTGTTGATTTCAAAGGACCTTGGTCTTTCCCATTACATTCTCGTATTACAGAGTTTTGAAAGATTTTATTCGGCACTCGAGTGTCAGCTTAATAAAAATGCTTGTCCTTTGTCTGATGCGTCTGTTATCCGCAAAGATCTCTCAAGCCTTAATTCGGGTTCTAATCCTCTGCCTGAGCTTCAGCTGCCGGTTTTTATCACGGAACTGAATAGTATGCTTGGCGTTCAATACGTTTTGTTAGGTTCCGGGCTTGGTGGTCAGGTGATTGCAAAAAACTTAAAACGAACACTTGGTTTAGATGGCAAGCGTGGTGCTCGTTTTTTTATAGGATCGGGCAAAAAGACGCTGCTGATGTGGCGACAGTTTTTGCAAAACCTTGAAAGCGCGTGTACCAGTAAAAAGCAATGCAGAGAGTCTGCAATCTTGACTTTTCAATATTTGGAAGAGTGGTTATGGCAAGTGTGGAACTTGAAGATGCTTGCGCGTTTTCCCCACAATATAAATATCTAGAATAGGATCCACACATAATGGGGCAAGCAGCAGAGCAACGACAGGCTTTGACGGATAAAGAGTTGGATGGTGCTCTCCAAACCTGTTCTGATGAACAAATACATATTCCCGGCAGCATTCAACCCCATGGTTTTATGCTGATTTTGGATGACGCGTTTAATATTAAGAAATTCAGTTTAAATCTTGCGCAATTCTTAGAACAAAACCCGCGCTATTTACTCAATCTAAATTTGGATACACTTGTTGATGCGGATAAAATTGAAGAGCTTAAGCAACTAACGTCTCAGGGGGCGCTCAATCCCATTCGTTCGACCTTGCTATCGCTAAAAGTTAATAGTGAGACGCATCACTTTGATGCTATTATTCATAAATCAGGCGCTTTTTTTGTATTGGAGCTAGAGCCGCAAAGGGAAACCACCTTATCCATTCTAAGGCAGGACTTCTACCGAGACATCATGACGTTTTCTACCAATCTGCAAAAGATTGAAAGTCAGGAGGCGCTGTTTGATTATGTGGTTCATGAAGTGCGCCGCATTACCGGTTTTTCTCGGATCAAGCTCTATAGATTTGATGAGCTATGGAACGGTCAAGTCGTCGCAGAGAGTAAAGAAGAGCATATGAGCTCTTATATGGGATTGCATTTCCCGCATTCTGACATCCCGAAACAAGCGCGTGCATTGTATGCCCGGAACTATTTGAGGCTTATTCCTGACATCTCCTATCAGCCATCTGCATTATTCCCTGATGACCTTGATGACAGCCAAAAGCCAATTGATTTGAGCTTCTCAGCATTACGTAGTGTGTCACCAGTGCATCTGCAATATCTTGAGAATATGGGGATAATGGCTTCTATGTCTATATCCATAATGCAAAATAGTAAATTATGGGGACTCATTGCATGTCATCACCATGAACCCAATTTTGTTTCCTATAATGTTCGCATGGCAGCAGAGCTTGTCGGCCATACATTTTCTTCTTTTCTATCCACTTTACAGCAGAGCGATGAGACCATAGAAGTCATTGAAAAGAAGGCCTATGTGAATGAGATTATGGGTGTGTTCACACCAAATGCTACATTGATGCACGTGTTGAAAGATAAGTATGAGATGCTCATTAAGGCCGTTAATGCCGATGGTCTCGTTGTTTACGTTGATGGAAAGCATTTTGCTTTTGGGCTTATTCCTGACACAGCCTTTACAGACTCTTTAATTAAATGGCTTGAAGAAAATTTCAATCAGGAGGTTTTTGCGAGTACTTCCATTATGAGAGATACTGATCTTGGCCTTCCGCAAAAAGCCCTTACAAGTGGTGTGTTGGCAGTGCCTGTTAGTACGAACATGGTCGATTATGTGGTGTGGTTTCGTGAAGGTCAAGCCAGACAAATAGAATGGGCTGGAAAACCTGAAAAAAATATTACCAAAACTGAGAGTGGATATCACCTGACGCCGCGTGCGTCTTTTGAGCGTTGGAAGCAAGAAAGCCGTTATGTTTCCAAACCTTGGTCTGAAATTGATATTGAAAATGGCAAGACTATCGCAAAAATTCTTTTGACAAAAAAGTATGAAGATAAGCTCCGCCAGAAGAATGACGATTTAAATTCAATTCTCAATAATCTTAATGCAATTATTTATATTATTGATACGGAAGGCCGTATTTTAAATGCCAATAATACGGCACTCAAGCTTTTTGACTACGCAAAAGAAGATATCCTGGGGCAACATTTCTCAGAGGTGTTTGAAGGAGAATTAGCAGGTCTTATTGACAAAAACAGTAAGGTTGTTTTTTCTACACAAGACTCAATTACCGTTGAAAAAGACTTTGTATTCAAAAATAAAAATTTTCATCTTATCAGTATAAAATTTCCGCTCTATGACCAAAATGAAGATATCTATGCTTTGTGTACGATAGCGACAGATATTTCCAGGTTAAGGGATACTGAAGCTGAATTGATTGAGTCAAATAAAGAGCTTGAGCGTATGGCTTTTATTGCATCACATGATTTACAAGAACCCTTGCGTATTATCTCAAATTTCACGCAACGCTTAGAGCGCGATTATGGTGAGCAGCTTGATGAAAAAGCCAAGAAGTATATTGACTTTACGGTTGATGCAGCAAAGCGCATGAATAACCTGATTTCTGATTTATTAGCTTATTCGCGTCTCAGCCAAGAAAAACATGAGCCTCAGTTAATCAATACTCAGAAAGAAATAGATGTTTTGGTTAAGCAATGTGAAGTTACGATGGAGGGGCAAGATATAGAGATTTCTTGTGAAACACGTATGCCTGAAATTTATATGGAGCCAGGGCATTTTTCTTGCGTTATGCAAAATTTTATTAGCAATGGCTTAAAGTATCGACATCCAGAGCGAAAACCACAGATCGTAATTTCATATGAGGACCGAACACGCGAATGGGTGTTCTGCGTTAAAGATAATGGGATTGGTATCAAGAAAAAATATTTTGAAAAAATATTTGAGTTGTTTCAAAGGCTGCATACGTCCCAGGACTATCCTGGCACAGGAATAGGGCTTGCGTTGTGCGAGCGTATTATTGATGGGTACAAAGGGAAAATTTGGTTGGACTCAGAATATGGGGAAGGCAGTTGGTTTTATTTCAGTATTCCTAAAGTGCAATCTTAATCTATAGCTTAGTTTATAATGCTTATAGTTTCTCTCTTGTAATGAAAGCAAAAGAAAATGACACTCATTCAGCACAATCGTCCCATAGAAATCTTGCTTGTCGAAGATAGCGAAGCAGATATTTTTCTAACTAAAGAAGCTTTTCAAGAGGCAAAAATTGCAAACCGCCTTCATATTGCGCGGGATGGTGAACAGGCTTTGGCAATTTTGAAAAAAGAGACACCTTATGGAAATCATGTTACGCCTGATTTAATTTTGCTTGATATTAATTTGCCCAAAATGAGTGGCCATGAAGTTTTGCAAGAGATCAAAAATAATGGGCTCTTGAAACGTATTCCTGTTATTGCCCTGACTGGGTCTGATGCTGAGCGGGATATTATAGCTATGTATGATAGCCAAATTGCCAGTTATATTACCAAGCCTGTTGAAATGGAAAAATTTACAGAAGTCGTTCATGCGATTGAAGACTTCTGGTTCAGTGTTGTTGTTTTACCAACAATGCCAAAAGATGTTTCGTAAAGAAAAAGTACTTATTGCTCCTCGAAAATCCTACCCAAAGTCAAACCCAAGTTGCGGCTTCTTCTTCCTTTTCAGGGGATAGTTGGTTGTATCTGCTGCGAGATCTTCAATTTGATCAAAGGGAACTTGATCTGCTTTGATCAAGGACCGATCTGCCATGATGGGTTTCACAACACCTTCTTGGATCAAGTGGAATTGTCCTACTTTCTGACTTGGCAGTGCGGTTGCTGGATCGATACCTGTATCACTAGAAAAGGCTGCTTTTAACTTTCTTAGCGCAGTGTCCTCACGAACCTTACCTATAAACCAAGATGTGATTTGGTCTCTCGATTTATAATCGAGATCGCCAGGGCTTTGCGTTGCCAGCATGATGCCAACACCCGCAGAACGTGCACGTTTTAAAAGACTTTCCAAGGGCTCTTTGGTTGCAGGTTTTGAGTTTGCTGGAATATAAAGATCAGCCTCATCAAACATGATAACCGCTTGCAAATCTTCATTTGGGTTGCGTTGGCAAAAGCGTAAAGCTTCTGATAAGAACTGAGCGACCCAAAACATGATATTTTCATTATCACCTAGAAAGCCAGTATATATAATTGACAGGCGAGTTTTGTCTGGTGCGGCAAACTTTCCTCTGCCAAGTAAAGATTCCATCATAAGAGGTTCACCGCCACCTTCAAAAAGGGCCCAATTGCGATGGCGCAAAGAATCGAGCTGCGCGACCAAGTCCCGGCGCAGCTTACCCGATGGATCCATCCGGTAAGTTTCATCCACGACTTCGCTATGATCATCTTCAAGCAAGCCTATTAAATCAGCGAGGGTGACCTCTCGTGAGCTGATTGTCCCAAGCAATCGTAGGGCTACTGTTAAAATGCCCTCTTGTCTTTGGTGGGTTGCAGAATTGCCAAGGTGCAGCATATCGCTTATGGCAGCAGCTGAAACGTTGGCCAATTGTTGCTGTTCGTGGGCAGGCAAATCCGCAACGCCATTGGGCATTAATGTAATTGAAATGGGTCTGCCAGAAATGCGTCCTGGGGTGTAAACCGCAACGTCAACTTCTTCTTGTAAGCGCTGGCGTATTGCTAAGCGCTCTTCGCAGAGTGCTGTTTCCTCCCAAACTTGTGGATTGGCATAGCTACACAAATCACCTTTACGATCTATCAGAACAACGGGGAGCTTTTGCTCAAGAAGTTGCTCAATAATAGTCAGGGCAAGGGTGGTCTTTCCCGATCCAGAGCCACCAAGAAAAGCAGCGTGGCGTTTTAAAGTATTGACCGGAAAAATGACAGATTCTTTAGAAGTGCTTAAAGCGTGACCAATCTTAACTTCATTTTCACCCGCCTGAATCTGCTGAAAAACAGTTTCTTCAGACTCATTATCTGAGGTTGGATCAGATGATGTGTCTGTGATCTCATTATTATTTTGAGCAGGATTGCTATTAGTTGAAAAATCTATGTGATGAACATTGTCATCCGTGTTCCCTGCTTCGTTTTCCTGTAAGGGGTCGGCCCCATTAAAACTGCTTAGTATTGGTTTTACGTCAGTGCTTTCTTTTTTTATAGGCTCGCAATTAAGTAAATCCAATCGCAACACTTGTTTAATGAATGGCAAGTCGCTCAATACTTGTGCGGCTTTCATCCAGTCTTCAAATCCAATTAATTCTTTGTAATTTTGGTGGAATTCAATAACCGTTATCATCCGCTCCCATTCATAAACAGGAATGACCGTAGATCGCCCTCCATTTTTACGAAACTGACGCAGGAGGTCATGGGTTGCACTTTTGGGACTTGGTGGAAAATCACTAGCGCGTACAATAATTGCGTTTTTCCCCTCCGCCGCACTCACGACTCTATCCAATTGTCGTTTCAAGCCGCCGCCTTGAGAGGTGCGATTGCATACGAAAAGTCGAGTGTCAATTGGTGTTGTGCTGTCATGTTCAATCGTCAAGTCAATGGCGGCCAGATCTTCTTGCCATGCAGGCTCAATAGTGATCTGAATATCTTTCAGTCCTTCGCATTGGCTTAATTTGACAGCCGACGATATGATCCCGAGTAGATCGTCTTCATCGGCAGGAATTTCTGCATCGTAACTGCCAACAAAGCGTTCCCAATGTTGTTGAATGTCGTTAATTTGATCCCGGTTGGCTTTTGGTAAGGAATTTACCGAGGTTTCCTTGTGCGAATGTTGTACTGTAGAGTTTACAGCAAGAGGTGGAACAAGTTCACAAATTTCTTTGCGCCGATATTCCACGGCCTCCAACAATCGCCGCGTTGATAAGCCAGAGAGTTCTGACACAAAATCTATACCAAAAAAATCTTCAAGTTTTAGAGATGTACTCGCAATTTCGTTTTGAGAAGAAAGCTCCTCAATGTATTCATCACTATCCTCTTCACCTTCGCCATCAAGAATATATTTTAGGCGACGCTCTAAGATCATGCGGGCTTCTTCTTCCGAGCGCGTTTCATGCAAAATGAGAGGTTGGGATTTTTCAATACGATCAATAAAAGATTGCGGCAAATAATCTCTCATCTGGAAGTAAAAATCATCCAAGCACGAAATCATTATAATTGCTGATGGCAACCGATTGGCAATTTGAATTAAATCTCTGATGGCTTTTTGAAAACGCTCTTCGGCATTGTCGAAAAAACGTAAATCCTCAACCTGGTCAATACAAAACACAAGTGCAGCTTGCTTGGTGATCCACATAATGCGACCAAGCGATTCAATGATTTCAAATGCTCTGTCTTCGCCCTCATTCGGATCTAGAGCTGCAACACTGCTTGCATTTAAAGTGTTTAAATTGGATCCATACAAATATTGTCGAACTCTCTGGTCAATTCGAGGATCATTTCTTTGAATGTAAAGTAACGCTCTGACGATGTTAATGTCGATATCATGCTCACAAAATTCATCTGATGCAACAATGTTATCTGCTATAGCTATAATGACTTCTGCAAGCTCACTATCATTTAACTCAGCTTCGCGCAAATGATGTAACTGATCTGTTGATACCAATTTACTATCTGCGACAAGAGTTTGAGAAAGGCGTATCAAACTGTTTTCAGAACGTGTTATTGGGCTGTATGGTTTTTCTAAAGAATTGATCAAACGCCGTAAGTAATAGTTTGCATAATTTTTGACATCAGGCGTCATTTGAGCATAGCCAAAGAAGCCTTTATCTGCGCAATGGGAATAGGATCTTAGTGCTCTGAGCAGGTGTGTTTTGCCCGCCCCGGATTGTCCTTGGAACATAATAATGCGCGATTGCACAGAACTTTCACCTTCTGTGATATCAAATAACAGATCCAGATATTTGCGCCGTGCGTCCTTATGCACTTGCTCAACATCAAAAAAATCTGCTTTCCAAATATCATCTTCCCAGGTGATATTATGGTCAAAAACCCACGATGCCCGCTTTGAACGGAGCAATTTCTCTATCCGGTTCATTAAGGTCCCCTTAATCTTTTATACGGATGAAATGCCACTCAGTATTTTTATAGCGCGTGACCGATGCTTGTATGTCTGTAATATTATCTTTGTCACGCAAATCAGCAATGCCAAGCGTTATGTGGCCTGCCCTATGTGCACTTGAGAGCATATCCTTAAATTCTTCTTCACTTAATTCTAAGTCTTTTGCTTGTGTTTGTATGCCCTTCCAAACATGAGATATAAAGGCGCGTTTGTTGCCAGACCAGCCTATGGCATAGTCTTTTGCTTGCCGCATCACATACTCTGAAAAGCTTTGCAGATCTGATGATACGTTTGCATTTAAAGCATTTGCCGTAGCATGCAAATCTAATTCTGGTTGAGATAACGATATGGTCATGCGTCTATGTCTCTTATGATCAAAGATAATACAAGATTCGTGAGGTGCTGTCTGGAGGGTAGAAAATTTTTTTAGAATTTCTAATCTTAAAGTATTTGTATCCGATTGAATACAGCCGACAGCTTCGGCAGCAAGTAGTCCTAATAATTGTTCGGTTGTGGCTACAGGCCTTGGGCGGCGTAATTTTTGGCTTGCTAGAAAAATTGCCAGCTTTTTAGGAATGTGAGATTTAATATCAGCTTTTGTGTTTTTATTCTCTGTTGAAAATGATTTTTGTATGACATCAACAGCTAATGCATTGCGCACTTGCAAAACTGTCGGAATATCACCTTCAAGGGGAAGTTTGTAATGCTGTTTTAAAACAGCTGCACGCAGACCATTGGCTGTATTAATAGCCTTGAGAGTATTTAGAGGCTGTGGGCGAAGACCGAGCGCCTTGGCAACCAAAAAAATATTTCTTAAGTCTTTCCAGTTTTTGGTTGGTAGTTTAGGGATGCCCAAGAAAGCTAGTGCTTTTTTTTCCCCTTTTGAGGTTGTACGATAGCGCCCACGAGGTGAAATCTGCATATCTTTAGTGCAGATTAAATCTGTTATGATGTTGTCAAGTTTACGTTGCCATTCTCCTTTACTTAGCCGATGCGATACAAAAGGAAAAAGATCTAACGTAAGCTTTGCTTTGGTACACCCCAACAGACCGCTTGATAGGATGCGCACAACAGCAACTTGAGCAATATTAGCCTCTTTAAGGGCTCTTGCTGTCATGTCAGGGTCTCCGGAAGCATGTCTTTCAAAGTGATTTAAATGCTATTGATCGCGTCTAATCTTTTTACGCAAAACAGATCCCCACTTTTGTGCGGCGTGCTCTAGGCACAAGCTTGATTTACACCCGAATCAGTTTGTTCTCTGTCTAGTATAAATCAATTTTGATGTAATGTTGGAATTTGGCTTTAGGATAAAACTTTTATCCACATCGAGAAAATCTAATGGCGTATTGCATCTTTTTCTTGAGCGACTTGAACAGCGATTTCCCGGATCTCATTCAACTCTTTTGAAACATCACGAACAACACTCGCAAGAGAGCGCGTTACCACATCGCGTGACAATTCTTCCTGAATTGCATTGAGCATAATGATAACGTCAACCATTGTAAGAGATTGGGAATTTTGTGTACTTAACTTATTGTTTTTTGTCAATTCTAGGGACATGAACCTGCCTCATTTCATAACTTGATACTAATATGATTAAAGGGGGGAATAGATTTATAACACAAAATCGCCATATTTGTTATTCACTTTACGATTAAATTCAAAATACTATTTCACCAAAACTTTATACGAACGTCTAAATAGCTCTCCTTTTATAATATAATCGAATAAATACTTTTTTATATTATGAAGTCGTAAGAGATTTACCTATTAAACCTAGCATGCAGGCTTTTGCAACTGCTTGTGTGCGATTTTGGGCCTCTAACTTGTGGATAGCATTGGATATATGAAATTGAACCGTCTGTTCAGCCCTCTCCAAAAAATGTGCTATCGATTTTGTTGACTCAAAATGCAGGCATAACTCCAAACATTCCAATTCACGCGGTGTTAAAATATCCTTCAACAGATGGTCGCTTTGAACGACAGAGCCATCATCTAGCTTGTGAAGCATAAGCCAAAATTGCATGCACTTTGCATTAATTAGCGGCAAGTTTTCTCTTGCTTCGCTATTGGCTTCTGAGTTACTTAAACATATGACTGCTTGTTCACCTTCTAGAGAGGGCAATGGAATTGTTAAACCTGACACGGCACCATTACGCTCAAAGTCTCTCAATGTTTTTCGCTGCTCATCGGTTAAGTTGGCTTTGCGGTAAAGATCAAACCAGAAAAAGGGTTCGGAGGTTTGGCGAATATGGTCGACGACAGGATTTATTTGTTCCTGACCAACCTTAAAATACTGATTGGTAATACTCTCATTTGATTGCGCGACAGGCATGGCAGCGAGACGGCCTGCTTTTAAGCGAAACAAAACAATGCTATCATAGTTGTGTTGTCTCATGCTGCGGCAAAAAATTTTCACCAAAGTTGAGAAGCTATAAACACATTGCGTCTCTTTCACGAAATCCTCAAAGCTTTCAACTTCCATCTCAAACCTCATTGTTAGGAAAAAATTTACAAACTTCTAAAGTTTATCATAATGCTAAATTGTTGTCAGGAAGAATTTCAAAAATAAGAGAAAATTATGCTTATGGATAACTTAATTTATCGTTGTTAAGCTGTTCTATAACTTATGGTTTTATATAGGATAATGACTTGGGGTTTCTCTTTTTGGCACAATAAAGAACATTAAAATAATATGCCTTTGTAATTAAAAAATGACTTTATTTTCATCTATCAAAGTATATATTTTTTAATTTTAAAT
>JBCCCO010000060.1:0-17145 GCA_039033475.1 Pseudomonadota bacterium | reverse complement strand
GCATTAATTTGACATAACTAATATTTGTTGGTGTTTTATAATTTTCGCACCGGCAGTGTTGAAAAAATTTACATCTTTGAAAGAATAGATTTTTTCATCATCAAATGCTGCTAACATAGTAAAAGTTAGAAAAAAGATTCGGTTACATTTCACCTGGAGTAAATTATAGCGCTTTTTAAGGGGCGATACTCTTGGAAGGAATAAATAGTTTATGTCCGCGCAAACAAAAAACATTTTAACAACTCAAGGTGCGACATTATGTCCATCCTACCTAGATACCCTTAACGAAAAACAGCGAGAAGCTGTTGAGATGCTTGAAGGGCCTGTACTCGTTCTTGCAGGGGCTGGAACCGGGAAAACACGTGTTTTAACAACACGAATTGCCCACATTCTCATGAGTACACGGGTGCATCCCAGCAAAATTTTAGCCGTGACATTTACCAACAAAGCCGCACGTGAAATGAAGGAGCGGATTGGAAGTCTTGTTGGCGGGATGGTGGAAGGTATGCCTTGGCTTGGCACGTTTCATTCCATTGGTGTTAAAATTCTGCGCCGTCACTATGAGCTTGTAGGATTAAAATCAAGTTTCACAATTTTAGATAAAGATGACCAAATTCGACTTTTGAAACAAATTATCAAAGCAGAGAACATTGATGAAAAACGTTGGCCCGCTCGGCAATTGGCTGCTTATATTGATGGTTGGAAAAATCGTGGATTGTTGCCTGAACGAGTGCCACAGGAAGACGCAATTGCTTTTGCAAATGGTCGAGGGGCGGAATTATATGATTTTTATCAGCGGCGTTTGAAGGATCTAAATGCAGTTGATTTTGGTGATTTATTACTTGAATGTTTAAGGCTATTCCAACACAACCCTGATGTTCTCAAAGAGTATCATAAACGTTTTTCTTACATTTTAGTTGATGAGTATCAAGACACCAATGTGGCCCAATATCTTTGGTTAAAGTTGCTTTCTCAAGGGCATCAAAATGTGTGCTGTGTCGGGGATGACGACCAATCCATTTATGGTTGGCGCGGTGCAGAAGTTGATAACATCCTAAAATTTGAAAAAGATTTTCCAGGAGCCAAAACTGTTCGCCTTGAACAAAATTACCGTTCAACCGGTCATATCCTTGGGGCGGCCTCTGGGCTTATTGCACAGAATCAAGGGCGACTTGGGAAAACACTTCATACAAACGCAGGGGATGGTGAAAAGGTTGTCGTTCAAGGACTGGGGGATGATGAGCAAGAAGCATGTCAAATTGCTGATGATATCGAACAGCTTCACAGCAAAAAGCATAGATTGAATGATATTGCTATTTTGGTTCGTGCCAGTTTTCAGATGCGCGCCTTTGAAGACCGTTTCATGTCATGTAATATCAAATACCGCGTGATTGGCGGGCCACGCTTTTATGAACGCCAGGAGATCAAAGATGCAATTGCGTATTTGGATGTGGTGATTAACCCCTCAAATGATATTAAATTTGAGCGCATCGTTAATGTCCCGAAACGTGGTCTAGGAGATGCAACGCTTAGAGTTATCCGTGCTCATGCGAAAGCACGCTCTATTCCTTTAGCCCCTGCCGTGGATGATTTGATAAATACGCAAGAACTTAGTGCAAGGCCGCGTAATGCACTAAATAATTTGATGCAGAGTTTTACTCGCTGGCGATCCTTAATAGACACATTACCACATACTGAATTAGCAGAACTGATACTAGATGAGTCCGGTTATACTGCAATGTGGCAGAAAGATAAATCGCCGCAAGCTCATACTCGGCTTGAAAACCTAAAAGAGCTGATCCGTTTTATGGAGGAATTTGAAAACCTCAATGGGTTTTTAGAGCACGTTTCCTTAGTCATGGACACTGAAACCGCAGATGATGGGGATAAGGTCAGCTTAATGACTTTGCACTCTGCGAAGGGGTTAGAGTTCAAAACCGTATTTTTACCTGGTTGGGAAGAGGGGTTGTTTCCGCATCAACGAAGCTTGGATCAGTCTGGGCTGGCGGGATTAGAGGAAGAGCGCCGCTTGGCTTATGTTGGCATCACCAGAGCGATGGAACATGCCAAAATAACATATACGCAAAACCGCCGTGTTCACGCATTATGGCAAACAGCGTTGCCGTCACGTTTTATTGATGAGTTGCCAGAACAGCATACAACCCTTGAACAGGATAGTGGTTTTTATGGTGGTTATAACCAAGTGAATGGTTCCAGATTTCAAACTGAGGGCAAGTTCTCAAACACCTATGAAACACCAGGTTGGCAGCGTGCCAAACAAAAAGCAAGGTCTGATTCTCATTCGTATGCACAAAAAACGCATAGAACACCTCCAATGATTGAAGGCGAGTTAATTGCATCAAGTGTTTCACAGTCTTCCGATTTTTCTGTTGGAGAACGTATTTTCCACCTCAAATTTGGTTATGGTGAAATTGCGTATATTGATGGCAACAAGCTAACGATTGATTTTGATAAAGCCGGCCAAAAACGCGTGGTGGAATCCTTTGTTGAGAAGGTGGTTGGTTGAGGTTTTATCTTGCTTTTAGGAGAGTTTAGCCAATAATGCTTTGAATTTCTTTATATTTTTCATTTGCGTATACTACGTTTCCTTGAGAACCCTATTTTTTTAAAGCTGATTTGCTCAGAGAAGCCTTAATATTTTCAACTTTAAATTTTCGGGTTCTCAAAGAGCAGGAGTATATCGCCAGGATCTCTTAAATTATGCCAGAGCTGGAAAAAATGAATCCGAAGCATCAACTGAAAATTATGCGCAGGACCACCAAGCTGACCGCTTGGATAGTGTGGCTTAATCTCAGAAACCAAATCTGACCACGGAACAACAACATCCATCTCATCTAGAAACTTCTCAACCCGAAGTGGTTTCGCTTTCATCCTATGCCTCATTGTTATTTGATTCGGTTGCATATATATAATCACTGCTGTCCTGTTAACGATTACATATACCCTGATTCCAATGCTACCCGAGAAATTAGTTGCAAAATATCGCGAAGCAGTTTGATATGATAAGTATGATCAGAAGCGGTTTTTTAGACACAACATCTCGGGAAGAATTAACTCCACATGTTCATGATGCGAAGGCAAAGAGCCGTGTGACGCGTCGGGCGAACGGTATTTTGCTACTTGATGATGGCTTGAGCTGCGCGCAAGTTGCCAAAGTTTTATATATGGACGACGATACAATCCGGTATTGATATGGCCAGTATATGAGCCGCGGTGTCAGTTGGCTTGGAGATTTTGGTTACAAGGGCCGGGCTTGTGAGCTCACAGTCGTACAGCAAGATAAGCTTAAGATTTGGATCAGCGAGACATTACCACGTAGCACATCCGAGATTGGCGAATGGATTAAAAAGACCTTTGAAGTCAGTTATACTCGCTCCGGCTTGATCAAGCTTTTGGGCCGTCTTGATATGGTGTACCTCAAGTCAGAGACCGTGCCACGAGGTTTGGATATTGCCAAACAAAAAGCGTTTGTTGCAGCTTGCGAGGACTTGTAAAACAACCTGGATATAGACCTCAAAACCGGATAAACTCGTATGGTCCATATTTTTCTGTATAATGCAAAACTTGCTTGCCAGATATGACTTTCTGGTCAAATTGCGTTTTTTTCGGCGTATTGCCTGCATTTGGCTCCGATTGAATAGCCATATAACTCATTGTTTTTTAAATATACTTTCGAGTTAGAGCCTCATCCACTACTTAGATAGTCTACGTAATTCCCACACATTTTTATGACTACTTATTTTGATGCGTAGTTAACACGGATATAAAATGAAATTTTGAAGTGTTATTATGTTTTGGTTAAAATTTAATCGACAAGGGAACAATACATATGACTGAAATCAGAGGCGGTAATGGGAATGATTACTTACGCGGGACAATGCAAGATGATGACATTTATGGAAATGGAGGAGATGATTTTATAGTCGCCCTAAAAGGAGCAGATTATATACGTGCTGGGGGCGATAATGACAGAGTATTTGGTGGTGCAGGTAATGATCGTATTCATGGTGATTATGGTAATGATGTAATAAACGGTGGTCGTGGTGATGATTTTATATTTGCAGGACGCGGGAGCGATACAATCATCTTAAGTCAAGGAGAGGATAAAATTGATGGCAACCAAGCTGATGGGAGTCACTATAAAGAAGATAGAGATTTTATAAAGGTTCCAGATTATATTCAATTAGATCAGTCAACGAAGGACACAATAGCTCAAAAGGTAAGTGACTATCATTATGATAAAGGGCAAGGGGTCTATGTGTTTAACTTTGAAAATGCAAACGATAGCCTCGATATTTTTATATTAGATGGTAATGGTGGAAGTGAAGCCCAAAAAGCGGAAAATATTTCAGGGTTTATATTCGGTGAAGAAGTTGGAAGAGAAATTATTTCTATAATCAAAGAATTAAAAGCTGGTGGTCCAGACCCTGTAGCTCTCCCTGACTTCCCTACTATAGACCCCATAGAACCTATAGACCCCATAGCTTTTGAACCTATAGATATGCCGCCCATGGAACCTATAGACCCCATGGACCCTATAGCCCCCTTAGACCCTATATATTTGGAACCTCTAGACCCTATAGTATTTGATCCAGATACTGGTGAACTACACGTAGAAGAAGATGATGATCCTTGGAAACATTTCCGGGAATAGGTCTATAGGTTTCTCTTTATATAAACGAACTCTATGTCAAAATAAAAAGGCGCGTCTTTGACGGGCCTTTTTTATTGCACTTCTAAAGCCCTGCTGCCCAAGAAAGCAAATTTATTTATCCCTAAAGTTTTATAGAGCTTTTATTCTTCATTGAATCTCATATAAGTATTCATCTAAATATATAGGTTTAATTTTAATTTTTTTGAAGATGAGGGTGAATAAAATGAAATATTCGTATGTGAGATATATTCTAGCATTTAGTGTATTGTTATTTTCTATACTTCCGACTTATGCAGGTACTGTAAAGGAAGAAGCTATTGCAGAGAAAAAGGAGAAATACGCAAGCTATAAGGATGCTAAGGGTGCCAGTTGCGGCCAACAGGAGATACATGGCTTTGCTTCCCAAAAGTATGATAATTTAAAAGCATGCGGCAGTGATAAGAAAAAACTTTCAATTAGCGCTGTAGATGATGCAAAAGAAAGATGCAATACGTTCTGTAAAAATATGGAATGTAAACCACCTAAATACCCTCAAGGTTTAAAGGCCACAGCTGCATGTAAACCAATTGGAAAAGCAGCCTATGGGACGGCAAAAACTGCGACTGCTATAATCTGCAAATGTACGCCTTAATTTATAACTGATCTAATTTAGAATGCTTTGTTTTTATCAACATACTGTCAATTTGTCATTCCAGCGAAAGCTGGAATCTCATTAGAATTTAATAGAGATCCCCGCTTTTGCGGGGATAACAAGTGTCTGGGTGTTTATTAGTGTGGTGGCTTAATCAAAAAAATTACTGCCTTGATCAGATTTAAAACTATGGCATATACTGCTGATGCGGATGTCATCCCCAATATGATCGCAAATTTTTTGTTTCAAAAAAAAGCTTTTGCGAATTTCATGGAACGAGTGCTTATAGCCAAATTCATGTGAGACTTCGGTTAAATAGCTGATTTGACAATAGGGTGTGGATAGTTCTCCATGACCTTTGATGATCTGGAATTGGTCATTGCATTCAATCGCATGGGCAGGACTGTCAAGATACGCTTGCGTGATTATAAACGTCATGACAAATATCGTGTTCAAAAAAAGTGCTTTTTTCATACTAAAACTCCAAGAATGTGAAATAAAAAACGTGCTAAAATGAAAAAAATGCTGCAAAGTCTAAAACAATTATAATCTATCCAAAATAGTCATCCTTAATATTCCAAACAAGACACACAAAAGTATACTAATCTTGTTTTCTTAAAAGACTATGACGTGAGTTAAATTTGGTATGGAACATCCTTCTTTTCTCATACAAGTTGCAGTTTTTCTTGCTGCTGCTGCTATCGCAGCCCCTATCGCAAAGCTTTTGAAAATCGGTGCGGTACTAGGGTATCTGGCTGCGGGTGTTTTAATTGGTCCGAATGGTATCGGTGCCAGTTATGCTATTGAGGTTGAAAACATTCTGCATTTTGCAGAATTTGGCGTTGTGCTTTTATTGTTTTTGATTGGCTTGGAATTGCGTCCACAAAGGCTCTGGACTTTAAGGTCTGCTATATTTGGGCTTGGCGGTGGGCAAGTCTTTGTAACGGGTTTTGTGCTCTCCGGGATTGCTATCGCGGCGGGGTTTAATCTTACGGCGAGTTTGGTTATAGGTTTTGCGCTCTCATTGTCTGCTACTGCTTTTGTGTTGCAAGTTTTGGATGAGAAAAAAGAACTGCCAACACGCTATGGCCGCTTATCATTTTCTGTTTTGCTGTTTCAGGATTTATTTGCGATTCCGCTACTGGCAATCACGCCCTTTTTGGGAGTTGCTGTTGCTTTAGAAAACAGCATTGACCCACTTGCGATTGGCAAAGGCATTTTAACAATCGCCTTGGTGATTTTTGTAGGCAAATATGCACTTGATCGGATGTATCGTCTTGTTGCAGCAACAGGTGTTGTGGAGGCCATGACGGCCAGTGCTTTGCTCACCGTGGTAAGTGTTTCTCTGTTAATGGAATGGGCTGGGTTATCACAGGCGTTAGGTGCTTTTATCGCTGGAGCCCTGCTTGCAGATTCGCCGTATCGCCATCAAATCCAAGCGGATATCAAACCATTTGAAGGGCTATTGTTAGGGTTGTTTTTTACCGCAATAGGTATGTCATTGAACTTATCTTTGTTCTTGGCAAACCCTTGGGCTGTGTTCGGAATTGTTTTCGCCCTAATTTTTGTAAAAGCCGCGATCCTTTATGTGCTGGCCCTGATTTGGGGCGTAGATAATGCCTCTTCTCGCCGTTTTGCAATTTACCTGTCACAAGGTGGGGAATTTGCTTTTGTGATTTTTGCACTGGCAAGTACGGGTGGGGTGATTACCCGTGATATCTCGCAGTTATTGACTTTGGCAGTTACGCTGTCAATGGTCACAACGCCATTCTTCTTACTCTTAGATGAAGTATTGTTTCGCCGTAAAGGTAAAGCAGATGGGGGCTTTGATACTATGCCGGAAGAAAAAGGGCATGTTATCATTGCTGGCTTTGGACGCTTTGGTCAAATCATTGCGCGGGTGTTACAAGGCAAACGGATCCCTTTCACAGCTCTTGATAAGTCTGCGGATCAAATAAATTTTGTGAAACGTTTTGGCAATAAAATATATTATGGTGATGCAACCCGGTTAGCTGTTTTAAGAGCAGCTAAAATTCACAAGGCTGCGCTTTTAGTGATTGCAATTGATGATGTTGAAGAGACAATAAAATTGGTTGAGCTAGTCAAGCAAAACTTCCCAGATTTACCGTTATATGTCCGCGCGCGAAATCGTCAGCACGTTTACAGGTTGCTTGATTTAGGTGTGAAATATATTTCCCGCGAGATGTTTTTGTCAGCTCTTGATATGACAAAAGATGTACTCATTGAGTTGGGGGAAAGCCATTCTACAGCAACCCGTTCGATTACAACATTTCGTGATTTAGATCGGAAATGGCTATATAAAGATTATACGGATTACACCGATATTGAAAAACTTCAGGCCAGGGCACGAACGGCAGCAAAAGAATTAGAAGAGTTATTTGAGCGTGATTCTCAAACTCCGGAGAGTGAAGATCAGTCAAAAAACGAGATCTCTGTAAAGGAAAAACTTAAAAAAGAAAAATCGGCTAAAAAGAAAAAAGACTATGGCCTTAATTCGTTAACCGAGCATAATTCGGAAAAAAAAGAAGTTCTTTCTGCATCATAATCTAAAAATGACCTAAAATTCTTTATAATGAATATTTTGTCTGTAAACATATTTAAAATGATTGGGGGCGATCCATGTTGTTAAGTGCGCGTCTTTTCGTTGTTGGTATTTTTATCTTTTTTGCGCTGTCATTCATAACACTTACAAGCGCATTATATTATGAATTTCGCGAAACCTATTGGTTTGATATCGCCTTATTTTACAGTCATCTGTTCTTCTTTTTCCCCACATTTGGCATTATTGCCCTCATTGCCTTTTATTATCCATCAGCAATACTCGTCGATATTTATTGGCGCCATGTTCCATGGGGAAAGTGCAGGTTTGCCTTTGGTATGATTGTTTTGGTCGCGGCATCCTATGGCATAACGATGCAAATTCAAAAAGGCAGTGTTGGGACTTTTTGGGGGGTGAAGCCATCTGTTTTAAAGGCAGATAAAGGAGAGCCAGCCGGGTGTGACCCCTCAAAACAAAGCTGTCTACGGTTGCCTGTGCTCGATGCTTTGAGCGAGTTGCGTCTTGTCAGTCAAGGGCGTGTTGGTGTTAGGGTATTTACGAGGACTTGTACACCAGATCCATTACTTGCTATTCCGCAACAGTTAAAAGAAAAGCGTTTTTGTTTTGTAACCAAGACGAAAACAGATGCGCAAACCTGTTGTCAAGCGCAAGAGCGTTTTGCGAATGCATTTAAAAAATTCTATACACCGATTGAAAATCGTTCTTTGACAGAAACGTTTTATGTGTATTTGTTGCCGATCTATATTTATTTTTTATTGGTCTTGCTGATTATTGGTTTTCTGTTGGCAACGCGTAGGCGGCAAGTCGATAAGCTGTATCCGGATTATGTTGACAACGTTGAACGTGGCTTGATCATTGGAGCTGTTATCATGCTGGTGTGGCCGTTGACAAATCAGGCTTTTATTCAGTCTAACCATGCGCTATATGGCACCTTTACCGATGGTATTTATACCTCACTAACCCCCATACTAACTTTGACCTTTGCAGCGTGGGCTTTGATGCTGCTGTTCTTTTTCTTCAGGCGTTTTGAGAAAGACCTAGAGGCTGTGGGGAAAATTGCAGGTGTGATAGTCAGTGCTTTTGCCGTGTTAAAATATGAAGAGATTATTGACTATTCCGTGCGTTTTGCAGGCTCTGGTGCAAGTTATATGACTTTAGCGGTTCTTGGTCTGTTTGCTTTTCTAGCACTTATGGTTCTGCTGTTTGTTGAAAAGCCATTACCACAACCAAAGCTAGATAAAAAGAAAGCTTAATTCACGTTTCAAGCTTGAGAAAATTTTCGCATTAATTTCTCTTCTCTCATTCTGTTCGCATCATCATTGGCCTGATCGCCAATGTGAGTAATACCGCGTTGTTTGGCAAGCTCAATTTGCCGTTGCCGTGATGCCGCACGTTTGCGGTCTGCCTCGGTTTTTTTGTCTTTGCAAAAAGAGCATTGAATGCCTTGGATAAAATCTGGGCTTTCACGGTCGTTTGCTGATAAAGGGTGGCGGCAAGCGTGGCATTGGGTGTAACCACCTTCTTTAAGACCAGCACCAACCGCAACGCGCTCATCAAACACAAAACAGTCCCCTTGCCAAAGGCTGTTATCTTCCGGAATGGTTTCCAAGTATTTGAGAATGCCCCCCTTAAGATGGTAGACTTGGTCAAACCCGTGAGCAAGCATGTATGATGAAGCTTTTTCACAGCGGATCCCACCGGTACAAAACATGGCAACTTTTTTGTGCGTGTCTGGGTTGAGGTTTTCGGAAACAAAATCTTTGAATTCAGTAAAGGTTGTGGTTTTCGGATCTATTGCCCCTTCAAATGTGCCGATTGAAACTTCGTAATCGTTGCGGGTATCAAGCACCACCATTTCAGGATCAGAGATAATCGTATTCCAATCTTCTGAGTCAACATATGTTCCCACTTGCCGCGTAGGAGAGGCCTCCGGGGCTTTGAGAGTGACGATTTCTTTTTTGAGGCGGACCCGTATTCTCAAAAATGGGGGAGTAGAGGCGAACGAAAATTTGACATCCAGATCTTGAAAGCATTTTTCGAACATGGGATCTGTAGAAAGATACGCAATCAAGTTATCTATGGCCTCATGAGGCCCTGCGATTGTACCGTTTATACCCTCTTGTGCGAGCAACAAAGTGCCTTTGATATCATAGGCTTTGCAAAATGCGAGTATCGGCTGTTGCAAGTCCTGAAAATCATCCAGGGCAACGAATTTATATAAAGCAGCCACTTTGTAATTGCGCGATGTGTTTTCAGCCGGTTGATGTGATGCGTTTGTTGTCATGTGTATGATTGTGTTCAACTAAGGTATTGAAATAGAGTAAATTAATTTAAAATTCAGGAAAATTTGTTGTAAGTGAAAGACTTTCCACCGTCATTCCAGCGAAAGCTGGAATCTCAAGCAAAATAGTATTTTTTTGCTTATAAAGGTTAGATTCCAGCTCGCACGCCGGAGCATTTTTCTTAAAAATTGAGCCATCCGGGCCGGTGCTTTCGCTGAAATGACGTTAAGAGTTTTGATGTTTAAAATAAACTCTCCTTATCCCTAATCTAGATTAATCTAACGGCGTTTATATTGCAAAAATACGGGCTTTTCAATAGCTCTTGGCTTCTGAATAACCCAAGGTCTCTCTCCTAAAATCTGTTTGACGGTTTTGACCTTAAGAGTATCTCCATCTATGTAAATACTGTATGCACCGTTTTGTTTCAGGCTTTTGCTATCAATGATAAGAGGTGATGCTCCGCATTGTCCATGATGGGGCAGGGTGGAGATAATAATATCGGCTTTAGAGCAGTCTTCAGAAAAAGCAGCCGGGTGTTTGATGTAACTTACTGTACGTGTGTTAATTTTACTCAAACAGGCATGGTCATCACAAACAAACAGCTTTTTGTTGCGCACATATTTTATAGGGCCTGGCTGACCGTAAATTTTAAGCCATTGTTTGAGGCTGAATGTTCCAGTGCGGCCTGGCAGTGCTGCGAGGTGTCCGTTTGGCTGTTTAATGGCAATGACTTTGCCCTCTCGTTCAACAAGAATATCTGGAAAGGTGTATAGCGGGCTTAAGGCAAGGCCTAAAGCAATGCCAAATAATCCCCAATAGCGCCAACGGTTTTGCCATATGGCAAGCCATAATCCCCCTAACGCCATACAGGCTATAGCAGATGTGGGGATTTGCGGGAAATATTTAACAGCTCCAGGCAAGTTTGAGACCATTGTGGCTGCCTCTAGCAGCAAACTAAGGCCCCAGCTCATGAAAGTGAGAGGCAGAACTTCAAGACCAAAAGGTATCAGAAGTAGGGTGAGTAAAGCCATCGGCATCACAATCAAGCCAACAACTGGAATAGCAAGCAGATTTCCAAGTAAGCCGTATTGGCTATACTGATGAAAATGAAAAATGGCAAAGGGCGCGACAGCTAAGCTGGCAACAAGTGTCGTAATAATTATGCCTGCGATGTATGTCCAAAGTGAATGGAATAAGGAGACTGTATAGCTCAGGTGGGGGAGATGATCTTTCGAGGGTAATGTTCCTGGCTGCGGCCCCTCTAGTTGTTTTTTGTATCTGATTTGCGCCGCTCTTTCATAAAAGGCAATAAGGCCAATGACAGCAGCAAAAGACATCTGGAAGCCAACATCAAGCACGCTATAAGGTTTAATGATGAGGATAATCATTGCCGCCATTGCGACATTTCGCAAAGTGATGGCTGGCCGGTCAAGCAGAATAGCTAAGAACATGACAGCAACCATAATGAACGCGCGTTGCGTCGCAATAGCAGTCCCCGACAGGAGGAGATAATAAAAACCGCCTAATAAGGCAACAATCGCTGCAATTTTTTTGATGGGAAAACGCAGCGCCAGTGTCGGAAAAAGCGCAAGACAACAGCGCAGCATCCAATAAATTGCTCCAGCAATCATTGCCATGTGTAAACCAGAAATAGCCAGGATATGCGCCAAACCGGAATGACGTAAAGCATCCACAGTCTCTTCAGAGAGACCAGAGCGGTCTCCAGTAATCAAAGCAACAGCAATGCCGCCTGTTCGCCCAGGTAATACCCCACGAATGTGTTCCGCAATTTTTGATCGCATTTTGTTAATCGTTGCTTTAAACACAATGTGGAGTGGTGGCACTGGGCTATTTTTAACGTGTTCTGGCGGTGCAATGGTAAATCCTAGTCCACCGATTTCCTCAAACCATAATTTCTGAGCATAATTAAAACCGCCAGGAAGAACAGGTTGGGGCAGGGGATATAGGATTGCTTTAAAAGTGAGATAATCTCCAGTCTGAATTTTATTTTTCGCTGTATTAACGCGCAAACGCACATATTTGGGAGCTGTATAGTTTTTATATCGTGCTTTCTTTTTTTGCGTGTTATCTTGAGATATTGCATGTACACGAACAATAACACGGGCTTGCTTTTTGCTCTTTTGTTGCACGTGTGTAACCCACCCTTGCACATTAAGAGCTGGCGTTTTGTAAGTGATAACAGGATGTTGCAAAACAAATGTATGTGTTTTTGCAATTGCAAAACCAAAAGCTGCCCAGATACAAATGCTAGATAAAGTAAAACCAATAACAAAACGTTTGGAGCCATAAGCACTGGTGATAAACATGGCGGTTAGACCGGCTAAGACAAATGCACTTGTCATGAACCATGAGGGTTCTGATCCTAACAAAAAATACCATAGAATACCCAGTCCAAAACTAACCGGCACCCACAAAAACCAACGCCCGCGTTCTGTCTCCAAAAGATGAGCTAGGGTTGTAAGCTGCCAGAACGAGCCTTTTGGGGGGGAAGCGTTGATACTGTTGGCGATAAACATGCAGGGTGAAAAGGGTTTGTTGTTAAAGGTTATACCCTCTTATCAGCAAAGATTTGATATGATAAGGAAAGTGACCGCTTTATAACAAGCTCTCAACAAAGAAAAATATATCATGGTTATAAATCAGCAAGACGAACAAAATCAAACGCAAACCAAATGTGGTTTTGTCAGCATTATTGGGGCTCCCAATGCAGGGAAATCAACGCTTACCAACACCCTGGCAGGGACCAAGATTTCAATTGTAACGCATAAAGTGCAAACCACCCGCAGCCGGATCCGTGCGATCGTTATGGCAGAGGCAACGCAAATTATTTTGGTTGATACACCTGGCATTTTTGCTCCAAAGCGTAAGCTGGATGAGGCAATGGTAGAAGCGGCTTGGGACAGTATCAAAGATGCCGACCAGATTATTTTGTTAATTGACGTAGCCAAAGGTCTTGATGAACAAAATAATGCAATTTTATCTAGCTTGAAAACAGTGAACCTGAAAAAGAGTTTATGCTTAAACAAGATTGATCGGGTACAAAAAGAAGACTTGCTTAGTCTTGTTGGCCAGATTTGCGAGCAAGTTGAATTTGACCAAGTATTCATGATTTCAGCTCTCGATGGATCTGGCGTTGAAGATGTCAAAAACTATCTTTCCGATAATTTACCACTTGGTCCATGGCTCTACCCAGAAGATCAAATTGCCGATATTCCCATGCGTCAGGCCGCTGCAGAAATTACGCGGGAGAAACTGTTTTTGCGTTTACATCAAGAATTGCCTTATGCCTCAACTGTTGAAACAAGCAGTTGGAAACATCTCAAAGATGGTAGCATTCGTATCGAGCAAACAATCTATGTCGAACGAGATAGTCAAAAAAAGATTGTTCTAGGTAAAAAAGGGCAGGCTATAAAAGCGATTTCAATGGAAGCAAAGAAGAATATTGCCAAGATGGCAGAGTGCCCTGTGCATTTGTTCTTATTTGTCAAGGTGCGCGAAAAATGGGGACAGGATCCAGAGCGCTATCGTGAAATGGGTTTGAATTACCCGACATCCTGATTTTGACTTTAGATCTAAGAAAGAAACAACCTTGGAATGGCATGATAACGGCTTTATTTTATCAGTACGCCAACACGGTGAAAATAATGCCATTGCTGAAATATTCACAGAGCACCATGGCCGGGGGTTGGGGCTGGTGCATGGGGGCAGGTCACGCAAAAAAAGGCCCATGTTGCAACCTGGTAATTACGTTGAGGCAACTTGGAGAGCGCGGTTAGCAGAGCATCTTGGAACGTTTAACCTTGAATTGCATAAAGCCTATGCCTCCTATCTGCTTGATAGTTCTAAGGCGCTTGCTGCCCTAAACACCTTAAATTTTTTAGCACAATTGTTACCGGAGAGAGAACCTCATCCTGGTCTCTATAAAGGGTACCGGCTGATCCTAGAGCATATTGAGAATGTAGAGATCTGGCCAAGTTTGCTCGTGCGCTGGGAGTTTGAGTTATTAAATGAACTTGGATTTGGGCTTGATTTTTCCAAATGCGCTGCAACAGGTGAGACAGAAAATTTGATCTACGTGTCACCAAAATCTGGATGCGCAGTCAGTGCCGATGCAGGATTACCGTATCATGATAAATTATTAAAACTTCCCGGTTTCCTCAACTGCCAAGGCTCTGATAATGGCGAGATGAGTGATGTGATGGATGGTTTTCAGCTTACAGGATTTTTTCTAGAAAAGTATATCTTGCAACCACGAGGACTAAAAGCACCAGAACAAAGAGACCGTTTGATCTCATATTTGAAAAAAGTTGGCTGATTTAGATTTTTGCCTTCGGTAAATGTCTAGCGGCTTCAATACAAAAGACTTCAATAGGGATATTGACATCACGCATTAACACATATTCCGTTTGAAATTTATCAAAGGACAGCCCACTCTGCGCAGCAACACTTTCAGTTAAAATAATTTGGCATTGCTTTTCTTTTGTCAGTTGTTCCAGGTTTACAGTATTGTTTACAACAGGACCAATACTCGTCATAGTCGACGTATTGTTTTCTCCTATCAGGCCAATAATAAGCGGGCCAACATGCAACCCCATACCAACGGAAATTGGTTTCTTGAGTTTTTTGGATAATTTCGAATTGACCCTTTTAACTTCATGATCGATTCTTCTCGCTGCTGTGATGGCTTCAATACACCCTTTTTTCGTATTAGAGGTATGGCCAAAAACAGCAAGTACACCATCACCCATATATTTATCAACCCAGCCATTACACTGCCGGACCGTTTTGCTAATGGCTGTAAAGTATTGATTGATAATATAAATAATATCAGATGGGGGTTTTTCTTGGCTCCAAATTGCAAAATCTCTCAAGTCTATAAAAAGCACTGCTGAAATACTCTCAAATCCCCCTTGTTGTTCTTTTGAGAACCCTAGATCATGGGCCGGCTGAGAATGCTGTTGCTGTTTTGCAGGCAAAAGTGAAGATTTTATTATATTTATTAGATTTGTCATTGTGTTCCAGAGCGCTACGACATTTATAGAATTATTGTCTGACGCATATATGATCCGTTTGTCAAACAGATTTGCATGTGATTATTAGGTTCTGAATGTTGGTGATTAATTAACCCTCTGGTTATTGAAGTGTGAAAAAGCCTAAAAATTGCAAGAGATTCTAAAAACTTTGATATCATACACATATTTTTTGATTTTAAGTCTTCACATTTATAATAGTGCTGCTATAAACCTATCACTCGGCAAGAAAGAGACGTTGTCTTTTCAGGCATGTGTCTTCTTCTTCAAGCAGCGGTCTGATATTTCAGCATTTTTGATTAATTGTCGTTAGATCAACCCTTTTTTCATGAAGGTAAAGTATTCGCTTGTAATTCTCATTGACGCGGGGTGGAGCAGCCCGGTAGCTCGTCAGGCTCATAACCTGAAGGTCGTAGGTTCAAATCCTACCCCCGCAACCAGCGCTTTAAACTCAGGATTTCCAGGGGTTTCAGTACTATCAAAATTACCCTTTTGCTCTTCCGGGTTTAACCAAGATAAGTTCCTTTTGACAAGGCTCTTATCGCTCTTTGTGGCAACTGACAGAATGCCTGCCAGATCACCATGAGAAGGTCAACAACAAGCCTGTCCTTGGCTGCTGTTGGGGTTAAAACGATCCTATCAACCAAGGACCGAATTAATTCTGCTGCCTCCGCTCTATGTTTCTCTGAATTCAAAGATTTAATCAGACTTTGAACTTCCTTGTGGTATTTTTTGCTCATATTGGGATGGAACAGAACAGGAGCTTCTTCAGTATTTTCAATAATATTCAATAACTCAATCCTACGATTATCGAGGGCATGTAGTTTGTCTTTTATCCTTCCTTATTCTTGTTTTCATTTGCCTGCTTAGCGACAGCCTCAGCAAAATCTCTTTCAGCAGTGCGGCGAGCTAAAAAGCGGACAATGGCTATGATCCGTGGATCGATGTCTTGAGACTCAGCCAGTTTATTTACTGTATCATTGTCTCCATTTTTTGTTCGTTTCGTCAACTTTTCCTCGCTTTTTACGCTTTGGGTTCTCCTTCTTTTGGTGTTCCTGCTTCGGAGCCTCCTTTTAAGAATGAGAACACTGTAGGAACATTATTCGTAAAATTACAACCTTCTTACATCGTCAGAGTTTTCCTTTTTTCCTGTTTTGGAGCTGCTTCCATAGCTGTTCGCGGCTGTTGCTGCGTCGCGTCATTAGAATTCAGGTTTTGTTGTTTGTGCTGTGTACCGGTGTCTGCGCCTCCTAAGACTTCAAGACCGACTGAGTGTTCATCATAAGTTTTCAACATATTGCAAAGATTGAAAAAAATATGAACGGTGCGGACTGGGTTTAAACTCAGTCCGGCGTGGGGCAAAGAAACTGGTCTATCGCCCTATGAAGCTCACGCCTTGAACCTATAGCTTAACATTAAAAAAGGTCAAACGTTCATCATTAAAGCTTATGGGAATTTTATAGCTATAGCGCAAATATTTGTTCAAGACCGCAAATCTATGACATAGAAATTCTGCGATATAATCGAGTGGTAATTTCAAAACAGACGTTGTGATCAGTTGATTGTCTGAAATATTATCTACATGGTGATTATGAAGATACATTGGCTTGCCATGTACATGTTTAACTGATGCAACACGCTTAAGTGCTGTATGAGATGTACAATAAACCGTCCTCAAGTCGGTTTTATCAAGACATTCATAAAATGTTGTAAACGAAATAAAATTTCGTTTTATCAAAGCTAATGTATTTTCGGGGCTGTACCAGATAACTAGGCAGTGTACCCATAAAATAGTTTACACAATCAAGCGAATATGATTCATTTCCCTTATTTTATAGAGGGGGAGTGTTGATGTCGCGTTTTGATATGACGGATTTGGAATGGGATTTCATTAAATGTGCTCTCCCAAACAAGAGCCGCGGTGT
>JBCCCO010000059.1:0-17838 GCA_039033475.1 Pseudomonadota bacterium | reverse complement strand
CGCGAGGAGGAATCGAAAGAATATTCGGGAAAATAAAAGAAAATAGACGATTGGCAGTGCGATATGATAAATCAGATATTACTTTCATGAGCTTTATTGCTCTGGCTATCTTAAAAACAATAATTTAACAACAGTGTCTACTGAAACGACATATCATCGATGTGATAATCTTTCACGGAAGTTGAACTTTTGACCTCAATCAAATCCCATTCATCGCTGCCTTCTACGCGCTTTAAAATATCGATCCGCGCATAACTGCCATCAATCGGGTGGATAGCGGTGGCTTCAAAAATCAAATCATGACCATCATTGATATATTGCTGCGTGGCTTCAACTGCGCCTTTCACATCCCAATATTCGTTCGTAACCTCAACACCATCACCAAAATAACGCATGGCCAGCTCACCAACTTCATGGCCGGTGTCAAACAAAGCTTGCTTTTCAGGGGTGATTTCAGGGGCTAGGTCTTTGCGGTGGCGATAGAGCCATAATGCTTTAGGGCATTGCAAGCCCTTCACGTATTGGGATTTGGAGATTGTGTGTTTCTTCATATCTCTTAGCATCATAGTTTTTGTACTGTGAAATTACTTGATCCTTCTATAAATTTCTACTATTTTCTCATTATTGCATTTTTTACCAGCAAAATAGGATTGTTATGGACAACGACATAATGACGATGAAAGAGGTTGCTGACTACCTCAAGTTAAATGAAAAGACAGCCTATCGGCTTACATCGGAAGGCAAATTGCCTGCGTTTAAAGTCGGTGGAAGCTGGCGTTTCCAAAAATCAGAAATTGATCAATGGATCAAAGATCAGAGCAATACTAAGCGAGAAGATAAAGGTTCTGAATAAATATGTTATTAGACAACAAAGGACATGGAAAAGTTATATCCGAGCTGCAAAAGGCTATTCAGCCAAGCTCTAAGCTTGCTGTCCTTTCTGGTATGTTCTCGATATATGGGTTTTCTGCACTAAAAAAAGAACTCTCTACTCTTGATGAGTTTCGTTTGATGCTCTCTCGTTGGGATGACGCATCACTACATACGCTGGCAGGCACACCAGAAGAGACACGATTAAAAAATAAGTTAGATCAACGCCGGATTGCTAAAGAATGTGCCGCATGGCTTAAAAAACATGTGAATGCACGTGCTATGACAGGAAAGATGGCGTTTCCTCCGCAAAATATGTTCCATGTCCAAAATGGTGACAATGCTTTTGTTGTACAAGGGGGATCACACTTCACCGCTACAGGTTTGGGAGAGATTAAATCAGATGCTTTTGAAATCAACATGGGTATTTCTGACGTTGATACAACAAAGCAACTTATTCAATGGTTCGACACCATTTGGAACGATAGCAAGGCAACACAAGATGTTAAAAGTGAGCTTCTTACACACCTTGATTATCTGGCCGAAAACAAACCGGCAGACCTAGTGTATTTCATCACGCTATACAATATCTTCAAGGATTATTTAGAAGACATCGATGAAGAAAGTATTATCCGATCCAAAACGGGATTCAAGGACACTATCGTTTGGGATAAGCTTTACAAATTCCAACGGGATGGCGTTCTCGGCGCGATTGATAAATTGGAGAAATATAACGGCTGCATTATTGCAGATAGCGTTGGTCTGGGTAAAACCTTTGAAGCTTTGGCGGTCATTAAATATTATGAGCTACGCAATGACCGTGTTCTGGTTCTTTGTCCCAAGAAGCTACGTGAAAACTGGACAGTCTATACCGTCAATGACAAACGCAATCTGCTGGCAGCGGATCGTTTTAACTATGATGTTCTGAACCATACCGATTTATCGCGTCCAGGGGGCAAGTCCGGTGAGATCAATTTAGAAACACTGAACTGGGGGAATTATGATCTTCTGGTTATTGATGAGTCTCATAATTTCCGCAATACCGGCACAAAGGCTGATGGAGCAACGCGCTACCAAAAGCTCATGGATCAAGTCATCCGAGCTGGTGTTAAAACCAAAGTCTTGATGCTCTCGGCAACACCTGTAAACAGCCGAATGAATGATCTGAAAAATCAGGTGGCCTTTATTACCGAAGGGCGTGATGCAGCTTATCTTGACTACGGTATCACCAGCATTGAAAACACATTGCGAAAAGCGCAAACCAGATTCAATCAATGGCTTAAACTGCCGGAAGATCAGCGCAAAGCCGAAGCTTTGTTAGAAAGCATGAATTTTGACTATTTCAAATTGCTTGATCTACTAACGATTGCCCGTTCACGCAAACACATCGAAAAATACTATGACGCATCTGAAATTGGTGAGTTCCCTGAACGATTAAAGCCCATGAATATTAAGGCTGATATTGATACCAGCGGTCAATTTCCAGCACTCAAAGATGTGAATATGGCGATTAAGAAGCTTAATCTTGCAGCCTATGCACCTCTTGAATATGTCCGCATGGATCGTAAAGAAGAATACAGCCGCAGATACGATCAGCAAGTTAAAGGTGGGAGTTCAGTATTCCGTCAGGTTGACCGTGAACGCAGCTTGATTCATTTGATGCGCGTTAATTTGCTTAAACGCATGGAAAGCTCTATCAGCTCTTTTACACAAACAGTTGGCAAAGTTCACGATAAAATTCAAGCAACACTCGAACAAATTGAACGTCATGAAAGTTCAGAATTTGAGGAATTAAGCATTGAAGATATCGAGATTGATGATCCAATGTTGGAAGATTACCTGATCGGTAATAAAACAAAAATCCTAATCCAAGACATGGACTTGGTGCGTTGGAAGCAAGATTTAGAAGATGACTTAAACTTGCTTGCCAGCCTTCAAGGCGATGCCCTTAAAGTGACGGCCACAGAAGATGCAAAACTTCTGAAACTTAAAGAGGTATTGGCTAACAAGGCTAATAACCCGATCAATGCCGGCAATAAGAAAGTCATTATCTTCACAGCGTTTTCAGATACAGCCGAATATCTTTACGAGAATATTGCGAATTGGGCGATATCAGATTTAGATATCCACTCAGCTCTGGTTACAGGCAGCGGTGCGAATGGGTGTACGATTAAGGGCTTGAAGAAAGACTTGAATAACGTGCTGACACATTTTTCACCAATTTCAAAAGAACGTGAAAAAATTGATCCCGATGCCACAACCGAGATTGATATTCTGATTGCTACTGACTGTATTTCCGAGGGGCAAAACCTCCAAGATTGTGACATGTTGATCAACTACGATATTCACTGGAATCCAGTTCGGATCATCCAGCGTTTTGGCCGTGTAGATCGTCTTGGCTCTCGCAACGATGCGATCCAGCTTGCTAATTTTTGGCCGAATATGGAGTTAGACGAATATATCAATCTTGAGGCACGTGTAAGTGGCCGCATGGTGCTTCTTGATATCTCTGCTACCGGCGAAGAAAACGTTATTGATTATGACGAAAAGAAACAGATGAATGATCTGGAGTATCGCCGCCGCCAGATGAAACAACTTCAAGATTCGGTGATAGATCTTGAAGATATGGATGGCAGCGTATCGATTACCGACATGACGCTCAATGATTTCCGCATGGATCTGTCCGGTTTCATGAAAGACAATATGGAGCAGCTTGAACGTTCACCATCAGGATTTTATGCTGCTGTTAGCAAAGGGATGGGTGAAATCATACCAGGCACAATATTTTGCCTAAAAGACATTCACGGCAAAGTCGAATTTGATCCACACTATGCGCTTTCGCCTTACTATATGATCTATGTGGCCGAGGATGGGAACATTATTTACAACCACCTGCAGAGCAAGAAGAGTCTCGATATCTTCAAGAAACTTGGCACGATGAATAAGGTTGTTGATGAACAGGCCGTTGCTAACCTGAATGAAGTTACAAAGAACGGTAAAGACATGGGCGCATATCAGTATATGCTGGAGGCCGCAATCCAGTCTGTTGTCGGTAAAACCGAAGAGAAAGGCATTGAAAGTCTTTTCAGTCGCGGTGGAACATCGCTTACACAGGATCACTTTTCCGGCCTCGAAGATTTTGAAGTGATAAGCTATCTGATCATCAGGGAGGTGGAAGCATGACGCAAACCTTCTATGACCATATGGCGATTCCTGAAAAGTGTTTGCTCAACAAGCCTCTTTTCAAAAAGCTATTCCAAGAACATACGGATCTGGATATCACGGATAAAAAGGCTCTGAAAAATGATATTGAGAAGATCCGTTGGGTTTATACGCTTAAACCGGCTACGGTTAATATCGCCGCCTATCGTGATGATACCCATGAATATGATGAAGTAGCCGTTATTCAAATTGATCTATCCAGCGTCAACCGCGCTCAACGTATAGCTACATTTGTGAACAAGGCTATTCCATATCCGATTGTTCTTGTTTTCAGCTTTTCAGATACCATCGCTATTAGCGTGGCTGATAAACGTATTAATCAGGCCGACAGATCCAAATGGGTCGTAGAAGATGCCTGGATGACGGAGTGGTTTAACCCAGATGCGCCGGATAAAGCACAGCAGCAATTTATGCAGGACATGACGATCAAGAGCTTGTCTTTTGTCAATTTTCACGCCTTCTATACAGATATTAAGAACCGCGTGATTGCGCTAAATACAGCCACACGTAGCGGTAATTATCAGGTTGTATCGCCGGAAAAAACCGAAAGCCGCCGAGAAAATTTGACACGGATAGCCGAGCTGGAAAGAGCAATTACAGAATTGCGCTCCGCTTTAAAGAAGGAAATGCAATTTAACAAAAAGCTGGAATTGAATGTTTCAGTTAAGGAGTGCCAAGAAGCGATAGCGCAACTGGAACAGGATTTATAAGGAAGCAAAGGTAAATACTATGAGCAATGGTGAAATGATTATCTATAAAACCGAAGATGGGCTGGCCGAGATCAGCCTTCGAGCGATTGATGGTACGGTTTGGCTCACACAAAGCGAGATGGCAGAATTGCTTGATACGACAAAGCAGAATGTTAGCCTTCACCTGAAAAACATCTTTGAAGATAATGAATTGCTTGAAGATTCAGTGGTCAAGTATTCCTTGACCACTGCCGCAGATAACAAGAAATACCAAACGAAGATGTATAATCTGGATGCTATCCTGGCGTTAGGCTTTCGGGTGCGCTCTCCGCGTGGTGTGCAATTCCGGCGCTGGGCGAACACAGTGTTGAAAGAATACCTCGTCAAAGGCTTTGCTATGGATGATGACCGTCTTAAGCAAGCTGAAAAATGGGATTATTTCGATGAATGGCTTGCCAGAATTCGTGATATTCGTGCCTCGGAAAAGCGTTTTTATCAAAAAGTAAAAGATATCTATGCCACCGCCGTTGATTACGACAAGGCATCAGAACAGGCGCAGCTTTTCTTTAAGAAAGTGCAAAACAAGATGCTCTGGGCTGTTACAGGAAAAACGGCAGCAGAGCTGATTGCAGATAGAAGTGATGCAAACAAGCCTAATATGGGCGTTACCTCTTTTAAGGGCAGCATTGTGCGTAAGGGTGATGTCGGCATTGCCAAAAATTATCTGCAACAAGATGAAATTGATGAATTGAACCGTATTGTCACGATGTATCTCGATTATGCGGAAGATCAGGCAAAGAAGCGTAAAACCATCACAATGGATGGATGGGCTGATAAGCTCGATGCTTTCTTGGAATTCAATGAAAGAGATCTGCTGACACATGCCGGTAAGGTGCAAATGAAAGTGGCGCAGAAACTGGCCGCTGATCGTTACGATGATTTTGATGGTAAGCGCAAGAAAGCCGAAGCACTGGCGGCAGATGAAGAAGATATTAAAGAACTGGAAGCATTGGAAAAAAGCTTAACCAAGAAGGGCACATAAAAAAAACCAAAGGTGAGAGATTGACATTATGACAGGAGCAAAAATGGAAAAACTAGATGGCAAGAGCATGGATATCGTAGAGCAAAATATTGAGCAGCTTAAGGAGCTGTTCCCCGAAGTATTTGCAGAGGGAAAGATTAAGTTTGATCAGTTGCAGGAATTACTCGGCAATTATGTGGTGGAAGATGAAGATCACTATAATTTCACATGGCATGGTAAGCGTAAGGCTGGCCGGTTAGCACAAACACCAAGCACAGGAACGCTCCGCCCGTGTAAGGAAGAAAGCGTTGATTGGGACACCACGCAAAATCTGTTTATTGAAGGTGATAATCTCGAAGTCCTCAAGCTTCTGCAAAAATCCTATCACCGCCAGGTGAAGATGATCTATATCGATCCGCCGTATAACACCGGCAAGGAATTCATTTATCCAGATCGCTTTCAGGACAACCTTGATACTTACCTTAAATATACAGGCCAGTTAGATGATGATGGGTATAAGTTCTCTACAAATACAGACTCTACGGGGCGATATCATACCAACTGGTTAAATATGATGTATCCGCGTTTAAAGTTAGCTAGAAACCTTCTTCGTGACGATGGTGTGATTTTTATTTCTATTGATGATAATGAACAGGCCAATTTGAAAAAAATATGTGATGACGTGTTTGGTGAGCTAAATTTTCTCACTGATATTATATGGCAGAAAAAATACGCCCCTCAAAATGATGCAAAATATTTCTCGGATAGCCATGAGCATATTCTATGTTACGCAAAGAATATAGATAGCTTTTCTATTGGACTTTTGCCTAGAACAAAAGAAGCTAATAGCCGATATAAAAATCCAGACAATGATCCCCGTGGACCATGGAAATCAAGCGATTTAACTCGACAAGAATATAGGCCACGTGATGACTACGAAATAACCAATCCGAAAACGGGGAAAAAATTCTCTCCGCCGAAAGGGTGTAGCTGGGGCAGACCTCAAGAAACTGTAGAAGAAATGATCGGAGATAACCGTATTTGGTTTGGCTCTGATGGTAATAGTGTCCCTTCGATTAAACGGTTTTTAAGTGAAGTAAAACAGGGCATCACCCCTCAAACCATATGGGAAAGGAAGGATGTGGGTGATACCCAAGAAGGTAAGAAATTGATCAAAGAGTATCTTGGAAACGTATCGATTTTTGAAACGGCAAAACCTCCTCGATTAATACAAAGACAACTTCTTGTGTCTAATGTTGCTGATGAAGATATTGTTTTAGATTTTTTTGCTGGGTCAGGCAGTGCTGCGGAAGCTGTAATGAGATCGGAAACAAAAGCGCGATATATTCTTGTCCAACTTCCTGAAAAATGTGACGAAAAAACAGAGGCATATAAGGCATCATATGAAACTGTAGCTGATATTTGTAAAGAGCGAATACGCCGTGCAGCTAAAAAAATTCAAGAAGAGAATCCTGATTGCAAAGGAGATTTTGGCTTCAAAGTCTTAAAGCTTGATAGCTCCAATATTAGACGTTGGGAAGCAGACTTTGATACGCTTGAGCAAGATCTTCTGAATGCCGTTGATTATATCAAGCAGGATCGTTCCAGCGAAGATGTACTGTACGAACTTCTGCTGAAATATGGTCTTGATCTCACCGTGCCGATTGAAACACGCACCATCGCCGGAAAGACTGTTTACTCTATTGGTATGGGCGCACTGGTGGCATGTCTGGAAAAAGATGTGTCAATGGATGTGGTCAACGGTATTGGCGGTCTGAAAGAAGAACTACAACCAGAAATCATGCGCGTTGTGTTCAAAGATGAAGGATTCAAGGATGATGTCGTCAAAACCAACGCCCTGCAAACACTCAAGCGTTATGGCATCGAAGATATCAAGAGTCTGTAGGAGGTGATGGTATGAAGATTAAATTTGATCCAAACCAAAACCACCAACGCCGCGCATGGGAATCTGCCGAGGGTGTGTTTGAAGGCCAAGAGTTAAATAAAACCACATTCTCAATGCCAAGTGTGCGCCCCATTGGACAACTGGACGCACTCATGCAAAGCCAAACAGACAAGGGCTTTGGAAACAGGCTGCGCTTGTTGGATGAAGAAATACAGGAAAACGTCCGCAAAATTCAGCTCAATAATGGTTTGAAACAGACCAAAGAACTGAAAAGTCGTGATTTCACGATTGAGATGGAGACAGGAACCGGCAAGACTTACGTTTACCTACGCTCTATTTTTGACATGAATAAAAAATATGGCTTTACCAAGTTTATTATCGTTGTGCCAAGCATTGCGATCAAAGAAGGTGTTTTAAAATCTCTTCAAATGACGGAAAGCCACTTAAGGGAGCAGTACGACAACACTCCGTATGATTATTTCCAATATGATTCCTCACGGTTAGAGCAGGTTCGCAGCTTTGCCACCAATGATTATCTACAAATTATGGTGATCAACATTGACGCATTCCGTAAGAGCTTTACTGATCCAACTAAGGAATCCAAAGCTAACATCATCCACCGTTGGAATGACAAAATGCAGGGTGTGCCGATTGACTTTATCAAATCCACCAACCCGATTGTGATTATTGATGAGCCGCAAAGTGTGGACACTACGGCTAAATCTGCGGAAGCAATTAAATCCCTTAATCCGCTTTGTACGTTTAGATATTCAGCCACGCATGTCGATAAACACAATATGCTTTATAAGCTGGATTCTATCGATGCCTATGAACAAAAGCTGGTGAAGCAGATTGAGGTGGCGTCTATCCAGGTGAAAGACGGTCACAACAAGGCATATATCAAGCTTTTGGCCGTTGACAACAAGAACGGCCATCGCGCCCGTGTTGAGGTGGATGTTCAGCAAGGATCAGGCACAAAAAGAAAGGCAGTATGGGTTAAACAAGGCACAGATCTGTTTGAGGATATTACCAAGCGCAGCATTTATGAGGGCTATATCATCAATGACATCTATTGCGAGGAAGGCAACGAATACATTGATTTCCAGAGCAAGGAAGGCTTTGTCCGGCTCAACCATGCGATTGGTGAGGTGAACGAGGATGAGTATAAACGTCTTCAAATTCGTAAAACCATTGAAGAACATTTGGATAAAGAGCTAAAACTTACGCCGATGGGCATTAAGGTTCTGAGCCTCTTTTTTATCGATAAGGTTGCCAATTACCGTGACTATGATGCGCCGGATCAAAAAGGAAAATACGCCCTCATGTTTGAAGAGGAGTATGCCAAGGCAATCAAAAAGCCTAAGTATAATAGCCTCTTTTCAGATATGGATACGGATAGCTTGCCAGAACTGGTTCACAACGGTTATTTCTCGCAGGATAAGAAAGGCATCCTCAAAGATACTAAAGGCACGACTGCGGCAGACGAGGACACATATAGCCTAATTATGAAGGATAAAGAGAAGCTTCTGGATTTTGATTCAAAGCTGAAATTTATCTTCTCACATTCTGCCCTGAAAGAAGGATGGGACAATCCGAATGTTTTCCAAATCTGTACGCTGAATGAAACAAAATCCACCATTAAAAAGCGTCAAGAAATAGGACGTGGCTTGCGTATTTCTGTTAATCAGGACGGTGAACGTGTTCATGGGTTTGATGTCAACACACTGACCGTAATGGCCAATGAATCTTATGAAGATTTTGTTGAAGGTTTGCAGAAGGAGATTGAAAAAGAAGAAGGTATTAAGTTCGGTGTTATCGAGGATCACAGTTTCGCCAATATCGTCATTGAACAAGAAAATGGTGAACAAGCGTTTCTTGGTGCGGAAGCTTCTGAAACAATCTGGAATGATCTTTTGGAAAGCAAATATATTGACCAACGCGGCAAAGTCACGGATGAGCTTAAAAAGGCTCTGAAAGAAGATAATGTTGCACTTCCAGATCAATTTGAAGAACAGCGAGAAGCCATCACAGCAACACTCAAGAAAGTGGCCGGTGGTCTTAATATCAAGAACAACGATGATAAGCGCACGGTGCGGCTCAATAAAGCTGTGTTTGACAGCCCTGAATTCAAAGAGTTGTGGGATCGCATAAAATACAAGACGATCTATAACGTGGACTTTAATCCGGATGAGCTGATTAACAAGTGCGCTGAAAGCATTCAAAAAAATCTGATCGTTGGCAAAACAAAATTCAATTATACCCGCGCAAAAACAGAGATCAGCAAAGGTGGTGTGAATATCACTGATAGCCAAGAAAGTACGCACTTGTATGATATGCGAGATTATCAGATCCCAGATATTTTAAGTTATCTGCAAAATGAAACAAACCTTAAGAGGCAATCTATCCTTGATATTTTGATCAAGGGTGGCCGCTTGGCAGACTTTAAGAACAATCCGCAAAAGTTCATCGATGAAGTGAAAGAGGTCATCAAGCGTGAAATGCGCCGCTTTATTGTTGATGGCATAAAATATCACAAAATTGGTGACGATCATTTTTATGCGCAGGAGCTTTTTGAAAGTGAGGAGTTAATTGGATATTTAAACAAAAATATGATCGAAGCGGAAAAGTCAGCTTATGATCATGTTGTTTATGATTCAGATATTGAATCCGGTCTTGCTCAATATTTTGAAAAGAATGAAGAGGTTAAAGTTTACGCCAAGCTGCCAGGCTGGTTCAAAATCGACACCCCACTCGGATCATATAATCCAGACTGGGCTGTGTTATTAGAGCTGGATGGCGTGGAACGGCTTTACTTTGTCGTTGAAAGTAAAGGTACGGTCTTCGAGGATATGTTGCGTGATATAGAGCAAGCCAAAATACACTGTGGCCGCGAACACTTCAAAGCTATTGGCGAAGATGCCAATTACATGGTGGCCAGCAACTACGAGACTTTTGTGGATCGCGCAATGGAGAAAAGTCATGCTACAAAAAATTAATCACGTAAAGAATATTGGACGATTTTATAACGTTTCTATCCAAGGTACGGCTGATAGCGATCCGAGCTTCAAAAAGTTTAATCTGATATATGCAGATAACGGTACTGGAAAAAGCACTTTCTCTACAATTTTAAAATCTCTTTGGCAAAATGATCCGCAAAGATTAATTGAAAAAAGAACAATCGGCGCAGAAGATGAAAGTGCGATAAGTCTTCAAATTAGTGATAGAGTCTATACTTTTCAGAATGGGCAATGGAATCAAACGCCGGATGTCGCTATCGAAATTTTTGATGAAGAATTTGTCGCAAAAAACGTATTTTCACCAAGCGGAGTTGAGCTAGATAATCGTCGTGAGCTATTTAATTATATAGTGTTAGGCGAAGAAAATGTTGCCAAGGTAGAAGAAGTCAAACGGCTTAACAGTTTTATCAACGGTGATTTAAAGGATAGCATCGAGAATGCTGAAAGAGAGCTAAAAGATGCGGCTGGAATCAACGAAATTAAGATTCTGGATGATACCGCTGAACTAGACAATGACACATTAGAAGCTTTAGCAAATAGTGTTAATGAAAACAGCAGAATCATTAGGAATGCGGAGCGCATTACAAAAGAAAAAAAGCTAGATAAAATCCCTGATTTTGAGGCAATCCCTTATGAAGAAACGATTGCTACGGATCTTGGTAGCTTATCGCTTGCTGCTGAGTACAAAGCACATGTTCAAGCACATAATGAATGGATAAAAGACGGTATGGAAATATTGCAAAGCGGGAACAATGAATCATGCCCGTTTTGCTTTCAGGACATTCAGGGGAATAATGCGATTGCAACGTATCAAACGCTTTTTTCAGAAGAGTATGAAGCACTCCGCAAGAAGGTTGGAGAACAAATTGCATCTACCGAACGCATATACAGTGATGCTGCAATCAGGAATGTCATCAGTTTAGTAGAGCGCAATACTGAACGCTGCGCTTTCTGGAATAACCTGGATAAAGAAATACCGGAATCTCTAGCCCTTGATATCTCGCTGAATGAAGCAGTTAATGCGTTTAAATCCTCTCTAAAAGGCTTGCTGGCGAGAAAGAAAGACAACCTTTTAGAAGCAATATCTCCAAACGAAAGTGAATTACAGGGGCTTAATCAAGAAGCGGCGTTCAAAGGAGCTATTGCTGCTTACAATGCCGCTATAGAAGGGCTGAATACTAAAATACAAGCGGTTAAAGACGCATCGCAAGATGTTGAAGAGTTAAAAGTGAAAAACGAAAAAGATCGCATAGCCGTTGCTTGCAATAAAATTGGGTATAAAAATGAAGAAACCGCGCAGACCTATAAGAACTTAAAACTGCACCGGCAGCAGAAAAAGGATGCTGAAACAACAATAAAAACGTTACGGGATGAAATAGATCAGGCATCTTTAGCTATACTTGAAAAATACGAAAAGAGCATCAACAGGGAGCTAGAAAACTTTGGTGTAGAATTTTCGATTGAGGGCGTAAAAAGAAAATCTGATAGCTCACGCAGGGAAAGCGTACATTTTAACATTCGATTGAAAGGGGAAGCTTTTGATCCGAATGGCTCTGGTGATAGTCCATATAAGCTATCCAACACACTTAGTAGTGGCGACAAATCTACCCTAGCTTTTGCATTCTTTATTGCAAAATACCGCAGGGAAGATGTTAGTAATCAAATTTTAGTCTTTGATGATCCTATCACCAGCTTGGACTTTTTCAGAAAAACCCAGACAAAAAATACCATTTTGCGATTTGTTAAAGATGCAGCACAAGTGATTGTCCTGACACACTCAATGGAATTTGCCAAATTGTTTAAACAGGTGAGAGATGGCCGTTTTGTGCAGATAAAAAAGAATAACTTGGTGAGTGGAGTATCATATATTCCTTACAATAAATTTTCTGACATGAGCATTGAGAAACACAGTCACAACCAGAATCGTATTCAGCAATATATTGCTGATCCGGCTTCGGTTAATCGTTTAGATGTCATGAAAAGCATTCGTCCCTATACCGAAACTACTATTAGGCAGTATCGTCCTGATTTTGGCTCATTGAGTTTAGGTCAAATAATTGGAAGGTTAAGGAGCGAAGGAAACACTTGTGAAGATTATATTGAGGACTTGGAGACTATCAACGATATAATCACGCCAGAAAGCAGCCACGGCAGCGCAGAAATAGATTCAGATGAGTATGAACACATCACAGATGATGAGCTAATGACAGTCTGTAAGAAAGCAAGTCAAATTTCTGCGCCACCACCTCGCCAAAATGAGGGGCAAGAGGAGCAAGCGGCCTAACCAGCCTAGCCATACATATACAATTCAGCTTCGGCTTCTCTGCGGCGCATAAGGCCACGTAGTTTGCGGCCACCCGCCCAAACCCATTTGCGGAATTCGCGGGGAACAAGGCCGTGATGACCACGATTTACCTTCTTGCGAAGTGTTGAACGCTGTAACGCCCCGCCGCCAAGATTGTAGGTAAATGATACCAGGGCATCAAATTGACCATCTTCTAACGGCACATTAATCAAGCGTAGCACGGTGCGTTCAAATCTATGGACATCACGCCTCAAAATCTCTTCCGCTTCCTCGCGCGACATGCTGTAGGCTTCTTTTGCAGCCTCTACACCATGCTTATGAAGAATGCCGAGCAACTCTGCACCGGTGATGCCATCGTAAATATCGGTTTGCAGGATCACATGACCATAGCCGATTGTGGGATAGCCGCCTGCACAGATATACAGATGCGGCACAAATCCCTCAAACGTCTTGATCAGGTTCAATCCATCATCGGTAATATGGCGCATAGCTATTTCCCTCCACGGATCTTGTTAAGGGCGCGTTGACCAAACCAGAAGGACATCACGGCTGCAAATAAGGATGAGGTTTCAACATCCCAAATCTGAATCAATGCCGCGGCAACATCTACGTTCTCGGTATGGATGAGGTAATACAGGCCAGCCCCTTTGACGGTGGCAAATAGTCCAAAGAAGGCATAAGTGATAACAGGCCGCACAGAAGCGCGAAGACCTTCTACCCACTTCACACCGGATGATTTGCTGGCGTGTTTATATAAAGCTTGGCTTTCAGCAATATCAGCTTGAACGCCAATTTCTTCGAGGCGTTGATTGTGTTCTTGTTTCGATATTTCAATTTGCCGATCCATGATTGCCAGTTCGTGCCGGTTATCCTGACCTTCACGAAATAGTCCAAGAATTTCAGGGAATATACTTCCTGCAAAACCAAGTAATGATCCAAGTAATGTAAACATGATTATTTGACTCCTATGAATGTTAAAAGTTTAAGTTTGAGAGCAAGGCCAGCGAGTAATGCGACCAAGATTCCGGTGGTGATCAGCTTCACGAATGTTTGAAAAGCGGTGCGTTTGGCGAATTGCAGGGCTGAAAGCAAAGATCGGAGTTCTTTGATATCTTCGGCGGCATCCTCACCATCTAAGCCCACATTGTGTAAGGCACGTTTTGCCCCTTCTTCTGCGGCGCGGTTAAGCATTTCCTCAAATTCATCTTGAGGGATAGACACAAGCAGCTTGCGTCCTTCTTTTGAAGAACCCGTCATTTTCAATCTCCATTATTTTAGTTGGTTAGTTTTTTGGTGTTTCACCATCGAGGCGACATTGATATCCGCTTCCATCAAAGCTGTGTTCCACGCGGGTTAGAACCCATTCCCCATCAACACCGGCGCGGACACCGACCAGATTGATCTTTCCTTCAGCTATGAATTTTGTGTTACCTGGCAGAGTCACATTCACCGTGCCAGTACCACGCTTAAGCCGTTCCAGCTTGGATTTTGCATTTTGTGCGGCCAGCTCCGGCGTATCGTATGTGTGGCGCAATGTAAAAACCGGCTCACCAGTGCCAGCCGTTACTTTGATTTTCTTGGCCAATTCTTTGTCGTGATATTCAGCCTGCACAGATCCGTACTTTTCACGATCTGCGAAGTTTGCACCCCAATCTGTGATTTGCTTTTCAAAAATGGTGATGGGTGGAATAAGCTGACCACTCCCTGATTTTGCCTCGCCTTTGGGAACAAAGAGCAGGTTTCCATGTACCGGCTTAGTAATGGCGCCATGTTCCCGTGCAAGGCGAGTTAAGAGGTGCAGATCACTTTCTTGTGATTGCAACAAATTATCATAGGCAATACTGGCTAGATCTTCTGAAACTCTGGCATTTAAGCCATGCTGACCGGCAATCGCGCTCACAACATCATTCAGCGTCACAGCTCCCCATGTTTTTGTGCGCGGGGCTTTTAATACTTGGCGCATATCAGCGGCACGGGCGCGAATAACCATAGTTTGAGGGGGTCTTTCAACGCCAACTTCATCAACCACAAAAAGCCCCATACGGATTAGGGATTCTTCTTTGTAGCCAAGGAATACTTCCAGCTTTGCGCCGGTGTTTGGCATTTCAATTTTGCCATCCCGATCATCCAGCCGGATCTCTGCCTTGTCGCTGTTAATACCAGCTTCATCATTGATACGCAGGAGCAATAAGCCTTTCCGGATTGCTTCTGTGATATCGACTGAATCTGCTATCACTCTGAAATCCGGTGTACTCATCTTTTAATCCCACAATCGTATTAATCTTTCTGTTTCTGGCAGCACCAGATCCGGCAGCACAATTTCAAGTCCTGCCGGCAACACTTCGCCATGCTCTGCTAAATTGGTGTTAGCTTCTAAAACGGCTTCTACAGCTCCGGCCTGTGCGCCGTAATGCTTCCAGCAAATCCAATCCAGAACATCACCGGCGCGTGTGCGATAACGTTGGCTCATTGATCTTCTCCATAGCGTGTGATAGCCATCCAAAAGGTGATCTTTCGAGGAACACCGGCCTTTAGGAAGGTTTCTTGCGTTTCTTCAATGCGGGTGATCACCCAACGCCCCCAGACTTGACCAAGCCCATCAATAAGCAAAAGCGGCTCACCTTTGTTTGCCGCTTGCTGCATATATCTGATTTGATCTAAGCCCCCACGAAAATGAGGGTATATGATACCCTCAAGTTCGATCTCTTCTTTGCCAACACCAACATATTGCATGGCAACGTCATTCTGTAATCGATCCTGACCTTGCCAGCGATATTCAATAGATCGGCGTAATTGCCTGTAAGCACTGGTGTTCAAAGAAAAACGGTACGATCCAAGCCCCATCATAATGCTCATAGCACTGCTCCTTGTGTATCAAATAATGCCCCGCGTGATTGCTCACGTATGCGGCGCATCACCTCATCAGCAATGCGGTTTACATCCTGTCCAGGCGCGGCCTGTACCGTGATTTTAAAGTCATTGTGATAGGTTTTGTTTTCCTGCGGAGCTTCGGACTTGATGATCGCGGCATCCTTGATAGAACGTTGCAATTCACCGGCTTCTTCTTTGGTGGTAACAGATGCTTCAACCTTGCTATCACCGCCAAATATCGCGTCCCATACTTTTCCTATGGCTTTTAGGGGTGCGCTGATTATCTTCCAGAAACCACCGATCCAGTTTGCAAAGGCTTCCCATACCGGCTTGATTTTATCCCATATGCCAGCAAAGAAATTTTTCACCTTGTCCCAATTTGCGATCACCAAACCAGCGGCAAGCGCAATGCCCCCGACAATCAACCCGATAGGATTGGTCATCAAGGCCACGGTTAAGGCACGAAGTCCGGTAATAACAATCGGTATCGCGCGGGAAGCAAGGCCGATTAAACTGGTGGCAAAGACTTTAATCATGCCGCCAAAGGCCAAAGCTTTCAGACGCACAGATGTTATAAGCGTGGTGATATTAAAGGCTTTAAACTGGATATTGGCCAATGCCAACGCCGCTTGTAAGTCCCGCACACCAACCATTAACGCATTTGCGCCGCCAAGTACGAATGTCCAGGCAAAACCAAGCCCAATGGCTGCGATCTTCAAACCGATTAAAGCGAAGGTCACGCCAAACACGACACCGGTTAAAACAGGGAAACGCTCGGCCAGATCCGCAACCAGCCCACTAAATGGGCGTAGCAGATTATTCACCAAGAAATTAAGCGGCGGCAACAGGGTTGAACCGATATTCATGCCAATCTCGGTGACTTGGTTGCTTAAGAGCTGCAAGCTATTTTTTGTGGTGTTGGAACGGTTGGCAAATTCCCGCTGCATGGAATTGTGCTTTTTCGTATCGCCCAAAAATCCAAGGGTTTTCCGATACACATCCACTTGACCGGCCAGCAATGAAATATCATCGGCATATTCCAGCCCAAACAGATCCGACAAGATTCCCGCACGTTCCTGTTTCTCAACTTTGGACACCGTTTCTAAGAATGAAACCAGTGCGCCTTGTGCATCATCTTTGATGGCATCTTTTAATTCGGTAGCCTCAATTCCAAGAGCTGATAATCCAGCTTGAAATTTTGCGCCTTGTTTATCGGCGGTGTTCATTTTCAAGAGCAAGGCATTCATGGCTGTAGCTGCCACTTGTGGCCTTTTACCCAAGGCAATGAATGTATCGCCTAAAGCGGCTGTTTGCTCGGCACTTAAGCCAAAATCTTTTGCCTGTGCGCCAGCGCGGGTGATGACCTCAACAATCTCACTGGCCTTGGCTGCGGTGTTATCCGATAGATGGTTGAGAGCATCGCCTAGCTTGGACATTTCAGTGATAGGAATGCCAAAGATATTTGATATCTTCGCCATAGATTCACCGGCTTGATCCGGCATGATGTCAAACGCCACGGCCATCTGTGATGCGGTTTCCACAAATTGCGGTAAAGCTTCCTCGGCCACACCTAATTGACCACCTGCAGCAGCGATCTGTGCCAGTCCTGCCGCAGAAATTGGAATGGTGCGCGACATATCTTTAAGCTTGTTGCCAAACTTCGTAAGACCATTCACAGGATCTTTAAAATCCACAACTTTGCGGACATCGGCCATTTCGCTTTCAAAATCAATCGCAGCCTTAAGCGGTGCGCCCACCGCTGCCCCTAGGCCTTGTTAACAAATTATTTATATTGTATGCTCATAAGAAAAAATGGAGTTTTTCTTATGAACAATCGATATTATCCAATTGATAAAGATTTATTTTGCCTATTAATAGAGCCTCTAATTATCTCACACAAGAAGCCGGCGGGGCGTCCGCCTAAAGTTAGTAATTAT
>JBCCCO010000058.1:0-18043 GCA_039033475.1 Pseudomonadota bacterium | reverse complement strand
GCGAGGAGGAATCGAAAGAATATTCGGGAAAATAAAAGAAAATAGACGATTGGCAGTGCGATATGATAAATCAGATATTACTTTCATGAGCTTTATTGCTCTGGCTATCTTAAAAACAATAATTTAACAACAGTGTCTAAGTGTTCCCATAGGGAAACAATGACCTTCATCTTGAGCAATAAAGCGTCTGACATTGCCATCAGGATCACTGGCTTCGGCGTTGTACTCTTCAAAAGTAATGCCGCCAAAGGTGAAGCCTTCGCGCATATCATCACGCAAAGCACGGCCTTCCTGCCAACGCTCATACGCTTCTTTCACCTTGGCGTGTCCGGTAAGCGCATCGAAAAACTCTGGGCTAACCAGTGCATGAAGCGTTCGCATAACTTCACCGCGAAGGCTTCTTTCGATATGACGCTTTACATCCAGACACTTCTTTTTGACATCTGTATCTGGATCATCCAGTTCAAAATCAATCGTCTTTGGCGCGATTTCAAACTCGTCATAAAGATTGACCAGTTCAGAGCCATCAGCATCAAGGATAGAGCCTTTCAACGCACCAATACGCAAATGTTCCAGCGTAATGGCGTGTTTATCGCGCATATCCTGCAAATGATCTGTGATCACATCGGATAAGGCTTGCAGCTCATTTTCCGAACCAAAAGCACGGATGCCTTGTACTTCTTCCGGCAACACCACATCATCATGTGGAATATGCGGGATCACAAAGCTACGCAATTTGCGCTTTCCGCGTGTGCCAACACTTCCAGGCGTACCAGGCGTTTGTGTTGGCAGCAGGTTCAAAATACCATTGTTTTCTTCAATGGTAATGTTGCGTGTTCGCACGGGGCGACTACGAAACAAACCAAGAGCTGACACACGGCCATATTGATTAGGCAGAATGTTAATGCTCTCGGTAAGTGATGCCATGCTAAAAGCGGCATCATCAAATGGGTTATTCATTGGCATGGCTTAAGCTCCTTTTCTTACTAAAATTCCAAGTGATTTCAGTTGAGCTATGGCGATTGCCAACTGACCGGCGGTGATACCATCCGGCCAGATAAGCCCATCTTCTGAAACGGTTGCGTGACGGGCAACAATCCAGCTTGTTTTGTCACCGGATACTGTGTCGATATCTTCACACAGAACACCGGCGGCAACTTCGCTGCCATCATTGGCTGTGGGGTCGTGGGCAACCACTTTCCCATCAGCCGTGACAACGCCAATGACTGTGCCAATGGTCAAATTTTGACCACTGGCGACTGTCACCTCATCACGCGAATACAGGTTATCGGCCTCATATTTGAGGACATCACCCAATCGGTTTTGTTCTTCGATTGCAGGCATTACTTTCTCCTATCGTTTAAGATTGCTGTGCGGCTTCTGCGCGAGCTTTGGCCGTTTCAACAACGGGGTTTTGCTCGTTTTCAGCCGTGCTTGTTGGGGTTGTTTGGGAATGAATTTCTGATGGCTCGCCTTTATCGGCCATAAGCTTCATCAATTCATCTTTGGCTTGTTCTGCCGAATAGCCTTTCTCGATAAACTCACCGAGTTTTTCAGGCATACCGGCAACATCACAGGCTTTAGACAGTTCCGCAATTTCAGCCTTTACGTTTTTGCGAACCTTGGCCTCGACACTTTCTTCCGAAGTGTCATTGTCTGCATCTTCGGATTCAGCCGGAGCTTCTTCTTCGGTTGCAGGCGTTTCAGTCACGTCACCATTATCACCATCTGTTTGTGCAGGCTGGTTTTCAGTTTCCGTGGCTTGCTCTGTCTCTTGCTCCTGTGTTTCAGGGGCTTGAGTTTCAGCATCAGCTTGTGGTGTCTGGTTTTCTGATTGTGTTTTAGGGTCTGTCATAATAGTCCTCTTTAGTTTGGGTTTAAGTTCAAGGGTCATAAGTTTGAGTGCATCAGGCAGGGTCATAATTTGATCTGCCAGCCCCGCACTCAGGGCATCATCACCGAAGAACAAACCGGCTTCGGTGTTACTGACTGCGCGTTCGGACATGTCACGATTGCGTGATACGAGGCTGGTAAACAGCCCGTACAATCGATCCACTTCTTTCTGCAAAAGCTTGGAGGCTTCGTTTGTCAGTTCGGCGTGTGGGGTAAAGTCGTTTTTTCTGTCACCGGCAAAAATGGTGGTGTACTTCACCCCCAACTTCTCATCGAAAGATGATTGGTCGATATGCGTGGCAATAACGCCGATACTGCCAACACCACCTGTTCTGGTGACAAAAACCTTTTCAGCCGATGACGCAATGGCATACGCGGCTGAGTAAGCATCATCGTTCGCACAAGCCCATATGGTCTTGGTTTCACGGGATGCGTAAATAAAATCTGCTAAATCAAAAAGCCCAGACACTTCACCGCCTGGGCTATCAATATCGAGAAGAATGCCGGAGACATCAGGATCATGCAGCGCATGTTCCAGCGTTTCTTCCAGCACCTCATAACTGGTAAGGCCAAAGAAAGCGTCAAAGAATCCCGAACGCTTGCTTAATGCGCCATGCACAGTGATAACGGCAATGTCATGATACATCGCAAACGGTTTTGAATTGTCCGGCTGCTGATTAAGCAGAAGTTGCCGTTCAGATATGGCCTGTCTGCTTAATGCTGCTATACAATCAAACGCTTTTCGCTCAAGCATCATCGGGCGACCTGCAATCAGGCCACCGAATGGGTGGGTAATATCCATTATAATTTCCTTTGAATTATCAGTTTTGTTGTACTGGCCGTGGATCTGAATCGTATTTCAGCCCCAAGCTATCGGCGCGGGTGTTATCAGCCGAAATTTCACGATCAATTTCTTCTGAATCGTAACCACGCTCTGAAACCACCTGTGAACGGCTCTTAAAGCCATTCTTCACAGCCATTTGATCGGCTTGCTGATCTTTGAGGGGATCAACCCACTCAAAGCCTTGTGGAATCCATTTCACAGCGCGGTATTTGCGCGTGTTTTCCGGTATGGAAAGCTCATTGGATAGCAAAGCCAGTTGCATCCATTTATTCCAAACAGGGCGGCATAGCTGAAAAATCATCGTATGACGTTGCAGCATTTCACATCTGCGCCGAAACTCGATCAAACCAGCGCGAATAGATGAATAATTCACGCCCGTTAAATCGCCGGTCAACTGCTCATAGGTGATCCCCATGCCAATAGCGACAAAGCGTAGTTGCTGGCGCATAAAGGTTTCATATGAAGATCCCACGTCCGAAGGTGTAGAGAATTTAATGTCTTCCCCAGGCTCTAAAAGCTGCACCGTTCCAGGCTCAAGCTCGGCCAAAGCCAAACCGTCTTCATCAGCATCATCTTCGCCCATCATATTGGCATCAGGATCGAGCCTTGTGATGAACGCGGCAAAGAGCGCGGCAGTTTTCTTTCTGACCAGCTCCGCATCGTCATATTGGTCAAGCTCATAAAGCTTGACCAACACTTTGGAAAGCCACGGCACACCGCGTATCTGGCCAATGCGAAGCGGCTTATAAATATGCAGCACTTCGCTTGCCGGCACACGGATCGTTTCACCATTGGAAAAGATTGTCTTTTCGCCTGGGTGTTCACGGTGAAAATGATACGCCACGCGCTCATTATCACGGTTAAACTCAATGCCTTGTTTAATGATATTGCCGTTTGACCGGCGTTCATTCAGCGTGTCGTTTAAATGCTCACTTTCCAAGGCTTGTAATTGCAACGGCACGACAAGCCCTTTATTAGGGCGAATACGCATCCGAACAAAACACTCACCACCTTCAAGCATCGATTGGCAAATCAAGGCTTGCAGGCCGTAAAAATCACACGTGCCGGTAATATCGGCTTCATCTTTCCATTCCAGCCATAATTCCTGCAACGCTTCCTTAAAGTCGCTATCAGGGGCTTTGGATTGCGGCTTAATGCCAGAGCCTATGCAATTCACCACGATAGATTCAATCGCATTACTGGCTACCGGATTATTCCGCACAGAATTACGTGACCGGCTGCGTAAGGTGCTTAAATTTGCAGCCAGCAAGCTATTTACGGACTCGCTACTCGGCCACCAATTTTTAAACCGTTTGCCACTACCGGCAGCATCCCAAGCAGAGCCGAAAATCTTCTGGCCTTGCTTTTTCATGCGCTTGGCAATTTTCTTTACTGTCTTAATTAACGCCATATCAGCATGTCCCTTTGTTTGAGATAATTTGGATCCGGCGTTTCTTTGATTTGCCTTTCAGTTCTGCATTCATCCGATCACGCAGAGCGATTAAATCATTCAGATCTGCTTCCCCGTATTTGACGGAGTGACCTTCATGCTCCACACGAACAACGCGCTCACCAGCAACCAGCTTGGCAATCGCTTCATTCAGTGCTTCTAAATCGTCCTGCGTATAAGACATTGGCTTTTACCTCATCATTGAACTTGTCGATTTCCGCCTGCGTGTTTTGCGGGTGACCGACTTTGTAGGTTTTGGGTTTTCCGGTGGTGGAGTAGCCTCTGCCTCATCAGATGATGCACTGTCAGATACAGCGAAGTTTTCAGCGAGTTTCTGCCATTTTCTATCACTCCATCTGTCAGCACCTAATGCAATCGCTGCGGCTCTGGCATAGATCCGGCAATCAAGAGCTTCGTTACGATCCCGTGTTTTCTGCCACTCATGCTTTGGATAACCCTTCACAATTTTTGTGATGAGCTGCTCCGCACATAATTGTTTGAAAAACTCGGTGTCGTATTTAGGGAAGTGACAATATCCATTCGGGTATGTCTCATCCTCATTCCGGCCTAGTTTCAGCCAGTGATAAAGCTCTGATTTCAGCAAAGAGACACCAACCGGCCAAACTCTTGCGCCATGACGCAATTTTTTACCGCGAATGGTGACATCAACTTTACTTGGTGTGCCAAGGGGAACGCTGGCACGTTCCTGACCTTTGACCGCCATACAGCGTGACATTGGCTTGGTTCGTACCCAGTTATAAACGTCCTGCGTGGCATAACCGGAGTCAATCGCCAGCATTTGAACACTCAAACTTGCACCGCAAGCATGTTCATAATGCCTATCCATGATTTCGGAATACACGCGCTCCCGAAACGCTTTGTCGGACACATCACCGTAAAACACACGATAATCAACCGACCAGCTTTGCTTGTGTAACCCCCATGCTACGACTTCCACTTCTACGCGGTCACGCTGCACATCAAGGCCAGCCGTTAAAAACAGCCCACCTTCGGGAACAAAGCCAATTTTATAATCTTCGCTGCGGTCATGCAGGCGTTCCCATTCAGGGGCATCGCCTTTTTCCGCCCATGTTTCACCAAGAACCGTGTTGTACCACACCTTAAGCAGGCGTTCGTCATCACCGGCCTTGATGAATTGCTCAACAGCATCTTCCCAACTAAACCACCCAACAGGGCTGTAAAGACTGGATAGATGGAAACCGGCAATCTTGGTGATCTCCGGTCTTTCAGCAATCCATTCGCCGTTTTCCAGCATCCATGTTTTTTGATGATTATAAATCTCACCATCACAATGCTCACAAATATAGCGGGTAGTCGTAGGATCATCGTTGTCGTAACGAAGTTGTTCCCATTTCAACACCTGCTTTTCATGGTAATGCGGACATGGCACATGGTAATAGCGTTGATCAGAGTTTTTAAAATCCCGATCAATACGGCTCAATCCCTCAATCGTAGGGGTTGAAACCTTGAATATCTTACGGCGCGTAAAGTTACTCGTCCGGCGTACCGCCAAAGATGTCGGATCACCTTCGCCATCAACATCCAAGGGGTACGCATCCACTTCGTCCAAAAACAAGTATCGCACGGGCATAGAGCGCAATCCCACGGAGGAATTTGCGCCGGTGATCTGCAAGATACCTGTACCATCGGCAAACTCTTTCGTTTGAATCGTGTTGCCGGAATCGCGTGAACGCGGATCTTTAATCTTATCTTTCAGGCAAGGCGTATCATTGATCAAAGGCGTTAAACGACCTTTTGACCAACGCTTGCCAAGTTCCACCGTTGGCAACACCACAAGGGCTGGTCCTGGGCTTTGGTCAATAATATAGCCAATCCAGTTATTGCCACATTCGGTTGCGCCAACCTGTGCGCCTTTTTTGAACACCACTTCTTCCACCGGTGAGTACGGTGAAAGACAATCCATGATCTCTTTCAAAGGCGGTGTTCTGTTTGTCCGATATCGCCCAGGCTCACTAGAAGCCGTTTTTGATAGGACACGGTACTGATCCGCCCATTCAGAAATGGTCAGGAGTGGATCGGGCTTTAAACCTTCATTAAAGGCGCGATCATAAACAATTTGTGCATCAATCATCATCGCTCAACTCCTCCAGAACCATTCTGATTTCTTGGCTCAATAGCTCATGAATCTTTTGTTCATCATTGGTAGAAGCCAGCACTGAGGCCATGCGATCAGGAATGTTCAGCAATCCATCACGAATAACCCGCGCCTTGGTAAAGGCCGCTTTCTTCACATCTTCGGCATTCACCAATTCGCCGGTTTCAGCTTTTGCACGGGCTTCTAAAATTTTTCCGCGCTCAATTTCGTTCTTAATGCGCGTCTGCAGGAGCAGTTTTGGTAAATCTGTATTGCGACTTAAGCTTTTCTGGCTTGGTTTTCCGTTTGCGCGTCTTTCCGGCTGGCTAGGGTCTTTAATGGCCTCAAGAATAAGATCGGCTGTCTCTGGATTAATCTTCCCATCTTCCAGGGGAATGATACCTTCCTGTACGAGTTGGTTGGCGTATTGGCGCGAGAATCCGTGCCGACGCGCCCATTCTGCCTGTGATATTAATTCCATGTTTCATTTCTTGATCTTGCATTTTCAAATACTGTTTGCGCGGTATTGATTGTTGGTTGGTGTTTGAAGTCATCAGTTCGCTTGGCGGTGTGCAGGCACACAGCATCGCCGCCATAAAAATGGCAAGAAACCTCATAGTTTTTTGGAGTTTAAGAGAGGATTATCGGGTGATAATCCAACCGGCAAAGTCACCGAAGCGAAACCATTCAATAGCGTCATCGCCCAAAAGCTTGGGATCTATGGGACGCTGTATTCCGCAAAGGCTCAATTCTTTGGAAATTACACTTTCGGCATCAACGCCTGCGGCAATTTTACCGGCCAGTGATATGCGCCATAAAGCGGTTGCCAGATAACCAGTGCAAGCCTCGCATTTATCAACGATGATTAACGCGCCGCCTGGTTTAATATGCTGTTTCAGATATTGCAGAAATTCCCAACGCTTTGCCTCGGGGAAGAACATCAACACCAGAAAACAAATTGCCAGATCATAATCTTGGAATTTGTAATCCATCGCATCGATCTTCACCAATTCGCCTGGGGCATCGTACAAATCACACATTTCTTGGCTTTCTTCCAGCGCAACCAGCCTTGCATTACGCTCTTTGAGCGTTTCGTTCAAAGCTCTGCCGATATTGCCGGTAGATGCGCCAATGTCATAGACAAGCCCATCTTGTGGGATGTAATGACGCGCAAGCTGCTTCATACCACCTGTCACCAGATCGTACCAAGGCAGTTGTTCGCGCACATGATTATCGAAGCCCTCCGCAACATCGGAGTTCTTAAAAGTCCATTCTTCAGGTATTTTCATGATTTCACTCGATTGGCAGTTCCTGCCACACTTCTTCGTTTTCAATTTTCGCAGATGCAATGCCGAGATTGGCATACATGCTGCGGGTTTTAGGGTTGCTTTCTATTGCAAAGAAATTGCTTGTATCTTCGCCATGCTCTTTAAAAACATAATCGGCAAGCATCCGGCTTTTTGCAGCCGGTGGTGGCAAACGATACTCATTGAAATAGGCTTGCTGCGGTTGCCAGCCGGTTTTGGCTTTAATGCTGTCTAGCGTGTCCTGATAGTATTTATCAGGCCGTGCCGTCATTAAAATCACGTGATAAGGCTTCACCAGCTCAACGAGCCATTCCCGATATGTTTCATGCTCAATTTGCCGGATGAAGGGGCTACGCTTTTCGGTACTATTTCCAACTAACGTATAATTCAAATCCAGCAAAATAATCATATCTCTATTCCTAATCGTTTTGAAAAGGCGGCTTTAGCTTCATCAACCAAGCCCATTGTCGATCCGTCCGGATAAGGTAGGTCAAATTCAAACTCTAACGCTTTAGCTAACTTGGCAGGATCAACCGGTTTTGGCTGGGCTGCGATAGCCTGCACGTTGTTACACGCCTCGCTTATATTCACTCTAGCAAAGAACTCCGAGAATAGTAGGTAAAACTCTCTAGGCTCATGAAATTTCTGCATTTTTGGCTTTGACGATATTTCACCAAGCCGGACACCATCTTCATAATTCAGTTTGAACGCTATCGTGCGGCCATCACTGTTATTGAGATATTCCGCACCACTGGCTGATCGCCAATCTGCCTGTTTCTTGCTACTGGCAACCGCATATAATCGTGTGCGCTCCGTGCATAGAGCATGACAGATACAAACCACAGCTTCACGATCTGCTTTAAAGGGAATTGAATTCAGCACCGATGCAATAAACACCGAGCTATACTCTTTCCCCGAAGCCAGATCTTCAAAGAAAGCCCTGGCAACGCGCAAGCTCTCATCTTTGTTGATTTCCTCTCCACTGGTTAGACGGTAAGGCTCAAACGCATTTACGTGGATGCCGGCATTACGCAAGATATTGGTTTCGGTCATGTGACCAGCTCCAAAATCAACAACGCTTGCGCCATGTGTTTTAATCCACTTGGCGCGGCCTTTGGGATCTGCCAAGTCAAGATCACGTGATGGCTTGCGGCCAATCACAGCAAAAACAAAGCCACGCCCCAAATCTTCACGGGTGCGGCGGCTGCGGCGGAAAGAGTTATAGCGCAGAAGATCCGCGTAACGATTATGAATGTCAAAATCCATGCTTAATAAATTCAGCATCGCGTCTGACAAGGCGGCTTCATCTTCTGTGATATACACCACATCAATCTTATCTTTGCCTTCTTCGGCCAGCATTTGCAGGCGACCAATACCATTGACCACCGTGTAATCTTTTGTTGCCACCACCGGCATCAAGATACCTTTGCCAAGCAACGCCTTTGAAATATTGCGGGTGTACTTAATCCATTTGCCCTTATTGGCTTGCAGGAAGGGCTTGATATGCGCGTTCTCTGCATTCATGCACGGGTAAAATTCCGGCGTGTTGATTTCCTTGTCCGGTACTTTGTCGGCCAGAACTTGCAGATCAATCCGGCGCAAGGCAGCGGTTAAATCCGATGGCGTATCACCTGGGCGAAGATCGTTTGTGCCTCTGTTAAAAGCAATGTTGATCGCTTTACGCTCATCCAGCGGCATCTGCTTTGTATAAGCCACTGGTATTTGCTTTAAGCCCATGCGCTTTGCCACATGATGACGCTGGTGGCCGGATATGATTTCTCCATCCTCACTGGCATAAATAGGAAGAAGAAACCCCAGCTTACGCAGCGAAAGTTCAATAATATCTAATCGTCTGGGATCTGCCGTTCTGGGGTTATACGTTGAAGGCTGTACTTTATCGATATCAATTAACTTCATAGTCCCAATCGCTTTTGTAATTCTTTAATGACGTTTTCTTTTTCAAAGCCCACGCTTTGCTTAATCTCTTCCATCCAGTCGAGATATTGCTGACGCTCAATCGTGAAGCGATACTCGCCAATAGTGGCCTGCGTATCAGCTTCCTCTACATCGTCCAGGTCTTGATCATCATCACCGCCATAACCATCCTCGATATCGGCGGCGGCTTCATCCAAGGCATTTTGAATCTTGTCGATTTCAGTTTCATCAAAACCCAAAACATCCGTGTTGAATTCAGCCGTATCAAGCTCTGAAAATTCCAGTGCCAGAAATTCATCATCCCATTGGCTTTCTTCACCAACACGGTTATCAGCAATCCGGTATGCTTTGACTTGCTCCGGCGTGAGGTCTTCGGCAACCACCACCGGCACTTGTTCCATTTCCAAACGTTTGGCCGCTTGGTGGCGCACATGTCCGACAATGATCACCATGTCCTTGTCCACGACAATCGGTTGTTTCCATCCAAACTCTTTGAGAGAGGCGGCAACCTTATCAATGGCATGTTCATTTACACGGGGATTTCGCGCATAAGGGATCACCTTATGCGGTGGTAGCATTTGTATTTTCATCGTTTGTTTCCTCTGGTTTCAGGCATAAAAAAACCGGCTCAAGGCCGGTTGGACAATCCAAGCTCTAAGGCTTCAATAATTCCGTATATTGCTTGCGTGTTGGCTCATTGTATCAAAACAAACCTGCGTATATGGATATAGCTTGTCATACAAGGCGTTCACTTCTTCCTGCGTTAAAAGATCAGTTTGCGTTTTATATATTTGATTAACCGCAGATAAAACATGGCAGCGATACACAACACTCACATCACTGTTTACCGTAACATCTTTAAGAGTGCATTCATCCGAAAAAACGATGATTGATCGCATAGGTGTGTCTCCACCGATGAGATTTCTCAAATGTCTTACATGCGATGCGTTTTGCCTTATCGGGTTATAAAAACGTTCCTTATGGCTGCGGCCTCTGCCTTTAGGGAAGGTTTGCGTCCAATTCCTGTTTGCTTCATTGCCGAAAATCCAGCCCCCATAATTCTTACTTTCAATAACAAACAATCCCTTTGAGCAGATCAAAAGCAGGTCAATTTCAGTCGTGTCACCGTTTGACTTCGGAATATAGATGTTAAATAAAAACTTCCCGCCGATATCTTCAAATTTCCGCAGGCGTTTGTAGATCAGGTATTCACCATGTTTCCCTTTATCGTATTTAACAGATGAATATGAGTTTCCGGTGATCTGGTAATAAGCTGTCTCTTTGTATTTCTTGTTCCTGTAGAGAAGAACGCCAACAATGACGCTACAAACAATAACAATGAGAAACAAATCTGCCATCACAAGCTCTACCTTCTTGAATTTTGGTAGATTATCGCATTAGCACTAATTTATCCATAGACACCCATTTTCTGCTTAGAGTAGGTCAATACACTTTAGCGATCAGTCATAACACCAAAGGGTGCAAAAACCTGCTTCCCATCAATCTGAACCTGAGCGAATAGCTTTAGATAGCCTGCCTGTTCCGGCTCAATATGAAAGCGTAAAGTTGGGCCACCGCGTTCAGTATCTTCGGTTGGCTCTTTGCCCATAGGGTGAATATGCGCGATAGTTTCATAATCTTCGTAAAACCCAACCATGTGAGCAAAAGCACCCATAACAGGCTCAAGAAAATCAACAGGCTGTCCATCTTTGGAAATGCTCATATTCGCAAATACTGCTTCTCCTGCTTTTAAATCACCTTCAAGTTTCAGCTTAAAATCATAACCTTGCGAAGAGGCTTTAAGATTAACTGTTTTCTGGATTGCTTCTTCGCAGTTCTTTGTACCCTGTAAATCGACAGGAATATATTGTTGATGAGAACCTTTAAGCTGAATATCAACCCATGCTCGGTAAGAACAAGCTGTTTGTGGCGTAAAGCTAAAAGCATATTGTCCTGTTGCTTTTTGATCTGGGTGTTCATGATGATAATCATTTAATTCCGGCTCGATAATCAATAAATGAACAGGCCGTGTATGCACTACTTCAAACTGTGATACGTCAACGGGCTTGGCCTGTTTATCCTGAATAAACAAGACCACTTCGTTTTCTTCACCTGCTTTTAACTCGTTTGGAGAAATGGGCGTAATAACAAGTTCCTGTTCTCCTGCCTGTTGAGAGTGATCATGTGCGCTATGATCATGCCCATCTTGCGCCATTGCAGGAAAAGCTAAAGCTGTGAGCATCATTGCTGTCAATAAAGTTCTAAACATGGTTTTTCTCCTTTTGATCAAGATACGAGAGTGAGGCTTTTTCACCGAACTTCCAGAATACCAGAGGCGTGACAATCAGGTTTAAAAGCGTGGAGCTAAACAATCCTGAGAATATAACGGTTGCTACAGGGCTAAGGATTTCTTTTCCGGTTTCTCCTGCCGCCAATACCAATGGTGTAAGAGCCAGTAACGCTGTTAATGCGGTCATAAGAACAGGCACAAGCCGTTCCTGTGTTCCACGTTTAAGCATTTTGAGATCAAAACTCTCACCTTCATATTTCATGAGATGGAGATAATGTGAGATCATCATAATGCCGTTGCGTGAGGAAATTCCTGTCAATGTGATAAAACCAACCATTGTTGCAATCGAGAATACACCGCCTGTCAGGAATATCCCGATCACTGCACCAATAAAAGAAAGCGGAATGGCAAGCATAACTTGTAGTGTTAGGCTTACAGACCGAAAATGCGTATAAAGCGCAAGGAACATGCCGAGCAATGAAAAGATGCTCAAAATCAGGATATTACGCTGCGCCGAGGCTTGGCTTTCAAACTGTCCGCCATAGCTAATGTAATAACCAGATGGGAGTTCCAGTTTTTCATCCAGAATTTTCTGAATGTCTTCCACCACACTGACCACATCGCGGCCTTGCGTATTGGCCTGCACGACCATTCGGCGGTTTACGGCTTCACGGTTAATAAGGTTTGGTCCTTTGGCTTCTTCGATATCGGCAAACAGTCCTAAAGGCACAACATTGCCGCGCAGCGTATCGAACGGGATTTTACCAATGGCTTCTTTGTCTTCCCGTGCCTCATCATTTAAGCGCAGCACCACATCAAACAGGCGATTGCCATCAATGATACTGGTCACGGTCTGACCTTGCAGCGCAAGCTCTGCATGTTCTGCCGCTTCTCCAATCATTACGCCATGCTGCTGCGCTTTATCACGGTCAAAATTGACATGAATTTGCGGTATGAGAAGTTGCTGCTCCATTTGCAAATCCGCAATGCCTTCAACGCCGCTTATCAGCTTTTGCACTTCGGCGGCTTTGGCTCTTAACACGTTTAGATCATCACCAAAGATTTTCACGGCAATCTGCGCCCGAATGCCGGAAGTAATAAAATCAATCCGGTGTGAAATCGGTTGTCCGATATTAATAATGACGCCTGGGATCGAGCCAAGATTTTCCCGAATATTTGCGACGATTTCTTCTTTATGCCGATCAGAAGATTTAAGCGTAACTTCAAGCTCCGTTGTGTTCACACCAAGCGCATGTTCATCTTCTTCGGCGCGACCTGTTCTTCGTCCTGTTTGTGTGACCTCGGGGATTTCGTGCATGAGGTTCTCTGCCAGAATACCAAGGCGATTTGACTCTTCTAAAGATGTGCCTGGCGGCAATGTGACATTGATCGTAAAGCTACCTTCGTTAAATTCAGGCAGGAACTCGCGTCCGAATGTTGGAACAAGCATCAATGCGCCTAAAAACATGACTACGACTAGCGTGAAGACAGACTTGGGGCGCGGTAATGCAATATTCAAAACTTTAGCGTGTCCGGCTTTTAACTGCCGCACCAGCCAGCCATCCTTTTCATCCTCCATACGCTTCATGCTTGGTAGAAGGTAAGAGCATAAGGCAGGCGTTACTGTCAGAGATACCAGCAAGGATGAAACAATCGAGGTGATATAAGCCACGCCAAGCGGAATAAAGACTTTGCCTTCTAAACCACTCATCGAAAATAGCGGCAAGAATACCAGCACCACAATCAGGGACGCAAAGACAATCGAGTTTCTGATTTCTTTAGAGGCTTCAAATACAACCTTCAAAATAGGTTGCGGTTTTTTCTTATGCCTATTCTCACGCAATCGCCGGAAAACATTTTCAACATCAACAATCGCGTCATCAACCAGTTCACCAATCGCTACGGCGAGGCCGCCAAGCGTCATGGTGTTGATACTCATTCCAAACCATTTAAAGATGATGAATGTAACCACAAAGGATAAAGGAATGGCCACCAGCGTAATAGCGGTTGTCCTAAAATTTAACAAAAACAAGAACAGGATAATGGCCACAAGGATAGAGCCATCCCTCAATGCCTCGATAATGTTGTGAATGGCGTTTTCAATGAAATCTGCCTGCTTAAAGATTTCTGGATTGAGAACCACACCTTCCGGCAAAGTCTTTCCTATGGATTCAAGCTCTTTCTCAATGCGCTCCGTCAGATTAATCGTGTCTGTGTCCGGCTGCTTGGATATCGCTAATAAAACACCTGGCTTACCGTTAATTGAGGCATCACCGCGTTTAGCAATCGGCCCAGCCAGTTTGACTTCGGCAATGTCAGCCAAAGTTAAGGCAGGTTTGTCAGGTGAAACTTCTTTCGCAACAACCGTTTTTTCCAAATCTTCAAGCGAACGGATGCGGCCTAAATTTCGGATGGAATGTTCTTTATAAGGTTCTAGCAAAAACCCGCCAGTGGTATTCACATTGGCGTTTTCCAGTGCTTCACGAACTTGGTGCAGTGTAACGCCGTGATTAAGCATTTTTTGCGGGTCAACTAGCACATGGTATTGTTTTAAATCCCCGCCAATCGCTGTGATTTTAGATACACCACTTATCCCTAAAAGACGCTGCTTCACATCCCATTCAGAAATAGTGCGAAGATCAAGGGGGCTGATTTCAGGGTTTTCAGACGTAATACCAATAAACATCACTTCGCCCATAATCGAAGATACTGGCCCCATGATGGATTGCACGTTTTCGGGTAGCCCCCCTGCAATCTGATTGAGTTTTTCCGTCACAATTTGACGAGCGAGATAAATCTCCATATCCCAATCAAATTCAACATAGACAATCGAAAACCCGATAGAAGATGAAGAACGCACCCGCACTACACCGCTTGCACCATTCATGGCAGCTTCTATCGGAAACGTTACAAGTGTTTCTACTTCTTCGGGAGCAAGACCTTCGGCCTCACTAATAATAGTCACAGTCGGACGGTTGAGGTCGGGAAACACATCGACAGGTAATGAACGCATCACCTGAAAGCCGTAAACAAGCATAAGAGCAGCCACAGTCACCACTAAAAGGCGATAATTCAAGGCAAAACGAATAATTTGATCAAACATAGTCTCGTTCCCCCTTTAATGGTCATGTCCGTTGTGATCATCATGATTTTCGTGATCACTATGATCATTGTCGTCATGAGAATGGCTGTCTTGTTTCTCATGCGGTTCTTCATCATGGTCATGATCATCGTGGCCATGCTCATGAATACCGCCAACGGATATATATTGAAGCTGATAGTTGTCGTTGGTTACAACGTGCTCATTTGGGAAAAGACCATTTTTGATTTCAATGTGATGCCCTGTTTTTGCACCAAGCGTTACATCGCGTTTTTCAACGGCTTTGCCTTTTATTATATATACGAAGTGTGAACCTAGTTCACCAAGCACTGCACGCTTCGGCACAGCTAGAACAGGTGCGTCATTACCTGTGAAGATTTCTATTGTCCCTTGCAACCCAGGCTGAATATCACCTTTCGGCGTATTAATTAGAGCATAAACCGAAAATGTCCGGCTTTCGGGATCAATGACACGGTTGATACGCTGCACTTTCCCGTCAATATGACGATCAGGATCAACATCAAGATGTACCTCAACATTTTGACCAACCTTGATTGAAGTAATATTCGGCGTTTCATAGGCAACACCACGCACTAGCATTTGCGAAGCATCACCGATTTCAAGAATGTCGCCGCCTGAATCCACAATTTCGCCAACACCTGCATGAAGGTTCAAAACAAACCCATCAATCGGCGCAGATAAAATCACATTGTTATTGCCTACACTTACAGGTTCTAGCGTTACGAGCCTTTGCCCTTTTTTGACCTCTTGTCCAACTTTTACAGCAATATCCAATATCTTGCCGCCAAATCGCGGGGAGATTGTCGCCTGTTTTTCAGGAAGCAATTCGGTGAATGCCAGCATATCGACCGTTTGTGTGATTGGTAGAAATTCAACCTTCTTGGACTTAATGCCAAGATTGCTCATTTGTTGATCAGTTAGATCAAAATGCGTAGCTGGCCCAGTACCACCCGCAAAAGCACTTTCACCATGATCGTGGCCTGGTCCTGCAAAAGCAGGATTTATGAACGTCAAAAGAAAGAGTGTCAGTAGAAGTTTTTTCATTGTCTTATTCCTCTATGTCCGTAAGGCTCTGTCCGATCAGGCTTTCAAGCTCAATCCGTGCCTCAATAGAATTCAAATATGTTTGCAAAGCTTCGCTTCGCACATCCGTAATTCGCTCACGCATTTGAAACAGATCAAGAATTGAAGCTTGTCCGTTTTCAAACTTCTTATCAGTGATGGATTGCACATCATTCCATGATGGCACAATTTCATTGCGATAAGTCGAAGCCGATACTTGCGTGGCTTTAGCCTGTTCAAAAGCTGCGGCCAGCACATTGGCAAAATTCTGCTCATTCAGAGCATTGAGATTACTTTGTGCCAAACGGCGTTCGGCAGTTGCCCTTGAAAGCTCTGCGTTATTACGATCCCAAATCTGTATAGCGATATTCACACCAAACAAAATGGCTGTGCTGTCTTCATCAAAATCACGCTCAATCACGGCACGAGGGGCAAATTCAGGAAAGCTGGCATCTTGCCGCGCTACATTGTAGCGTCTTTCAGCTAGTGCTTTGCGGCTTTCCAGAAGACTGCGAATAGAGCCTTCATTACCAGATAATGCCGTAAGAGTTGATAAATCAGGGATTTTAGGACTTTTAGGCCGCTTGGCATCAAATTCTGTTTGATTCATCCCCGCCATTCGCAAGAGATTCACAGCACCGTTTGTCTTCTTAGCACATATGACACGGAGCTGTTCTTCTAATCTCAACGCTTCGGCTCTAAAAATTTTAGCGTCCGCAACATCAACTCGTCCTTCTTTGGCCGCACGTTCAACCAGTTTTTGTTTTTTACGGGCATAGCTGGCATTTTGAGACAGCAGTTTTTCTTGTTCTTGCAACGCCCAATAAGACGCATAGCCCCGCGTGATGGAGTGAATCAGTTCCAGCATTTGTGCTTTTTGTTCGATACTGGCTGTTCGACGCAACGCATCCGCGTATGATCCGCGTGATCCAAAATTTGATAGTCTTAAAGGCTGTTCAAACTCAATGCCGATTGAGCGTGAAGCATCATCCTCAATGACTGTGGCATTAATTTCAGCCGTTGGATTATCCGGCGTTTCGATTTCAAAAGCTTCGGCCTTAGTATCGGCAACATTGCTTATGATACGCGCCGTTTCAGGGCTGTTTTGTAGAGCTTGTTCAATCACCGTTTCCAATGAGAGAGTTTCCGCCTTTGCAGCTTGCAACGGTGCAAGTAAGGCAAATAGCAAAAAAATAAGTATATGTTTCATGGTTAATTCCGTCTTTAAAATGTTCATAAAAAGCGCAGCTCTAAATAGAACTTACGCAAAATGCAGGCACACTAAGCCTGCGAACATTAAAGACGGGGTGGGCGGCGTAAACCTGAAAGCTCTACAGAATAAGGGTCATCTGCGGATGCAATAATATTATGTTTATTCACACCAAGAGGCACTTTCGCTGGCGTTACAAAAGTTGCCATTGAGTGAGAATGAACACAGCAACAATCACTGCACTGGCTTTGATCCTGTTCTGAATGGCAAGGGTCTGTATCAACGTTGTTATTTTGATCTGCCTGATGATGGACACATGTATGATCCGGCGCGGCAGCATGAGCTATGTCAGCAAAGCTTCCGGCAGTGAATACAAACAATAATGCTATCAAAATTAAAACGCGCATGCTCCCATTATAACGTTAAAAGGTTAATAAGTGAATATAGTTTTCTTGCAACTCTTACCTATACGCTAATTCGAATCCTATGGCGGGATTCAAATCAAGAGTTTTCAAGGTGTTCCCAGCTCCAGTATTAAGGGGTGATTCCAGCACCAGTATTGCTTGATTTTCAAGTCAAAATCCCCTAGGATGCCCGTAAATAGGTTGTTCCGTGGCGTTCACTGATAATTAAAATGTAATCTTCCAAGGTTCTAATAACGTCCAATAACGACAGCCATTTATCAAAATGAGCCATAGCGCAACAGCCTCATAATTAAAGTTTTCAGGATGATAATCTGTTCGAGCCGGAGCGCCAGCAGGCGCGGAGACAGCCATTAGAGATGTTATTTTTTTGCGATTTTTTTATATATAAAT
>JBCCCO010000057.1:0-18240 GCA_039033475.1 Pseudomonadota bacterium | reverse complement strand
GTATAAATTTACATAAATATTGAGAAATATTATATTATGGGCGAAACTACTTATTCTTTACTTAGCTTTGTTTTTGTTTTCATTTTGAGCCTGGTCGTTACTAAGTTTATCATCATCGTTACACAAAAGAAGAATATATTACAGCATACAAATCATCGCTCATTACACAAAATACCAACCCCGCCTGGGGGAGGGTGGGCTATTATTTTAAGCTCAATTCTGGTGTGGAGTTTCTTATTTGGTATTTTCAACGAAGAAAATACTATTCTTTTGGTGTGTGTTGCTCTGCTTGCAATCATATCCTGGCTTGATGATATGAAAACGCTTCCTGCCTTCCACAGGTTTGGCATTCAAGCCTTAGCGGTCGCAGCCTGCCTGTATGTGATTCCAGATGAAAACCGTATTTTACATGCAGACTTACCCCTCGTATTTGACCGTGTACTGAGTGGCATATGCTGGCTCTGGTTTATTAACCTGTTTAATTTCATGGACGGGATGGATGGCCTTGCGGGCAGCGAAACGGTATGCATTACGATTGGCATCGTTTTGATTGGCAGCCAAATTGGCTTGGCTGAAACGCATCTCTACCTTGCACTTTTGCTTACAGCAGCAACAATAGGATTCTTGTTCTGGAATTGGGCGCCTGCACGCATTTTTTTGGGGGACGTCGGCAGCATCCCCATAGGGTTCTTATTGGGATGGCTCCTCATTCAATTGGCTTTAAATGGAGCTTTGCTTGCTGCTGTCATTTTGCCGCTTTATTTTTTATTCGATGCTACGTTTACCTTATTGAAGAGAGTACTCAAAAGAGAAAAGATTTGGCAGGCGCATCGCCAACACTTCTACCAACAAGCTGCATTATTAGGATTATCTCATCGACAAGTGGTTCTGCGCATTATCCCATTTAATATCATTCTAATTGGTGGGGCTTATGCATCACTTTCTTATCCCATAGTCGGGATCGGCATGTCACTCTTTGCAATTGTTTCAATTATCTTCGCTCTGTTCTTTTTTTCACAGGGCTCTCAGTCATTAAAAACATAGTCTGTTTTTGCAACATACTCCATTCTTGGCAATTTTTTTGAGCCTAACATGTATAATTTAAACCGTATGCATATTCTTCTTACAGGAGCAACAGGCTTTGTTGGACGCGCCTTGGCTAAAGTGCTTGTGCAAAACGGATGTAAAGTTTATGCAACGACACGTTATGCGCAAACACAATTTTCAGCAGACATTCAAAAGTGTATTTTTGATTTAAATGATCAAAATACGTACAATGCTCTGCCCACTAAAATTGATGGCATTATTCATTTGGCCGATGGCTTGGCCGCACGCTTTGAAAAAGTCAAAAACTGCATTTCAGATGAGACTCTTCTCAAACAGGTCTCACACACAATACAACTTGCAAATTGGGCAAAGACTTACAGCACAGCGAAAAAATTTATCTATATCAGTTCCTTAAAATCTATGTGCGGTGAAACATCGCCCTACTTATTAACCGAAACGGATACCCCAAATCCAACAGGCAATTATGGCCGTGCCAAATATCTTGCTGAACAAGCTCTGCAAAAGGCCTTTCAAACAGATGCAAATGCTCTGACTGTTCTCAGAAACCCTATTGTACACGGTCCTGGTGCAACAAGTCATATGGCGCGTTTATTAAAGATTGCAGATAGCCCATGGCCATTACCTATCGCGTGTGCAAAAATAAATGCAAAACGCAGCACAATTGGTATTGAAAACCTCTGTCATGCCACAGCAACAACTCTTGAGAAGAAAATCATTAAAAGCGGAACTTACATTGTTAGCGATGATGAGGTTCTATCCCCTACAGAAATCCTGCATTTCTTTCGCGCAGCATTGTTGCGGGAGAAACGCTTTATACCTTTACCGCACTGGATGTGGTCGAGTATGGGGCAGCTTCCAATGCTCGATAAAATAGCCAATCGTTTTGCCAAGCCTTTGGTGGTTTCCAATCAAGCCTTTAAAAAAGATTTTGACTGGAAACCAATAGGCTCAACAGAACAAAGCTTGCTCCGTATGGTCATGCAGTACATTGCTGAGCAGAGAGAAAACCGCTCATTCGTTAAGCACCAAAAACTCAGATTTTTACCGAAAGGCTTTCTAAACTCTGCAAAGCCGAAAAGAAAGCATATGGTTACTCAAAGTTTTTGAGATTTTCTGCATCCAACGCTGTATCCAAGCCAAGATTTTTACAGGGACTTGCTTTGGCTGCACAATTGAAGGCTGGAAATCTCGCCATTCTGCGACATTTCATGTTCTTTTTCTCTGCGTTTGTCCAAAGGGAGTACATAACACCATGTTTCTCAGCCTTAAGAGACCAATTTGCAATGGCATGTAGCTGAGCCTTTGATTTTGAAATGTGGACATTTCCAAAAGCTTGCTCAAGTGGCTTACAATGTTTAGCAACTTTGCTGTTCCCCCCCAGGTCAAAATATACCGAGATTGTTTTGTACGCGTGCGGGGCAACAACTGTAGCTAAAATTAAAAAAACAAATAAGAAACACAGCGAGGCTGCATTCCATAACTCTTTTGACGCTCTCATGGTTTAAAGGATACTACAACTTGCAGTTTTGTCCATTGAAATGCAAAACTATCCTTTTAAAAGGAATAAACCAATCAGCAAATTTTAATTGTAATTTATAGAACATTTGGATTTGATTTTTCTCAAATTGCGTTTATCGAAACAATTTTAGATCAGAAACGAAGTATGCACTGCTCTTATATCTTAGTAATAACATATAAAAAACAAAGACTAATAGGGCTTATGCTTTAGTAAATTATTAGCAAATTTTGCGCGACACTCATTCTTAAGCGTTTAGATAATCGAAAAAGTTTATAATTTAGAAGTTTTTAACTTTACCCCCCTTCGATTGCTGTTACACTTACGTATAGGAAAGTAATTTTTTAAAAAATGCTATATAATAAGAAGTTAATGATGCTATCAGATAGGATTGCTTGACTGAGTTTTGGAGGTCGAGACTGTGAAAAAGCGCGATGAGCTTGCCTATCAAGATCATTGCAGAGAGATTGAGCAAAAAACTCAAAGAAAAACGAACAGCACACAGATCTTCCAAACATATGGTCCTAAAGTAAAAAACAAGCGATTACGAGATGTACGCAATATGTCTTCAGTATTACAACATGCGAAACCGCAAATGCAGAATACGGGAAAAGATGATGTCTCTGTAGAAAAGTCATTTTATGGAGCATTGGATTTAGGCACAAACAATTGCCGCTTGCTTGTCGCAAAGCCAACGCGGCGCAATTTTTTAGTTGTTGATGCATTTTCAAGAATTGTTCGCTTAGGTGAAGGCTTAACGCAGACAAAGAGATTGTCCGACGAAGCTATGGAGCGGGCTATTGCGGCCCTTAAGATATGCGCGCATAAAATGGGGCACTGGAATGTAAAAAAAACGCGCGTCATTGCAACAGAAGCTTGCCGCATCGCAGATAATTGCGATGAGTTTATAGAGAAAGTGCGCCGCGAAACCGCATTAAAATTAGAAATTGTTTCCAACGAAACAGAGGCCAAACTGGCTGTCTCAGGCTGTGCGTCTTTACTTGATAAGGAATCGGATTGGGCTCTTATTTTTGATATCGGTGGTGGATCAACAGAGTTGATATGGTTGGACTTATCAAAACATAAAAATATTTGGCAAAAATCACTCTCGGATCGTTTAAGAGCACAAAATTGTATCGTCGGCTGGACATCTCTGCCAATTGGAGTTGTCAACCTTGCCGAAAAATACGATTGCCGAAACGTGAATGCGGAAATTTTCAGCACCATGGTTGCCGATGTTCTTCAGCTTTTAAAACGTTTTGAAGATAAACATCGCATTTCAGAAAAATTAGCCGATCAAAATGTTCATTTCCTTGGCACATCAGGTACCGTCACGACCTTAGCTGGTGTTCATCTCGGATTAGATTTCTATGATCGCAAGCGTGTTGATGGAATATGGCTTGATGGCGCCAATATTCGAGAGGTCAGTAAAAACCTAACTGAAATGCCTTATGAAGTGCGCATTCAAGAACCTTGCATTGGAGAAGAACGGGCTGATCTAGTATTGGCAGGGTGTGCTATTTTAGAGGCACTTATGCGCCTTTGGCCAGTGCAACGCTTGCGTGTTGCGGATCGAGGTTTGCGCGAGGGTATGTTGGCAACACTCATTGCAGAAGACAGCCTCCCTAATACCTAGAATTACCATTGAGTATAAAAAATCAAGACGTTATACAAGAAGCATCCAAGTTTATACTTTTATGAATGATACGAAAAAAAAGCGATCCTCAGGCAATAGAGATTTAACCGTAAAGGTCAAAACAGCAAAAGGGCGAAAACTCTCATCAACAAGATGGTTACAACGTCAGTTAAACGACCCCTTTGTTGCTGCGGCCAAGCGCGATGGCTACCGCTCCAGAGCAGCTTATAAACTTATTGAGATTGATGATAAATTCAACTTTTTGAAGTCAGGTGCAACCGTAATAGATCTGGGCTGTGCTCCAGGAAGTTGGACACAAATTGCCGCCCAGCGCTGTCAAAGTGAACAGAAAAAAGGCAGCGTCATAGGTCTTGATTTACTTGAAATCTCACCTATTCCGGGGGCCACATGTTTGGTCGGGGACTTTTTGGAAGAAGAAACGTTTCAAGAGTTGCTTGGGAACATTGGCGAGCAAAAAGCAAATGTTGTGCTCTCTGATATGGCTCCCGCGGCAATGGGGCACAAGCAAACCGATCATTTGCGCATCATGGGGTTGTGTGAAGCTGCCTTTGAATTTGCTTGTGATATTCTTGCACACGACGGAGCGTTTTTAGCAAAAGTCTTACAAGGCGGAACGGAAAATGCATTATTGGCAGAGATGAAAAGGCGCTTTGCCTCTGTGCGCCACATCAAACCTAAAGCAAGCCGGGCAGATTCTTCTGAACTTTACGTGCTGGCGCTTGGATACCATGGCTAGGCTTAGAGCGATTCAACCTGAATTGAATTCAATTCAGGTTGTAAAATTGCCCGTTTTAAAAAGACTACAGCTTGTCAGATGAGGCGTAGCCGAAGTTGACAAGCTGTAGGACCTATATTTTATAGAATTATGTCCCTTTCAAATCATTCTCTGTTCTAGGATAGAATTATTTGATATAGAGATCATAATCGTAGCAAAATAAATAAAGACAACATCATAATCATAATAATAAGAGGAGTTTGAAGTCGTGTCATCAAACACCACATCTTCTGGTTCGAAACATGTAGACATGCAGGTTGCGCTTACGTTTGATGATGTGCTGCTTAAACCGGGCCCTTCTGAAGTTCTACCGACAGATGTCGTGACGGATTCCTATGTCACCAACAAAATTGCTGTCAAAATCCCAATTTTATCATCAGCCATGGATACTGTAACCGAAGCAAAGTTAGCCATTGCGATGGCGCAAGCTGGCGGTATTGGGGTCGTGCACCGCAATCTCACGCCAGAAATGCAAGCTGATGAAGTGTCTCAGGTCAAGAAGTTTGAGGCCGGGATGGTGGTTAATCCTGTCACGATAGATCCAAAAGCAAAGCTTGAGGATGTATTAGGCCTTATGCGGAGATACAAAATTTCCGGGGTCCCAGTGGTAGAAAGCATTTCTGAAGGATCATTCAAAGGAAAGCTTGTTGGTATCATCACCAACCGAGATGTGCGTTTTGCCACAGATTTGGCTCAACCTGTCGCGGAATTAATGACGAAGGAAAATCTAATCACGGTTCGTGAAAATGTGGACATGGCAGAGGCCAAAAGGTTGTTACATCAGCACCGCATAGAAAAGCTCCTTGTTGTTAATGATGACTATCATTGCATTGGCCTGATTACTGTAAAAGATATCGAAAAAACCAGACATTTTCCCCATTCCTGCAAAGACGAACAAGGCCGTCTGCGCGTTGCAGCTGCAACGAGCGTTGGTAAGGACGGAATTGAGAGAACCGAGCGCCTGATTGATGCTGAGGTTGATTTGATCGTTGTTGATACAGCCCATGGCCATTCCGCTGAGGTGATCAAAACAGTAGAGCGTATCAAAGCCATGCCAGGCGATATTCAGGTCTTGGCGGGCAATGTTGCCACCCGAGAGGCAACGCAAGCCCTGATTGATGCCGGGGCGGACGCTGTGAAAGTTGGCATTGGTCCAGGTTCGATTTGCACCACACGCATTGTAGCAGGCGTTGGAATGCCTCAACTCACCGCGATTCTAGAAGCTGTTGAGGCCGCAAAACAAGCCAATATCCCTATCATCGCCGATGGCGGTATCAAATATTCAGGAGATTTGGCGAAAGCCATCGCGGCCGGAGCAGATTGCGCAATGATAGGCTCTTTGTTAGCAGGCACCGATGAAAGCCCAGGCGAAGTTTTCCTATATCAGGGGCGGTCTTATAAATCTTACCGAGGTATGGGCTCTGTTGGTGCCATGTCTCGTGGGTCTGCCGATCGCTACTTCCAACAAGAGGTCAAAGATAGCCTTAAACTTGTTCCTGAAGGGATCGAAGGCCAGGTGCCCTATAAAGGGCCGGTTAGCAGTATATTGCATCAGTTGGTTGGTGGATTGTGTGCGGCTATGGGATATGTCGGCGCAAAAGATATTTCTCACTTTCAATCCCGCGCCAAATTTGTCCGCATTTCTCCAGCAGCATTACGTGAAAGCCATGTCCATGATGTCATAATCACAAGAGAGAGCCCAAATTACCCAACAAGGGTGTGATAATGAATGAACCTAACTTAAAAGGAAAGCTTTATATGACATAGAGGTTTCTAAGATGTACGATCTTAAAAAAGAGTGCATATCTATCCGCCGTCATTCCCGAAAAGGCGGGAATCTAGAACAGTGGTTGCAACTTTTGGTATAATTAATTCTTAAAAACGAAATATTTGTAATTTTCTTTTTAAAAATACCCCAAATAGAGAACATTGACAAATCCGTTTAGATTCCCGCCTTCGCGGGAATGACGACTGTGAATTTTTTTAATACTTTTGCGGCTTTGTTATTCCAAATCAAATCGGCTATATCATATATTATAACAATGACCATAAAATCAGAAAAACCTCAAATCAAACCCGAAAATCCATGTTTTTCTTCTGGGCCATGTGCCAAGCGCCCAGGTTGGTCTGTTGGGAATTTTAACCTTTCGTTGTTAGGGCGTTCTCACCGTGCCAAAGAAGGCAAGACAAGACTCCAGTTTGCAATTGATAAAACAAAGCAAATTTTGCAGATCCCGGAAAGTTATCAAGTTGGCATTGTCCCGGCTTCAAACACTGGTGCCTTTGAAATGGCCATGTGGTCACTTTTGGGAGAAAGAGGAATCGACGTTTTGGCCTGGGAGAGTTTTGGTAAGGGCTGGGTCAATGACATTATCAAACAACTCCAGCTTAAAGATGTCCGCATTATGGAAGCGGATTATGGTGATACCGTCAATTTGCAAGAAGTTGATAATTCACGTGATATTGTCTTTACCTGGAATGGTACCACATCAGGCGTGCGCGTTCCAAATGGGGATTGGATTTCTGACCAAAGAAACGGCTTAACGCTATGTGATGCAACATCAGCTGCTTTTGCTCAAGATTTGGCGTGGGGTAAACTTGATGTCACCACCTTTTCTTGGCAAAAAGTCCTTGGTGGTGAAGCGCAGCACGGCATAATTGTGCTCTCCCCCAGAGCCATAGAACGTCTGGAAAGCTATACCCCCCTCTGGCCATTGCCAAAAATCTTCCGCATGACCAAGAACGGAAAAGTCATGTCCGAAATCTTTTCAGGCTCAACAATTAATACCCCTTCCATGTTATGTGTCGAAGATTATATTGATGCCCTGACTTGGGCTGAACAAATTGGTGGTTTATCCGGATTATTTGCAAGAGCAAATGGAAATTTTGCAGTGATTGAAGATTGGGTAGAGCGTACCCCCTGGATTGGTTTTCTCGCCCAAACGCCAGAAATCAGATCCAATACGTCCGTATGTCTGCGCATTGTTGATGCTGATATTACCCAATTGCCACAACAAGAGCAGGCGACATTGGTGAAAAAAATCGTAACCCTGTTAGATGATCTTGAGGTTGCAAAAGACATTGGCTCGTACAGAGATGCACCTGCCGGCCTGCGCATATGGACCGGGGCAACCATAGAACAAAAAAATCTTGAAACTTTATTGCCATGGTTGGATTGGGCTTATGACGTTGTAAAATCAGAGAGATAAGTTATTGCGTTAAGATGTCACAAAAAATAGCGATATACGCCTCTTGCACTTCGCAAAAAACTAGCACATTATAAAGATATATAAATTGGTCCGTGCGGTGTCGTCATAGAACGGCTGAGATGGAGAGTGATACTCTGAACGCATAGAACCTGATCCGGGTCATGCCGGCGAAGGGACGGAAAATGAGAATGATCTACACTTATCAAAATTGGTTTAGCGCTTTAGCATTCCATTCAATAGATTATTCAAAAAAACGCTCCTCTCTCATCAAGCCCCTAAAACATAAAAATATTCCGAACAGTTGCGCTCTATGAAAAGGTATAGTCACAATGAATATTCACGATAAGTCGATTTCAAAACCAGAGGTTACAACCGGGCCATTACCAGCGTCAAAAAAAGTATATGTCACCCCAGATGAAGCCGCAGACTTACGCGTGCCTCTTCGTGAAATCGCACTTACAGATCCAGAAAACCCTAGCTTTCAAGTCTATGATGCATCTGGGCCCTATACAGATCCAGAAATTGCGATTGATCTTGAAGCTGGCCTACCGCGCATACGCGAGGCTTGGATAGAACAGCGCGGCGGCCTTGAGAAATATATTGGCCGGGATGTGAAACCAGAAGACAACGGCAATGCAACGGGTAGGCATTTGGCCCGCTCATTCCCAGCTGAACATCAGCCCTTAATAGGGCAAGATGGTCATCTTGTGACGCAACTTGAATACGCTAAAGCGGGCATTATCACCAAAGAGATGATTTATATTGCGACAAGAGAAAACTTGGGACGCAAGCAAGCCCTAGAACAAGCTTCAGCAAAGATTGCGGATGGTGAAAGTTTTGGTGCGCATATTCCAGAGTACATCACCCCTGAATTTGTGCGCCAAGAAGTGGCCTCAGGACGTGCGGTGATTCCAGCTAATATCAACCATCAAGAACTTGAGCCCATGATTATTGGACGAAACTTTTTGGTCAAAATAAATGCCAATATTGGCAACTCTGCGGTTACATCTTCTGTGGAAGAAGAGGTTGATAAAATGGTATGGGCCACCAGATGGGGAGGGGATACGGTAATGGATCTCTCAACAGGGCGGAACATCCATAATACCAGAGAATGGATTTTACGAAATTCCCCAGTTCCAATTGGCACAGTGCCGATCTATCAAGCTTTGGAAAAATGTGATGGCGATCCGGTTAAGCTGACCTGGGAGTTGTACCGCGATACTCTCATTGAACAGTGCGAACAAGGCGTTGATTATTTCACCATCCATGCTGGCGTGCGCTTGCCCTATATTCATTTAACAGCAGAACGCATGACAGGCATCGTCTCGCGTGGTGGATCAATCATGGCCAAATGGTGCTTGGCCCACCATAAAGAAAGCTTCCTCTACACCCGCTTTGAAGAAATTTGCGACATCATGCGCTCTTACGATGTCACCTTTTCCTTAGGTGATGGATTGCGCCCTGGTGCCATTGCAGATGCCAATGATAGAGCGCAGTTTGCCGAGTTAGAAACGCTAGGGGAATTAACAAAGATAGCATGGGATAAAGGCTGCCAAGTCATGATCGAAGGGCCAGGTCATGTCCCAATGCACAAAATCAAAATCAATATGGAAAAGCAGCTCAAAGAATGCGGCGAAGCCCCGTTCTATACGCTTGGCCCGCTCACAACAGACATCGCTCCAGGGTATGATCACATTACCTCAGGCATTGGTGCAGCTATGATTGGCTGGTTTGGCACTGCAATGCTGTGTTATGTCACACCAAAAGAGCACTTGGGCCTGCCCAACAGAGATGATGTCAAAACCGGCGTTATCACCTACAAAATTGCAGCCCATGCAGCAGATCTTGCCAAAGGACATCCCGCAGCACAATTGCGCGATGATGCTCTTTCAAAAGCGAGGTTTGAATTTCGTTGGCAGGATCAATTTAATCTAGCCCTTGACCCAGAAACAGCAATGGCTTTTCACGATGAAACTTTGCCAAAAGAAGCGCACAAAGTTGCGCATTTTTGCTCCATGTGCGGCCCCAAATTCTGTTCCATGAAAATCACTCAAGATGTGCGCGATTATGCCGCCAGCTTAAACGAAAAAGAAATTGGAATGATGGAAATGAGTGAAAAGTTTAAAGCGCTCGGATCTGAGGTTTATCTCTCTGAAGAAAGCGTGAAAAAGAGTAATGAAGCATTATAAGTTTAGAATAGTTTGAGCAGCAAAATGATCTTAAAATGTAAAAATCATTTTGTTGCTCTCTTCCTAATAATAACCTAACCAGCCGTATGATCCAGCACTTCACCTCTGGCGGGATAGTCATTTTTCAACACAAAATCGAGTGCTCCGAGAATTTCAGCAAACGAAGGCCGCGCAAAAGGCATGGTCTGTACGGTGCCAAAATAAAGTGTGTTATCAGGACGGATCAAGAATAATCCAGGCTCTGCAAACATATCAGGCTCGACAACACCAATAGAAGTTTTCCCCTTACTAGTGGAGATATAAAGCCCCCATTGACGCGCCTCATCAAGTGTAAGATCATAGCCAAGCGTGAGGTTATCCAACCCCCATTTTTCTTTAGTTTCTTCGGCTCTATCTTTCGGGTCAGAGGAGGCGACAAAAACACTCACACCGCGTTCTTCGAATTGCTTTAGTTTGTTATTCAGATCACCCAAATATTTCGCACAAATAGGGCAATGCAACCCGCGATAAAAAACCACCAAGGTGAAGTTGTCCGGCTTTTGACCTGACAAATCCCACATACCACCACCAACAGTTGGTAAAGAAAGTGCTGGAACAGGTTGGCGGGGAAACAAGGGAGTAAGCTGTGTCATGGGGTATCCTTTCAGATGCTACATCATTTACATTATGACGAAAGAAGGTGTTTTGTGTTCAAATCGGTACAAAACCATTTGTTTATAGGCACATCTTAAAAAGAAATCTAGGGGCTATTGACATTCAGCACGTGATTATTAAATCCACCAATTCCCAACTTAAAGCACGGCGTACACTTACCTAATATGTAGCATCCATTCTGCAACCCTGCCGCGATTGGATGATCTTTACAATTTCATAATAGGAACCTTATTGACTTGTATAAAACATAATTTAAGATAATTTTATATACAACGAGATTATTGTAACAAGACTTTCACTTGATTTTGTATGTTATTGGATCCTTCATGATTAAACTCTTGCCAGCACTTCGGTATATCCTTCATCTTTCAATTCTTACTTTTTTGCTCATTCTTATGGCATTCTTTTTTCAGCCCCAAAACACAGGGGTAGACGCCAAAGAAGGAAATACTCTGCTTGGCAACTATTTGGCTGGACGCTTTGCCACAGCGCAACGCGACAATCACACCGCAGCTGAGTATTACCGCCAGGCTCTGAAGAAAGATGCATCAAATAAACTTTTATTGGAACAGAGCTTCTTGTTGGAAATCAATGCCGGCAATTGGAGGCACGTTTCTTCTCTTGCGAAACAGCTTGTTAAATTTGAACCCAACCATTATACGGCCCGATTGTTTTTGGGAACCCAGGCTTTAAAACGCAGGCAGTATAGAGCTGCAAAAGAGCATTTTTCACGCTCGGGCCAAGGTGCTGTGCCAGAACTCACGACAGAGCTCGCCTTGGCTTGGACGAATTTTGCACAAAACAATACAAAAAAAGCGCTTGCAAACATTACAGTAAATCAAGATAAAAACTGGCTGAACTTGTATCGCCGATACCACCGGGCTTTGATTGCGGATCTTTCAAAGAATTCCAAACTGGCAAGTGTTGATTATAAATATATTTCCAAAAAAAGCCCAAATGATTTTCGCACAACCCTCGCCCATGTGCGCCATGCCTTAAAGCAAGGGGAATTTATGCAAGCCAAAAAGGTATTGGATAAATTTAGCACTTTTGTACAAGGCACTATCCACCCTAATATTGAAGAACTTTACGGTTATACAAAAAACAAACAAAATACACATCCCATCGTTCAAAATGCAAAAGAAGGATTAGCCGAAGTTTTTTATGGCCTGGGTGATGCATTAAGTTCTGATGGTGGCGTAGATTATGGTGCTATCTATTTAAAATTAGCGTTGTATTTAAAACCGGATATGGAAAGCGTTCATGTGGTTTTGGCAAATATTTATGAACGCACAAAAAAGTACGATTTAGCAATTAAGACCTATAAGAATATTACGGAAAATTCACCTTTATGGCCAAGGGCGCAACTCCGTAAAGCTCTAAATTACAATTATATGGACAAAGTGGATGAAGCCACTGCTTTGTTAAAAAATCTTATTAAGGCCCGGCCTGATGATATTCAACCTGTTGAAACACTCGGCAACATATTGCGTGTCCGCAAACGTTATGAAGAGGCTTTAGTCTATTATGATAAGGCAGTGAAATTTGTCCAAGACAATCCTACTAAAAAAAACTGGGTGCAATTTTATCATAGGGGCGTATCCTATGAACGCCTCAATCAATGGAAAAAAGCTGAAACAGACTTAAACACGGCCCTGAAACTTGACCCCAATCAGGCTCTTGTACTGAATTATTTGGGGTACTCGTGGGTAGATCAAAACTATAACTTAGATAAAGCAATTAACCTCATTCGTCGCGCTGTGCAATTGAAACCAAATGATGGCTACATTGTCGATAGCCTTGGTTGGGCGTATTATCGTTTGGGAGATTATAAATCTGCTGTAAAATATCTCGAAAAGGCTGTCTATCTGAAGCCAGATGACTCGGTTATAAATGATCATTTGGGAGATGCATATTGGTATGTTGGTCGTAGAACGGAGGCCAAATATCAATGGTCGCAAGCTTTATCACTTAAGCCAGAGAAAAAAGAGATTGCTACAATTGAAGCAAAACTTAGAGAAGGTCTTCCAGATGTGAAACAGACCGATCAAGCGCGGCTAAAAGGTAAGAAAAAGCCGGTATTGAAAGAATAAAATGATCGATCCGTGTTTTATGAGCGTGCAAAAGCCAAAATCAATCTAACATTAAAGGTCTTGGGCAAGAGGCTGGATGGCTATCATGAACTGGAAAGTTTTGTTGCGTTTGCTGATATAGCCGACCGCCTCACCTACGCGCCAGAAGAACCTTACGGTATTTCTGTGAATGGTTCCTACGGCACAGCTATCGTGGGGGAAAACTTAATTCATAAAGCAGCGTTGGCGTTTCGAGATCAGGTTCTAGATGTGAGATTAGGAGCGTTTAACCTAGAAAAAAACCTCCCCATAGCATCTGGTATAGGTGGCGGTTCTGCAAATGCTGCTGCGGCCTTGCGTTTGTTATGCCAAGCACACAACATATCTACCAGAGAACATCCCTCAATTTATGCTATCGCGCAAAAAATTGGAGCAGATGTTCCTGTGTGTTTAAACCAAACCCCTGCATTTATGACCGGCATAGGTGAGCGCCTACATGTAATATCAGAAATGCCCTTGCTCCATTGTATTTTAGTTAATCCAAATTGTGCGGTACCAACGTCAGAGGTATTCAGAAGATTAAATGCAGAAGTATTAAAACCAGAGGTTCATGCCAAAAAGAACAGACCTAATCTCGAATTTAAAAATCATGAAGATATCTTGGTTTACATGCGAAAGAATGATAACGACTTAGAGCAGGCGTCCATTTCCTATCAACCCATCATTGCGGACGTTCTCTCGGCTTTAAAAAATCAAACACAATCGCAAATAGCCCGCATGTCAGGCAGTGGAGCTACGTGTTTCGCTGTTTATGCTAGTGAGGCGCACGCTAAAGAAGCCACAAATATTATTGAGTTAAATTATCCAGAATGGTGGTGTGTTCAAACTGTTTTAGGTAATGCATAAAATTTACTTAACTTCATAAACCTTCAGTAAAACATCTTTTTCAGGCGATTGAATTGGCTTTAACCACAAAGGCGGTTTGCCATCATTCAACGCATGAGCAAGAGCATCTGGTGCTGTTTTACCGTCTTCACGAAAATGTTTTTGCGTTGGGCACGTCACGATATATTTGACTTTTTGTTTCTTGATAAGTTCGTATCCCTGGTCTTTTGGAACATTAAAAGCATGAATGCTGTCCAGCAACCCTTTTGCATTGCGATGATAATTGCCCGCAACAACACTATGATGTGTTTCCAGAAGAATATACGCGCCTAAATTAGAATGGGCTAAAATAAGACCTGGTGGCAGCGTATTCAAATGCCGCATTTGTTTCACCCCAATGCACACATAAAGTTCTTTGTTGCTTGAAGAGCTGCTGGAGTTTAAATTTCGCTCTAGCTGAATACCGGCCATACTTTCAAAAATAGAAAGATGAAAGACCCCAACAAAAAGGAGCCAACTGCCAATAACACCAACGAGACGCCGGGCAACATGGTCTTGCGACTTTAGATATGTTGTTGCTCTAACAATCAACCAAGCGCCAACCGGAATTGCCAGTGCGCCAGCAAATTTTGCCCCCCGCACCTGAATAAGAGCAATTCCAAACGCAAGAGCCAAAAACATCAGTAAGATAATCCAATCCCACAAGCGCTCACCACGGCGAAACCAGATACAAAAAAGGCAGATACATAGCCCAATAAATGGCATTGTATAGTACAGCACTATATCCTTAGGCATGTTTTGTACCGTATACAAAAGGCCTTGTGCTTCTGTAATATAATTCATCCATAAGCTCACTACCATGGGATCAACTTCAGCATATGGCCCTTGCAAACATTGTGGAAACACCAAGCCAATAATAGTAAGAGCACAAATGCCAACACCAATAGCTGCTGGAATGCGTAAAAGTTTGCGGTATAAATAGCAAGAGCCTGACACCAGCAGGATGCATCCAAGTGCTGTTAGCAGACTTGCCAGCAAATAGGCCGGAGACAGAGCATCACATTGGGCTACAGCATAGCGCGAGGGTGCCGTTGTCAGAAAAAAGAAAATACCTGTAAATGCAGCAAAACTGAGAGCAAAACGTAACAGCCTATCTCCAGAACCAGATCTATCCCATATCCAGCGCAAACCAAAAGCTGCAATTGCGGCAACAATAAAAGCTAAAGTTTCAATCCCGATTGCCAGCATAAGAGCTGCAATAGCACCTGATATCACAGCAAATAAAGGCCTGCGAAAACTATTCAAAATGGTGAGAACCAGCAGTGTCGTCAACATTAGCTGAACATTGTGGTGATCCAGACTTCCAAGGCGAAACTCATAAAGCAAAGGGATGTAACATACTGGAAGGATAGCCCCTGCTAAAACACCGCCACCAGCAAAGCGCAAGGCTAAAAAAGCGCTAATGATTAAAAAACCAAGTAAAAGCAGTAATGGCCAAACATATAGCGCATAGAGCTCGGCGACATGCGTTGGCATAAAAACTTTGAAAGCCATGATTATGAAAGCGATAGGAGCATCAATCAGATGTGACCAATGCATTACAACACCTTCTGGCGGATCTAACCGCACTTGGCGAAAATCGAACCAATGCCACCCCTTTAAAAGATCGCGCACGCTGACCAAACGCATGGCATCATCTGATGTCATGAAAGGGGTTTGAAAGATTTCAAGAGGACCAATCCCAAGTAAAATAGCTAATAAAACGCACCAAAACACAAAGGCAGTTTGCACAACACCTCGCCCCGAATGCGCATTCCAAGCCAGCCCAGAAGCGGTATGGGTTATGGTTCCATGCATGAGCGAGCCCCTGATATAGCCGTAAGGTGAAATTATCGTATTTAGGGATATTTGGACTGGTCATCACCAAATATAGAGTAGCGCACCAGTTTCAAAGTAAATCTATATAAAAAGGAGCTTGAACGAAAGTTCAATAAATTTATTATTATTGTAAACAGATGATTAACAAAAACAATACTTACAGATCCCAGCTTTCGCTGAGATGACGCTGGTAGATTTGATATCTAAAGCCAGATCAACGATACTTAAAACCAAACTTCAAGTCTTAACCATCTGCTTTTGCAGACTTTTTAGGTAATGGCACTGGAGCATCCGACAGGCTACGTAAATAAAGGATTAGGTCTGCGCGATCTTTGGGCTTTTTTAGGCCCGCGAACACCATTTTAGTGCCTTTGACGCACTTTTTAGGTTTGGTCAAAAAACAATCAAGCGTTTCATACGTCCATTTGCCGCCATATTCTTTCAAGGCATTTGAATATGAAAACCCTTCCAAAGAGGCAACAGCGCGGCCGACAATATCCCACATTCCTGGCCCGACCTTATTCGGTCCACCTTTCTCAAAGACATGGCAGGCAACACATTTTTTGAGAATTTTTTTTCCATTCTCAAGGCTTGCCGTTAGTAGCAATGCCCCCATGTCCACATCATCCCCAGGCTTTGCCGCAGGCTTTTTATCGGTGGTTTGCCCCTTTTCAGCTCCATCAGCCAAAGCCACAACATAGCCCGGTTTTTCCGGCTTGGCTTTGTGATAAACAACATGCGAAATTTCGCGTAATCCTATAAAAACCAGCATTGCTAACAACAGAGCGCCCGCAATTTTATTGAGTTCAAAAGAGTCCATTATTCATTCTCTAAGTCGATGTGTTTTCAAAGGGGTTATATTAAGAGTAAACATCCGTACATCTTTATACGCATTCTTTTAATAGGATGTTACGAAGATTCATGCAACAGCTTGCTTTGACTTGATGGGTAAAAATGGACAATTCGCCGCGCTGGGACTGATATCAAAGAAAATACCCAACGCTCATTTTAATGATGAGTGTTGGGTATAGAGCTTAAGAAGGCCGTTATGTACTTTTAGAGTATGATATTATACTAATCAAGTTCATCTTCAATACGACGAGTAACGGTTGGGTTTAACTCTAAGAGTTCTGCGTTAGCTATTGTTAAACCACTTGGAAGCACAATATTGTCAGTTGTAACGATTCTGATGGTATCTGTAGTTGTGTCAATTATTGCATCACCATCATCAATTAACTTGGCTAAATACTCAATATCTGCGTCTGTGATAGCATAATTTTCTAATACAACAGTATCTTTACCTTCACCCGTATCGATGTATTTATCTCCATCAGCAGCTATAACGATATTATCATCAGCTGTGTTCAGGACGACACCTGTAACTATAGAGACATCCTCAGCTATATCTTTGCTGACGATAAGTGTGTCAGCGTTCGTGACAGTGACCAAACCACCACCACCATTATCTACAGTACTTGAGAAGAATTGAAAGTCTCCAGCTGCCATAGCTGTCTCACCGGCTGCACTTAAGACAATAGTACCATCATCAGCGATCGACTCAATCCAATCTGGATTACGTTTGAGAAGAGCTTCGAGTCCATCAGTAAATGTGAGTTGCGTGAAATCCACAACGCCGCCATTATTAGAGGCATCAATGTTTGTGTCATCATCCTTAGCGACATATCCATCTGTGTTAGGCACAAGAGTTACGTATGGCGAATCAACAGCAAACTGTTCGGCCATCTCTGCCGAAATTATCAATTCGACGCCGTCTGCATTTTCAATGGTCAGGTTTCCGACCGTAATCGGACCATCACCTACAAACGTGATGGTATAGGTACCATCTGCATTTCCAACAATATCTGCTTCAATATCTCCGCCACCAATCAGTGATATTAGAGATGCTAAGATGGCATTAAATATGTCGCCAGTACCTTGACCCTTAATGTGTGATGCATCTACAGTACCGTCGCTATCTCCATCTACAGTCGCCGCTGTACTATGATCATAAGTATGGGTGCCTGTTGCTTCTGCTGTGTGAGGCACAATATTTGCGTATGGCGAAGCATCAAGCTCTTCGGCCATCTCTTTGGAAATTGTCATTTCGACGCCGTCTGCATTTTCAATGGTCAGGTTTCCGACTTCATACGGACCATCACCTATAAACGTGATGGTATAGGTACCATCTGAATTTCCAACAATATCTGCTGCAATATCTCCGCCACCAATCAGTGATATTAGAGATGCTAAGATGGCATTAAATATGTCGCCAGTACCTTGACCCTTAATGTGTGATGCATCGACAGTACCGTCGTCATCTCCATCTATAGTCGCCGC
>JBCCCO010000056.1:0-18600 GCA_039033475.1 Pseudomonadota bacterium | reverse complement strand
TTATACTCCAGAAAAAAAGGTTCCGCCCCTGCGTGTCGACCTTTTTTTCTGGAGTATAATGATGATAGCAAAAAACGGACTAAAAGTCCTACTTACCGACTAAAAGTCGGTGGTTTTAACCTGTAACTTGGAAAATAAAGTATGAAGCCGTACTATACCCGCGTGTGCCAGACCCCAAACAGGTTAGAAAAGGTAGCGGGCTTAAATCACAGGAAGTCAGAGGCCGGGAGTATGCAAAGTTCCTTGGAATACCTGTTGCAAAAGTTTTTCGGGAAGAAGGGTATTCAGGCAAATTACTGGACAGGCCGGAAATGCTTAAACTTCTGGATTTTATCAGCACACCCCCGGCAGGCGTTCGCTACGTTGTCATTATTGATGACATCACGCGCCTGGCGAGAGATTACCGTATCCATTTTGACTTGCGTGATGCTATTGAAGAGCGCGGTGCGTTACTGGATAGCCCATCAACAACATTTAAAGCCATCAGAGACGCTGACAGCAATTTTGTCGAAGGCATACAGGCACTAGGCGCACAACATTTCCGGGAAAAGAATGCTGAAACTTGCCGGAACCGGAAATGGGCAAGGCTAACAGATGGCTACTGGCCTTATAAAGCGCCAACTGGTTACAAATTTGAATTAACCAAAGAGCATGGTAATTTTCTTGTCCGTGACGACCCGCAAGCCTCTATTCTGGCAGAAGCGTTTGAAGGGTATGCCTCCGGTCGCTTTGCATCTCAGGTTGAAGTCAAACGCTTTTTAGAAAACCATCCTGACTTTATTGGAAAAATGCCAGATGGAACGATCAGGCATCAACGCGTTACCGATTTGATGACACATCCGATTTATGCCGGATATATCCAATGTGACAAACTGAACATTCCTTTTAAAAAAGGAAAACATGAGCCTTTGATCTCACTGACAACATTTGAAAAAATGAGAGAACGGCGTGAACGGAAACCCGTAGCGCCAGCCCGCAAGGATATCAATCTTGACTTTCCGCTTCGCGGGTTTGTGAGTTGTGCTGATTGTGGCAAGCCTCTGCGTTCTGGCTGGTCAACGGGAAAAACAAAAAAATATCCTTATTACCTGTGCCAAACAAAGGGCTGCAAAAGCTACGGAAAATCCACCAAGAAAGAAAATATTGAAGGTGATTTTGTCAAACTTCTCGAACAAATGCGCCCAGGCAAAACTATGTGGCAGCTTGTCAAAGACATGTTGATGAATGCCTGGAATCAGAGACTAAACCAAGCTGATAAAATGCGAAAAGCCTTACGCCGCGATATGCAAAAACTGGAAAACCAGAGTGACGGTCTTCTTGATCGCCTTATTGATACAACAAGCCCGACAACGATCAAAGCTTATGAGCGTAAAATTGAGACTCTGGAAAAAGAGAAGCTTTTAATAGCCGAAAAACTGGAAAATAGCCTCAAACCGAAAGTGACACCAACCAAAATGCTAGAACTCTCTTTCAAATTCTTGTCAAACCCTTGTAAACTCTGGGAAAGTGGAGACATCAACCTGCAAAAACTGGTCCTCAGATTAGCTTTTGAAGAGCGATTACCGTACTGCCGGATTGAAGGATATAGAACACCAAAAACCACCTTACCTTTCAGTATCTTAGGTGAATTTTGCACCCCAGAATGTAATTTGGTGCGGACGGAGGGACTCGAACCCTCACGGACGAATCGTCCTCAGGATTTTAAGTCCTGTGTGTCTACCAGTTCCACCACGTCCGCATCCTGAAAAATGAATTTGTTTTTGAATTTTTCATTATTTTAATTAAAGCACTGTTTTATGCGCTTTTGTGTGCAAGAGATCAATAGTGAAAACGTGTTTTTTTATAGCTATCCCAAATATTCTTATGATTTGAGGGGATTATCAGCTTGAGAGGGCGTGCTATGCAGAATCGCCGCTCTGAGCAAAATATATAATGTCATCGCATTGAACAGATGCCATAAAAAGTGTGTGCCGATTTCATGGGTGTGGAATGTGACGCTTTCGCACATGTGAAAATCGACAGACCGGAATACGGCAGAGACAAAAAATACGCTTCCTGCTAACAATAGAGGGATGCCTGCGGGATGTTTTTTATTCCATAATAAAAAGCCGATTACAAACATCGACAAAAGTGCAGGGGCATATCCTAATGTGCCATTAAAGCACGGCCCATCTTCACATCTTATCGACCCAAATGCTGTCATCACTGCAAAAAATAAAGCATATCCAGCTAAAATACCAAACCATGGCAGTTTTAGAAAAAATGTTAGGGCAAATCCAAGATATGCCAAAATGAAGATAAAAATCGGCAGGGCATCTGTTAGCAGGCTCCAACGGTTGGCAAAGGTATGGAACAGCGTACTGCCAACGCCAATAATAAAGACAAGCGCAATCAAAATGGAAACACTGAATTTGCGCTGGTTTGCATCTTGTTTAAGTTGCAAACGAAAGGCCATAAATGCGGCGATCATAAAGGCTACATTTGTAACCGCATTAAAGGGCTCGGCGAGAAGATCGGTGCTTTGTGCACGTTCACAATAATTGAAAAGCGGGGCTGTCCAGTCCATATAATCTTTGTATTGTCATTATTATAAAAATCAAGCTATGTATTATATTAAATGAATAACAGCTATCTAGCGTTTATAGTCAATTTCAAAGATAATGACACGATAGAGAAATTGGCTTAAGGCCGCAAGTGCGGCCCGCCGCTTAGTGGCGTTTGAGCACCAAAATTAATCGTTTCATTAATTTTGGGAATAGCTATAGAAGACAGGATATAGAAAACTCATGATAGTTTCAAAACGATTTTTGACTTTAAGCTTTTTCATTTTTGGATATTTTTTAGTATTGTCGTCCGCCTCTCAGGCCTCTGATGAGTATAGAGTTTTCAAAAAAACAGATGCTTATCGCTATGTCAAAGTGGTGAGTGGAACAGATTTAAGCAATGGCGTTATTGTTCCTGTGCGCCGTGCCAGGCTGGGTGATCAAGTTTATGTGCCTGAGCATGGGTGGGCTTATTGCGAATTTACCTGCGCTGTGACTGTACGCCGGTTGTATCTGGATTTTTGGGAAGACCAGGTGGAGCGCGGTGGGGCTGTTTCCACTGGAATTGCAATTGATTTGCTTAGTAAAGGCTATACCGAGCGTGATGTTGAGCAATACGAGCGCGAGAAATATTTAGGCTCTCATGGATACCGCAAATATTACGATTAAGTTAAGGTGCCACATCACTCCCATTCAATCGTGCCGGGGGGTTTTGAGGTGATGTCATAGACAACGCGGTTGATGCCTTGAACCTCATTGATGATGCGTGTTGCTGCTTGCCTCAAAAAGTCATGGGAAAAGTCATAGTAATCCGCTGTCATGCCATCGGTTGAGGTGACAGCACGAAGGGCGCAGACGTAGTCGTAAGTTCTGGCATCCCCCATAACACCAACGGTTTGTACCGGCAGAAGAACTGCAAAAGCTTGCCAAATCTCATCATAAAGTTGTGCTTTACGGATTTCATCCAAATAAATGCTATCGGCTTTACGCAAAATTGTAAGCTTATCTTCAGTAATTGCTCCTGGAATGCGAATGGCGAGTCCTGGTCCAGGGAAAGGGTGGCGGCCAATGAAAGCCTGAGGCAACCCAAGCTCCTTGCCCAAATCACGGACCTCATCTTTAAACAATTCGCGCAAGGGCTCTATCAACTCAAGGTTCATACGCTCTGGCAAACCGCCTACATTATGATGGGATTTGATTGTCACAGAAGGACCGCCGGTAAAAGAGACGCTTTCAATCACATCTGGATACAAAGTGCCTTGAGCTAGAAAGTCGACATTGCCAAGTCTGTTTGCCTCTTCTTCAAACACATCGATAAACAATTTACCGATGGTTTTACGTTTTACTTCTGGGTCAGAAACACCTTCCAGCGCGGATAAAAATCGCTCTTGTGCATTGACGTGAACCAAAGGAATATTGTAATGCCCACGAAACAGCTCAACCACATCTTCTGCTTCATTCTGACGGAGCAGTCCATGGTCGACAAAAATGCATGTCAGTTGTGGGCCAATCGCTTCATGGATGAGAACCGCAGCAACCGCACTATCCACCCCGCCAGAGAGGCCGCAGATCACTTTGCCTTGGCCAACTTGACAGCGAATTTTTTCAATTTCATCTTGCTTGAATGCTGCCATGGTCCAATCGCTGCGACACCCTGCAATGGTGTGTACAAAATTGGCAAGTATTTGAGAGCCGCTTGGGGTATGCATGACTTCCGGGTGGAACTGTACCCCGTAAAACTGCTTTTGCTCATTGCCAATCGCGGCAAACGGGGCGTTGGCAGAGGTGGCTAAGACCTCAAAGCCCTGTGGAATGTCAGCGATTTTATCTCCATGGCTCATCCAAACCGGAATGTTTTGTCCGGGTGTAGCGATATCAGCAAATAATGGACTGTCTTGTTTCAATGTAATTTCTGCACGGCCAAATTCTCGCAAAGATGATTCTTCGACTTTTCCACCCAGCTGGGCGCACATTGTTTGTTCACCATAGCAAATCCCAAGAATTGGAACGCCATAGGTGAATACATCCTGAGGTGCTCTTGGTGTATCGGTTTGCACAACACTGGCTGGCCCCCCTGATAAAATGATGGCTTTTGGGGCAAAAGTATCAATGTAAGTTGCGGCTTTATGGAACGGTATGATTTCACAATACACACCAAATTCCCGCACTCGGCGTGCAATCAACTGGGTGACCTGACTGCCAAAATCAACAATCAAAATGCGCTCTGTCGTCATGGTCGTATCTTTACTGAAATTGCTCTAGGGTCTACGATTAAGTTGGCTGTGGCTCTAAACCGCCATCATCTGGTTCTTCGCGTGGACCTTTTTTATTTTTTCCAGCGCTTGGAACTGCTGAGGCGACAGGCTCTTTGTTATCCGGTGTATCGTCATCATAATCACGTATGGGTGGTTTTCCATCAAGCAAACCACGCACCTCTTTTGATGATAACGTTTCGTATTCCAGTAAGCCTTTGGCAAGAGTGTGCAAATCTTTCATGTGCTCTTGAAGAATGCGCCGTGCTGTGTTTTCACCTTGCTCGATTAATTCGCGAATTTCCTGGTCAATCAGCTTTGCGGTTTCCTCTGACATGTTGGTTGTTTGGGTGACGGAATGGCCTAAGAAAACCTCTTGTTCATTTCCCGAGTATCGCACCCGTCCTAGTGTTTCAGACATGCCCCATTCCATGATCATTGCTCTTGCCATTCTTGTGGCTTGTTGAATATCACTGGTTGCTCCATTGGTGACATTATCTGGGCCAAAAATGAGGATTTCAGCTTCGCGGCCACCAAAGATAGAGGCGAGATTGGACACACAATACTGGCGGGTATAACTTAAGCGGTCACGCTCAGGCAAACTCATGGTGACACCTAACGCTCGGCCTCTCGGGATTATCGTGACTTTATGCAATGGATCATGCTGGGGCATGTGCATACCGACAATCGCATGACCAGCTTCATGGTATGCAGTGAGTTTTTTCTCTTCATCAGTCATTATCATGGAGCGGCGCTCTGCCCCCATGAGAACGCGGTCTTTTGCATCTTCAAATTCATGTTGTGTGACGAGGCGTTTTGAGCGTCTTGCAGCAAGTAATGCAGCCTCATTGACCAAGTTTGCCAAATCTGCACCAGAAAATCCCGGAGTTCCTCTGGCAATCGTTCTGACATCAACGTCAGGTGCCAATGGAACTTTACGCACATGTACTTTGAGGATTTTTTCACGGCCCATAATGTCTGGGCGTGCGACAACGACCTGACGGTCAAAACGGCCAGGGCGAAGTAATGCCGGGTCAAGAACATCAGGACGGTTGGTGGCTGCAATTAAAATAATACCTTCATTGGCCTCAAAGCCATCCATTTCCACGAGCAGTTGGTTTAAGGTTTGCTCACGTTCATCATTGCCACCGCCCAAACCGGCACCGCGATGGCGGCCAACGGCATCAATCTCATCAATGAAAATAATACAAGGGGCGTTTTTCTTGGCCTGGTCAAACATATCGCGGACGCGGCTGGCACCAACACCCACGAACATTTCAACAAAGTCTGAGCCTGATATGGTGAAGAATGGGACGTTTGCTTCGCCAGCAATGGCACGGGCTAAAAGTGTTTTACCTGTCCCTGGAGGGCCAACAAGAAGGGCACCTCTTGGAATGCGTCCGCCCAAGCGTTGGAACTTTTGTGGATCCTGCAAAAATTCAACAATTTCCTCAAGATCCTCTTTGGCTTCATCAACACCCGCCACATCATCAAATGTGACCCGGCCTTGACGCTCTGTCAGCAGCTTGGCTTTTGATTTGCCAAAGCCCATAGCTCTGCCACCACCAGACTGCATCTGCCGCATGAAGAAAATCCAGACACCAATTATCAGTATCATTGGCAACCAGGATATTAAAATATTAAAGAGTGATGGGCTTTCTGATTCTGATGGTGCCGCTGAAATTTGAACGCCCTTATCGTTCAGACGTTTAATCAAGCTTGGATCATCAGGTGCGTAGGTCCGAAATGCTGTTTTATCCCTTAACTGGCCAGGAATTTTGTTGCCAGATATTTGTACAGAGCTAACTGCACCGTTGTCCACTTTTTGCAAGAGTTCGGTATATGAAATGGTGTTTGCGCGTCCACGCTGATTTGAATTTTGCAAAAGGTTAAAGAGCGCTATCAAAAGTAAAGCAATGATAACCCAAATGGCAATATTACGGAAAGTCGAGTTCATACACGCTCCTGACTATAAAACCTCTCCTTAGATTTTTATTTGAGGTTTTTTTTAATTAAGCAATCGTTTTAGACTTGGTTAAAAATCAATTTAGATTGGAATGATACCATTTCAGTCTAAATTTATCTTTGTGTTGACATATAAACTTTAATACCAAAATTCAATACAAGACGTTAATTTACATATCAGAAAAAAAGTGGGCTTGGAAATCTGATATATCAAATTTTCCCTCCAGTGAGGGAGAGATATAACCCAAATGGGGGATTGAAAGCAATTTTTCTTGTTGCCAAAATGATAATAAACTTTGCCTCACATATTTTGGGTATGTTTCTAATATTGAGTGATTTAACTTTTTAAGCTCTTGGAAATGCTGTTTATAGCCCTCTTCTGTCAATGGCTTTACACATATGGGACACTTCAATTTTGGACTGATACGCACCTTAAATCGCCTATCCCAAACATCAACTTGTCCTGGTTTAAGTGATATTTCAAGATTTTCAGTGCTACGCAGTTCTCTTGAAATTGTATAGATTTCTCTGGTTGAGGTTATAATGCAACCGGATAGGGACACGCTCTCAGAGCTATTGGCATTTCTTCTAATTTGGTTAAGAACGTTCTCCAATTTTACAAGCTGTGGCATTGTCTCCCGGCGGCCGATACACTCTAAAAGACGTTTTAGAGAACGAATGGCAAGCTCATCATCAAGCTCTAAAAATTGTGTTTTTTGCATTACAGCAAATCCAGCATCTTGAATGGAGACTAGGCTGGGCCAGATTTTATCGAGTTGGTTTTCAAGGGTTTGCCATACGCGTTGAAGCCTTGAAGCGCTCAACGCAATAGTTTGCGTATTTATGCCAATGTCTTCAAAGTGTTTACGTGTTTGCCGAATGCGCACACGTTCAAATGCATCGTTGGCATTGCTTGGGTCTTCACACCAGGATATCTCGCGCTCTTTTAAAAAGGTTATCAGGTTTTGTTTGCAGACGCTCAAGAGGGGTCTGAAAATTTTAATTCCGGTCCTACTTGAAGATGGATGCATGCCACATAAACCATCTAAACCAGAGCCGCGCTGTAATCGCATTAAGACTGTCTCAACTTGATCATCTTGATGATGCGCAAGAAGCAAGCATGGGATATCATGCTGATGGCAGTAAGATGTCATAAGGTTATAGCGGGCATTGCGGGCTGCTTGCTGGATGCCCGTTTCTGGTTTTGGTTCGCTCCAGAAAAGTGTTTGATGGATAAAGCTCATTTTTAAGGCTATATCTTTGACGAATTGTGCTTCTTTTTCTGAGCCTTTTCGCAAGCCATGATCAACTGTAAGGATGTGAATTTCTGGCGCTGAGCGAAGTATTATTTTTTTGTTGGTTGGGTTGCTAGGGGTGTTGAAGTGCTCCTGCCAGCTTTTAAGCAGATACAACAAGGCTATACTATCAGCACCTCCTGAGACGGCAACAGCAAATGCAGTCGTTTTGGGAGAAAAAAGCTTCTCAAATTCAGAAAATGCGATATTTTCTAATGAAGATAATTTACGCGAGATTTTAGGAACACCCCATGTTTTTACGCTCACTTCGTGCTCTTTGTTTTACATGTCCGGGGGCTTCAGGAAACTTTTTACCTAATTCTATAAATGTGGTACAGGCTGCGTCCTTGCGTCCTAATTTTCTTAAAGACAATGCTAATTTAAGCAAACTATCAGGTGCTTTTTGCCCTTTTTTAAAATTTGTGTAGCTTTTTAAAAAACGATCGGCGGCTTTTTTGTACTTTCCCCGAATAAAATACGTTTCACCAAGCCAGTACTGTGCATTGCCCGCAAGTTGATCTTTCCCATGACGTTTTAAGAAGGCCATAAAGGCTTGTTCTGCGGCTTCATAGTCCTGCTTGAGCAAATGCCCGTAAGCCTTGTCGTAGAGTTGCTCTGCCGAACGTTCTATTTTGGTCTGGCCTGGATCAGGCAAGGCGGCAACTGTTTGGGGAAAATCTCTTTTTACAATGGTTGTGGGATGTCGTGGAGATGAAGCAGAGCCTGTTTGTCTCGATATCATTTGAGTGCTTGACGTTAAACCCTGAACTTGTTGTGTCAGTTGAGAAATTTGTGACGACATTGCACGGATCTGTGTTTCAACTCCTTCCATACGCTCATCATCAACTTTACTTTTTACAACGACTGTCTGGGTGTTCTTCGGGCCTTGTTGTGTAAATGGATTATTCGTTTCTGATTTTTCTTCATTTTGGGAAAACGATGGCGCAGTATTGGTGCCGGTTGCTCCTGTTGATGATACCTGTGCGGACTGGCCGATTTGTTTTCTGATTAAGGACTCAAATGTTGCAAGCATAATCTGAATGTCTGCAAGTTTTTGTTCTAGAGCTTTGACGCGCGTTTCAAGGTTTTTATTTTGCTGGGATGATTGCTTTTTTTGAGGTTGTGTCTGGGCATAGGCATCATCAAAAAACGTAAAACTAAAAACAAATAAAAGCATGCTAATGTGCAAAGATATTGATGCTAATCTTGTGCCATTTTCTATTTTGTAGGTCATTTTAAATACGTTTGTGATTGCATGTGGCACAATAGGTCCCTGCTTCTGAAGCTATCATATTATTTGATGCGCGCAGATAATCTTGTCACAACGCGTCTGTTTTGTGCAAAACATTTGTTTTCTTTACACAAAGCAATCGGCTTTTCACTCCCATAAGATTGCATTTCAATACGCTTTGGACCAATTCCCAGAGATATAAAAAAGTCTGTTACGTTTTTTGCGCGTTCTTTTGCAAGTTTATAGTTATCGTTTTTTGAACCATCCTCATGCGCATGGCCTTCAATAACGAGCCGATATTTGTTATTTTTTTTGAGCCAGTTTGCTTGTGCCTTTAAAAGGGATTTAGATTCAGGTGAGAGTTTGTCACTCCCCTTGTCAAAAAATATACGATCTCCGACATTCATGATAAAGTCATCAATTGTTCCATTGGAGATTCCATTTTTCTGTAGATCTTTGTTGGTATTTTGTTTGTTCTTTGTCGCATCAGGCTGGAAAGGATGGGATCTGGAAATGATTGAAAATTGCTGTATTGTAGAGTTTGGACTTTCGCCCTGCAATGGGGCTTTGCCATCTTTCTCAGACGTTTTAGCTAGAGATTTTTCAGAGTAAATTCGGGACAACTGTTGTTTAGCTTTGGCAGCTATCGGGCTTGACTGATAATGCAACATTAAGCGTTTGAATTGGATTTCTGCTGTTTCCAAGTCACCCACCAACATTTGACGATAGGCACGGTTATACAATTCAGCGGCAGCGTCATTAATTTTGTTTTCGTTTTTAAAATTTTCCAAGTCTTCTCGGGGCAATCCCTGCCAGCCAGGAAGATCCGCCCAATTTTGTGATGTTTTTGTTGTTTTAGAGGGCGCTTTGCTTGATTTAGGTAAAGACTGGGTATTTGTTGCTTGGTGCCTTCCATTGTCAGCTAAGGCAGGCATCATCAAGATTTTTGAAGATACTAGAATAAATAAAAGTATTAAAATCCGTAACATCATATTTTAATGCAATTGCGAAATATGCATAACTCTCAAAGTGTTCCTTGCAACAAGGATTACAAAAAACAACTAATTAAAAAAACATCTGAATTTATAACAAGCTATTATAATACCTATGATACTCACTAAACAATAGTTTAATAAAAAAGATATGTCGCTTTTTTGAAAAGGTAAAGCGGATTTAGGTTCAGGGTCTAAAAAAGATGACAACCGTCAAAGTTAATCATCCGACTAATTTGGCGTCCAAGCATCTCGCAATATTCCACTGTCAAAAATTAAGCCACTCTTGTGGCCTTACATAGCTAATTCAAAAAGAGTTACACTAGAGCATGCAACCTTTCAGGTAAATTCATTTGACACGCTCTAAGTTTTTGTGAGCGAGCAATTTGTCCACCTTTAATGAATCCATTAAAAGGTGGATTGCTCTAATTATAGCATGAACAATAGCGTTGCATTCTATTGCATATTTTCAATTGACAAACTTCTTTTTGAAAATATTGCCAATTGTTCACTTTAGCTATGGATAAACAACCAAGTCCCTAAGGATCAATCTGTGTAATAGCCAATTCAAAATATCCCATTAATTGTTGAGTTGGCTATGCCTTCCTTAGCTTCCAGCAGAGCGATTAAGTAAAGTTACAACACGTCTGTTCTGAGACCAGCAGGATATATCATCACATAATGCAACAGGCCGTTCTTTACCATAAGAAATTGTGCGCATACGTGAGGGCTTAACTCCTTTTGAGATTAAAAAGCGGCGCACAGTCTCTGCCCGGCGCGCTCCAAGAGCAATATTATATTCACGCGTGCCGCGTTCATCTGCATGGCCCTCAAGGGTTATCGCATATTGCGGATAGCGTTGTAGCCACTTGACTTGGCCCAAAAGAGTGGTTTTACCCTGTGATGTTAAATTCGTACTATCGGTCGTAAAATATACGACATTGCCAACATTTATTTGAAAATCGCGTGACGTGCCCGGCGTAATAGGTCCGCCCGCTGCCCCTGATGTAAGCGCTGACTTGCCTGCCATGTCTTTGGAGCATCCTGCGATAAGGAAAATGAAGCAGCATACTAAAACAGAATTTTTCAAAATTGTTTTCACAGAATTTGGAACAAAAAACATTATTTCAACCTTAATTTTTGTGCTGAATGACTATGTTACGTTCATATCCCATTGATGGGTTTTGGCTCTCGTAATCCATAATTGAAACATACAAATTGCACCTATTATCGCCCAAAAATAATTGATTCGCCAGAGCAGCAAATAAATCTTGAACAAGATATCAACGCTTTAAATTTTTTATTTGCGCATCGGAGACCAAGCGGGGTCTGAAGCAAAGTAGGGGGTCGGAACCAAACGCTCATTATATCCTGTTAAATCAACAGAATAGAGCTGTGGACCACCTTTAGCGCCGCGAGATTCGCGAAAAAACATAATAACGCGGCCATTGGGGGACCAAGTTGGGCCTTCATTGTGAAAACCTTCGGTGAGGATGCGTTCACCTGAGCCATCAGGATGCATTACGCCAATTAGAAATAAGCCTCGGTATTGTTTGGTAAATGCGATGAGGTCACCGCGGGGCGACCAGACCGGGGTCGAATATCTGCCTTCTCCACGGCTGATGCGCGTTGCTCCTGTCTTCGACAGACTTGAGACATAAAGTTGTTGTCCGCCATCTTGATCAGATTCAAAAACAATGCGATCTCCATCTGGAGCAAAACTGGGGGAGGTATTAATATTATTATTCTGTGTGATTTGCTGAACATTCTTCGTTTGCAAGTCCATAAGGAAAATGTTCGTTTCACCTTCTTTGCTCAGGCTCATTATAATTTTATTACCATCAGGAGAAAAGCGCGGCGCAAAGGTCATGCCCGGGAAGTCCCCAACAATCTGGCGTTGTCCTGTTTTTAAGTTGTATAAATAAACGCGTGGGACCCCTTTTTCATAAGACATGTATGTTAGTTCTTGACGGGTTGGGCTAAATCTCGGAGTTAGGACAAGGTTTTTGCCATCGCTCAAGAATTGAATATCTGCACTGTCCTGATCCATAACAGCCAGTCGTTTTATCCGTTTGTTTTTTGCGCCAGTTTCATCGATAAAAACAACCCTGCTATCAAAGTAGCCACTCTCTCCGGTGAGGCGTTTGTAAAGAGCATCTGAGATAATATGACCAATCCTACGCCAGTTGTTCGGGTTTGTGAAAAATTGCTGACCCATAAGTTGTTTTTGGATGATAACATCCCATAAGCGAAATTCCGCTCTTAAGCGTCCTTGATTGTCCCAACCAACCCTGCCGATGACAACAGATTTGGCCTTAATTATTCGCCAATCGGCAAATTTGGGAGCCTGATTGAGAGATAAATTTTTTTCGATATGGGCAGAAGTTGGAATGACGCGGAACAGCCCTGAATTTTGTAAATTATTGGCAATGATCCCTGAAATTTTTTTGGCCAGGTCCAAGGTTTGCGGGTCTGAAGCTTCAAATATCGGAATGGCAATAGGAAGAGCCTCCACTTTGCCACGGGTGATGTTAATTTCGACTTGAGCCTGAAGTGAAGTAATTGCCGCAAAATAATATATGAACGGAACAATACTTATTTTGCATATGCGACATATGGTATTCAAAAAAATCACACAAAGTCCCTTTTGTTATATTATTGATATTCGCATAGGCTTTATGCGCAATTTGGTGCAAATTTTCTCATTATTTTCTATTTGCAAACCTTTATATGCATCATGCAATTAATTAAGCTCAAAACACCTAAATATCAACCGCCATACATTTGTCTTGGGTCAAAATTAAGGACAATATCACGCCAAACTTTATATTTTTGAGGGGGTAGATTATAGGGTTGGCAATCAACAATGGCGCGTATAGCGCTTTCTGCGGCTGAACGAAAAAAGGGTGATGATGAAGAGTTGAGAACTTGGGGTTTGCGTTCAAGACGCCCAGTTTTTTTGAGATTAAATCGAATTTTCACAATTATTTGGTCCGCTCCCAAGCCGCCTATGGGCAATACCCAGCATTGACTGATTTTAGAGCGCATCGCATCAATCTCATTTACAGATAATGTCAGATCTTGACCCTCTGATTGGCCTTTAGAGACTTTTTTGGGGTTTCGTGCTGGGGGTTGGATCGTTCCTGTTGCCAAATTGGCGTTGGGAATTTTGTTGAGCAATGCAGCAATTTTATCTGGACTGAAATCTTTCTTTGCAATTTTTGCGTTTTTTTGTGTTGGAGCCTTCTTCTTCGGCTTTTTAGTAACGGCCTTTTTCTTAGGTTTTGGGATTGCTTTTTTCTTTACTTTTTTTGGGATAGCTTTGGGTTTTGCTTTTTTTCTGGTGGCTTCTTTGACGGCTTTTTTAGACTTTTTTTTCTGTGCCGCTTTCTTTTTTTGAGCAGGCTTTTTTGTGGGTGTTTTTATTTGAGCTGTGTTGTCTTGCTTTTTTTTGGGATCTCCGGCTTTAAGTTTCGTAAACTCACTTGTCTTAATTATATTAACTGGAATTGGTTTTTGAGGAGTGATGTCCGGTTGCGTGGACGTGCTAAAGCCAACGACGCTGCCAATGAGCAAAACGCCATGTAATAGACCAGAAAAAAGAAGACCTTTGTAAAACATATGAGCCTTTAAATGCTAACCGCTTTGGTCTGCATCCATAACAAAACTAATGCGGCGAAAGCCTGCTGAGCTAATCGTTCCCATTACTTTAGCAACCACACCGTATGCTGTCTCTTGATCACCGCGGACATAAATATCTTCATCAAATCCACTTTTGGTGATTGCAATGAGCTTGGGAGCGATATCCTGAAGTTGTATTTCTGTATCTTGAATGAAAATACGACCTGTTTTATCAACGCTTATTGTCAGTGGTTCTTTTTGGCTTGAGAGCTGTTTTGCTTTTGTTTTTGGAAGTTCAATCGGCACGCCTACGGTTAATAATGGAGCTGTAACCATGAAAATAATGAGCAAAACCAGCATGACATCAACAAATGGTGTAACATTGATTTCAGACATCGGGGTGTATTTTTTTTGACCAGCGCGTCTGGATTTACCAGATGCGCCATTGCTGTTTATACTTGCGCCCATGTTTTATCTACTCACATCCAATTGATGGGATAGCATCGCGGAAAATTCATCGGCAAAGCCTTCAAGGTGTTGTGAGTATCTTGAGGCTTCGTGGGAGAAACGGTTGTAAAAAATAACAGCTGGAATGGCAGCAAGCAAGCCTAGAGCTGTGGCGAATAAAGCTTCTGCAATTCCGGGAGCAACAATAGCAAGAGATGTGTTCTTGCTGTTGGCGATGGCTTGAAAGCTGGACATGATGCCCCAAACTGTTCCGAATAGTCCAATAAAAGGAGCTGTTGAGCCAACAGTTGCTAAAAACATCAGGCGCCGCTCCAGTTTGTCCATTTCACGAGCGATGGAGACATCCATCACTTTTTCGATGCGCATTTGGACACCTGGGAGAAATTTTACGTTTGGATCAACAGAGCGTTTCCACTCGCGCATTGCCGCAACAAAAACAGCGCTCATGCCTGTGGTCACACGTTGGTTCAAAAAACCATACAAATCTTCGAGAGATTGGCCTGACCAAAACTGTTTTTCGAAAACCTGTTTTTCTTTGTCGATTTTTTTAAAAGTGAAAAACTTTTCGAAAATGATGGCCCAGCTCCAGACTGAAGCAACCAGTAAGCCGATCATCACAAGCTTAACAACAATATGAGCTTGCCAGAACAATCCTATAAAAGATATGTCATTGGCTTGCGGACCTGCAGCCATAACAAGGTTTGGTATGACAATATTGGGCATCGCAAGACTGGGTATAGCAAAACTAGACATTGCAATATTGTGGGCAAATTCTACGTACATCACTTGAGTATCCAAAAGTTTATGAACTTTTTCACTTTAAAATGTGGCTTTTTCATTGAAACATGACTTGCACAAAACGCTCGGACAAAAGCAAAGTTTCAATAAGAAAAAATCAAATTTTGAGCTGATGGTTAAAATCTAAAGTGCATATTATTACGAAAAAGATCGACATGCCATGGTTGCATTTAAAACAGAAGGTTATCCACATGCCTGAGTGAGCATATTTTTTGTAATGTACAGCTATTTCAGCAAGTTGTTATAATAAATGTGTGTGGAAAAAGTATTCTACTTTGCTCTTAGAGTTAAGAGACCCTTGGCTTGTTGAATTTCAATATGGTTTAGGAATGATAGCCCTAACAGAACTGTATTGCTTTTGTAACTTGGGCTAATACGCCCCTCCACGTTGCGGATCTCTATGTTTCCAACGCGCACGCTTTTCAGGTTTGTCTCATAGCCCACGGCGCGGCCATTGGCTGTTATTGAGTAAACCTGGCGGCCTTTGCGCAGTCCTAAACGTTTTGCTATAGGCTCAGGAATCACAATAAGTGTTGCCCCGGTGTCATAAAAAAAGTTCACACGATGATCATTAATTTCGCCATGGAACAGGAAGTGCCCACGTGGATCTGCGCGAACGGTGACTTCTGCAGCATTATTAACGACCTTGGTTTCTGGGACCTGAAAAGGGGTGAAAATGACGAGAAGATAGCATATGATTGCTATAAATATGAGCCAGAGAAAATTCAGTTTGATTGTAATCATACGCTTTACCAAACACTTTTCCCTTCATTATATACTTTAATTCTGAGAATTACAATTTTAAGTGTTCAAGAGCTTTTTGTACCATTACGCCTAACCGCATAGGTTTGCCTGATTGGCTTATCAGGACAACTTTTACTTGCGCTTTTATAAGGACATTAGAGCCTCTTATGATTTTTTGACTGAGGGTAAGGTGGGCCCCACCGATATGCTCGCATTGTGTTATGACTTCAAGAATATCATCAATTTTAGCAGGTTTGAGGTAGTCGATATCGATATGACGGACGACAAAGGCACTTGGCTCTGTGCCATCTTTGGGAGATAGCAATTGGTCATGGTGAATGCCGAGCAATCGTACCATGTCAGAGCGGCCGCGCTCGCACCAGCGCAGGTAACTTGCGTGGTAAACCAAACCAGTGAAGTCTGTATCTTCAAAGTATACCCTAATTGGAAGGTAATGTGTATTGTCCTCAATTCGTCCGGCTAGATCGGGCCATTTGGTGGTCTTATCTAATATACTCATGTTTTCAGTCTAACCGGAATTCTCATCATCATTATCATTTTCATCAAACAAAGTATTTTGCGTGATTTGTTCTAATAGGGGACGTTTTAACCCTAAATGTTTGTAGGCTTTTGAAGTCACAACACGGCCTCTGGGGGTGCGGCCGATAAAGCCTTGTTGAAGCAAATAGGGCTCTACAATTTCCTCTAAGGCATCGCGTGGTTCGCTCAAAGCCGCCGCAATGGTCTCTATGCCTACCGGGCCTCCGCCATAGTTGTCGATAATACAGCGCAAATAACGATGATCTAGAGCATCAAGGCCTTTGCTGTCGACTTCTAATTGTTGCAAAGCCCTGTCTGCAACTTCTGCGGTGACCACGTGGGCTTTTTCGACATAGGCAAAGTCACGAACGCGGCGTAACAGGCGGCCAGCAACGCGCGGGGTACCTCTGGAGCGGCGGGCGATTTCTGCTGCGCCATCACCATTGATGGCCATGTTCAAAACACCCGCACCACGGGTGATAATACTTTTTAATTCTTCTATGGTGTAAAAATTCAAGCGCACCGGGATGCCAAAGCGATCACGCAAGGGGGTCGTTAAAAGGCCGGCCCGTGTTGTGGCTCCGACAAGTGTGAATTTAGCAAGATCAATGCGAACAGATCGTGCTGCCGGACCTTCGCCAATGATGAGGTCTAGTTGAAAGTCCTCCATTGCAGGATAGAGCACCTCTTCAACTGCTGGATTAAGCCGATGAATTTCATCGATAAATAATACATCACGGGCTTCTAAATTGGTGAGAAGGGCAGCCAAATCCCCTGCTTTGCTGATCACCGGGCCTGATGTAGCGCGAAAATTTACCCCAAGTTCGCGGGCAACAATTTGCGCCAGTGTTGTTTTGCCAAGTCCTGGAGGACCTGCAAAAAGGACATGATCAAGGGCATCGCCGCGCTCGCGTGCGGCTTGGATGAATACTTTCAAATTGGCACGTGCTTGTTCTTGGCCGGTGAAGTCGTCCAGAGAAAGCGGGCGGAGTGATGCCTCACTATCATCTGTTTCTTTTTTGATGGGGGAGATGGGGCTTGAGTTGTTCATTTGGCTAATTCCTTCAACCCTAACCGTATCAATTCTTCTGGCCCAGCGTTTTCCTCTGCCTCTTTATAAACGGCTGCAATGGCAGCACTGGCTTGGGCTGGGGCATAGCCTAGATTGGTTAGCGCAGAGATGGCATCGGCTGTTGCACTGGTGTGAGATGCTGCTTCTGCTGTGCTTGGAGTGCCTGAGAGACCAGAGCCTTCTGTCATTGATGGATCTAGATTTAAGGCACCCACTTTGTCTTTTAATTCGCTGACAATGCGTTGGGCCACTTTAGGGCCAACACCTGGTGCTCTTGAGACCATGGCCTTGTCTTGCAAGGTAATTGCGTTTGTTAAGTCTGATGGCGAGAGTGTGCCTAAAATTGCGAGTGCCACTTTTGCGCCAACACCTTGAACGCTCTGGAGAAGTCTGAACCATGTGCGTTCGTTTTCTGTGGCAAAGCCAAACAAACGGATTTGGTCTTCGCGGACATATGTTTCTATAGAGAGCACGATCTGTTCGCCAATTGCGGGAAGTAATGTCAGTGTGCGTGTGGAACAGCTGACCTCATAACACACGCCGCCAACATCAACCAAGACCCAGTCTTCACCCGATGAGTCTATGTTTCCTTTGAGTTTACCAATCATATTGCTACGTTGTCATCCCGGCCAAGTGTATATTGTGCACGCGAGCTAAAGATCTCTGGAACGTGCAATGTATTGATATTTGTTTTTAGAGATTCCCGCTTTCGCGCACTACTGTCCGGGATTATTATTTTACCATTTTTCATATCCATTTCAATTCCATTTGTGGTTTAGTGCATTGATATCGTGGTGGTTTTGGAGGTGGTTTGGTCTTATTGGTCAGATTAAATGGTGCCAACAGAGCAACTTTTAGGCGCGAAAGAAGAAGTTTCACGCTGATTTTAGAGGCCTTAGCATATGTTTCCTTGAACAGTTTCAGCAGCAAAAACGCAATCAGCGCCACATATATCTGGATTTTAACCGCATTCTCGGAACGGCCCAAAAAAGTTTTGATTTTTAAATTTTGCTTGATGTTTTTAAAGAACAGCTCGATGTTCCAACGCTGTTTGTAAAGCTGTGCAATCTCTTGAGCAG
>JBCCCO010000055.1:0-18803 GCA_039033475.1 Pseudomonadota bacterium | reverse complement strand
CAGCAGTCTTACGATAAAGGGAGCGCAACTTCATATAAAAGTGGACGAATCTGAAAATGCGAATTACGATATAGCCAAAGAAACTTCATCAAGTCCGGATACAGGTAGTAGTGAAGGGGGCTGATATAGTCCGTTGAAAAACATGTATTTTTACATTTTGATATTGTAATGAAATATGAATTATGAGCGATGCTTCTATACATATCTCTATATTAGGTGATCATAAAACAATAGACATTGCGGATGGTGCTATTCAGTCTTGCGGCCAGGTTTTAAAATTTCGTAAATGTGATGATCCAAATTGTAACATCGACTATGATTATCTCAACGAGATTTTCACACATAATGATGTGATTGTTCTTAATTTTAATCCTGACGATAGCGTACATATTCCGGTTTTATTAGATTTTTTACAACACTCTCAAGAAGAGAATACGATTTTAATTTTTGAAAAAAACTTGGAAAGCCGCATCGTTGATCGTATTTCCAATATTCAAAAATCTTGCATTTTTCCCGTGCAAGGCCTAAACCAGAGCGCTTTATTGGAAACCATTGGTTTCGCCTTTGAGCAAAATAAATATCTTGTTAATTTGCGTCAAGATATACGCTTACGCCAGTCAGCGATTGGGCTTATTCGTTCTGGTGTTTTTGAGTTGCGAACCCCGATTGAAGCACGGAATTTGGCAACAATGCTTGGCTTATTATGCCGAAATTCCGAGCTTGTCGGGATCGGCGTTTTTGAGCTTATTATGAATGCCATTGAGCACGGAAATTTGGAAATTGGATCAAATCTTAAACAATCTCTTATCAAACAGAGTAAATTATCAGATGAGATTACAGCGCGATTAAGTTGCTCTGAATATGAGACGAGAAAAGTTGTGGTGAAATTTGATGAAAGGGATGATCATCATGTTTTCGAAATCCAAGATGAGGGCAATGGGTTCGCCATAGAAGAGTATTGGCACTTTGATAAGACATCCTTTTGTGGGCGTGGAATATATATTGCCAAAAGTTTATGTTTTGATGACTTGCAATATAGAAATGATGGCACCTGCGCTGTTGCAATCATAAATAAAGCAAAATAAGTCTCGTTTGGTAGACGCCAGCATACAAAGTTCGAACCATATTTTTGATATTTTAAGCGACTGGCATCAGGTGTTTGCAACACATTTTCGCATGGCTTAGCCACTGCCGTAGACAGGACAAGGATTGGGAAAAATCTACCGACTGAAATTTCTTTCCGGATAACTCTTTAGAAGATAAACGCTTTAACAACTTTGGTGTTGCTGTTTTTTATGGCTCTGGAGAATATCAAAAATCTGAAGTCAGGATGTGCTCAACTTCTTTTTTGCGTTCAAGACCTAATTTTATACTCTTCTGCCGATCTTTCTCACAGGACGCATGTAATTGGTCCATTTGTTTCTTAAGATTTGCTCTAAGTTTTTGTGACATTGCCACACGCTCACCTTGATACTTACTACAAAGCTTATTTGCATCGACAAGAATTGTATTAACCCTCTGAACAATAGCACCAATATCTTGTAAAATTTTTAGCATAAGAGCATTGGTTTGCTCAATGCGAGACCGCTCTTCTTTGCCTAGCCATGCACGTAAATTTTTTGCCATTTTCATACGTTCTGTATGATGCCTGCGAACAACGGCGCTGCGTGTCTGGATGGTTGTATGGGAATGTTTCGGAGAACCTTGAGGCGTGGTTGATATATTTGCAGTACGGTGCGTTTGAGAAGATGCCACTGCACTTGATTTCTTTTGCGTAACAGGTTCTGATGACGATCCAAAGAGCTTTTCAAATTGCTCTAATTGTTCACTAAAATATTGATTATGACGTATAATTGAAATGATATTGTTATATTCATTCGGAGAAATATCTTCAGGCAAAAGCTCAACCAACTTTCGAGCGTCGCTAGAGAAATTCACTTTCTGGCTAATGTGTGTTTCCGCATATTTCCTAAAATTCTTTTGTGAAAACTGAAGACCATTTTGGGACCCAGCCTGACTTCTACTCGTAGCAGTATTCATTTTAACGACTCATTAATTGGTAAAAACATGTGCAACTTTGGCATACTATCAGTTGCAAACATTACAATTGCGTTAAGCTTGTGCCAGCATATTGAAATAAAAAAGTATATATCATTTTACTTTTTCAACCTTAAATTAAGTATATTCGACCTACAACCTAAGGAGGTTTTTCATAAAATAACTCATTCTATACTGGCATGATACAGCAGAAAAAAACGATAGGTGTTTTTAAAATTGTAGCAATAATCTTGTACGGATTATTTTGCTTGGGGTTTGCTTTGCTCAGCATTCCAAATGAAACGCACTGGTCATACGTAAATTACTACACCCTCATCATACCAGTTCTTACCATTTTATTAATTGCCATACTCTCTTCAAACATTTTATTTTCCGATACAGAACACTCCAAAGCAGAGCTAGGACAACTTACCCAGCAAAATATAGAATTAGCCAAAGGCTATGCTCGTTTGGAAGGTGTCATAAATACCGTTGTAGATGGCATCATTACTATTAATGAAGAACGCATCATACAGTCTATAAATCCTGCGGTTGAGAAAATTTTTGGCTATAAAAGCAGCGAACTCGTCGGACAAAATGTTAATGTTCTCGTGCCGGATGAACACTATGAGCATCATGATAGCTATGTTCAAAATTATATAGAAACCGGTGAGGCGCAAATAATCGGCATTGGCCGTGAAGTGGAAGGAAAACGGAAAAATGGATCCATCGTTCCTCTTGATCTTGGCATCAGCGAGGTCACACAAGGTAAAGAGCGTTTGTTTGTTGGTGTTGTGCGTGATGTCAGTCAACGCAAACAATTTGAGGCCGATATATTGGAGCGCTCTGAAGCTCTGAAAGATAGCCAAAACCGTCTTGAAGCTGTTCTCAATACGGTCGTTGATGGCATTATTACGATTGATGCAAAGGGTATTATTCGGTCCTTTAATAAATCAGCTGAAAAAATATTGGAATATACTGCAGACGATGTCATTGGACGTAACATCAATATTCTTATGCCAAAGCCATATTATGCAGAGCATGATCAGTATATCAAAAATTATCTTACATCAGGTAATGCAAAAATTATTGGCATTGGCCGTGAAGTTGAAGCACGCCGGCGTGATGGCTCTGTATTTCCTATGGAGCTTGGAATTAGTGAAGTCAACATTGCCGGTGAGCGTATGTTTGTTGGCATTGTCCGCGATATTTCTGAACGCAAAAAATATGAAACAGAGTTGGCGGATTCTACAGAGCGTTTGCAGGCCGTCCTTGATACAGTGGTTGATGGGATTATTACAATCAATGAGCATGGATATGTAGAAGCCTTTAACCCAGCGGCGGAACAAATATTTGACTACACAGCAGACGAAGTGCTTGGTAAAAATGTAAAAATGCTCATGCCAGAGAATTATCGCAAAGAGCATGATGGCTATATTAGCAATTACAAAGAAACCGGTGATGCAAAAGTTATCGGTGTTGGACGTGAAGTCACAGCACAGAGAAAAGATGGCACACTCTTTCCCATGGAACTTGGCATCAGTGAAATGCATATTTCCGGGAAACGTATGTTTGTCGGCATTGTCCGTGATATTTCTGAACGTAAAGAAAAAGAAAAAGCCATTGAAGCCAATCAAATGAAAAGTGAATTTCTGGCCAATATGAGCCATGAAATTCGCACACCAATGAACGGCATTATTGGTATGACAAACCTTTTGCTAGAAACAGATTTAGATATAGATCAACGTGAACGCCTTGATATCATCCGTTTATCAGCAGATTCGTTGTTAGAAATCATCAATGATATTCTCGATCTGTCCAAAATTGAATCAGGAAAGTTGTCGATGGAGAACGTCAACTTTAATCTCCAGCTTGCGATTTTGGAAATGGCCGATGTACTTCTTCCTCGGGCGCAAGAAAAGAATATTGAGCTTATCATGCGCTACGCCCCTGGTACGCCTGAATATATTATCGGTGACCCTGGACGCATCCGTCAAATTCTAATGAACCTCGTTGGCAATGCTATCAAGTTTACTGAAAAAGGCTACGTGCTTATCAATATTGAAGCTGAGCAAACAACCGCACAAGAGACGTCACTTCTATTCGAAGTGACCGATACCGGAATTGGCATTCCAGAAGAAAAGCAGAAATTGATTTTTGAAAACTTCTCCCAAGCTGATAACTCAATAACGCGGAAATTTGGCGGCACTGGACTGGGACTTTCTATCTGTAAAAAACTAATGTCAATGATGTATGGTCAGATTGGTGTGCATAGTGAAAAAGGTAAAGGGTCAACATTTTGGTGCAGAGCGACATTTCCAGTTGGTGAGGTTGAAAAACACCAAGAGGCGCCTAAAATAGAATTAAAGGATATCCCTGTTCTTATTATTGATGACTTAAAAGTTAATCAAAAAATCTTGCGAGAGTATATCGAAACAAAAGGTATGGTTGCAACTGTATGCTCTTCTGGCAAAGAAGCGTTAGCTGAGCTGCACCGCGCCGTAGAGAACAAGCAGCCCTTTCCCCTTGCTCTTATTGATCATCAAATGCCCAATATGGATGGCGATGAATTGGCAAAGCTCATCAAAAAAGAAGATGCAATAAAAGACACTTCGCTAATTATGGTGACATCCTCGGGTTTGAGAGGCGAGACCAAACAAATAGAAGACATTGGTTTTGAAGGTTTTTTGGTCAAGCCTTTCTATAATAATGTGCTCATTGATACGATATCAATGGTATTAAACGCCAAACAAAAAGGGTACAAAATTCCCCTTGTCACCAAACATACAGTGACGCAATCACTCATGGCGAAAAAACAACAGCAAGACAAACCAAACGATCTACTCGGACATATTTTAGTTGCTGAAGATAATGCGGTGAACCAGATGGTCATAGTACAAATGCTAAAAAATCTTGGATACAAAGTTGATGTGGCGGGCAATGGCTTGGAAGCAGTGCAGATGTTTGATAAAATCTCATACGATCTGATTTTCATGGATTGCCAAATGCCAGAAATGAGTGGCTATGAAGCAACTCACACCATTCGCAACAAAGAAGACAATAAGGATGAGCACGCCACAATTGTCGCCTTGACAGCAAATGCCCAATCTGGAGACAGGCAAAAATGCCTTGACGCAGGTATGGATGATTATCTTTCCAAACCTGTGATGCAAGACGCTTTGCGAGAGATGCTGGAAAAATGGTTAGCCGGTGAAAGTCATCAAACTTTGGAACAGGTGCAATAAAGCAAATATTAACCTTACGCTTAAATCCCTACAATTTTAATTAATTTCCGGACATCTTTTAAACTCTTAAGCTGTATTCTAGCGAAAATCCAATTTTTTAAGGTTGTTGAGTTTCGCTATGCAAGCAGATGCTAAGTGTGAAGAAGACATTATTGCGCCAGAAAGAAATGTAGCTCGATCTCAATCGTGGGCTTTAAATCGTCGCAAACTCGAGGCTATTGGGGCTTTAGCTACTGGCATAGCTCATGAAATTAATTCTCCAATTCAATATATAGAAAACAACATTCAATTTTTAGAAGATGCATTTCAATCTCTTTCCGATATTTTACAGGCGCATTCTGAACTTGTTGCAGCAGAAAAACAGCAGTCTATTTCTTCAGAACTTATTAAGACTATCGAGTCTTTAGAAAAAAAAGCTGATCTGCAATTTATTCTTGAAGAATGCCCGCAGGCCATACGCCAGTCTTTAGAGGGCATTAACCATGTCAGTCACATTGTTTCAGCCGTCAAAGAGTTTGCTCATCCGGGGTCTGAAGAGAAAGAAGAAAGCAATGTGAATAATCTTCTTAAGATGACTTCACAGTTAAGCAAAAATGAATGGAAGTATCATGCTGAGATAAGCTATGACTTGGCAGAGGATATCCCTGATATTTTGTGCTACCCGGGCGAGCTTTGCCAGGTCTGGCTCAACCTGATTGTGAATGCTGCTTATGCACTTAAAGTACGCAATGCGGATACACCTGGTTTTATTAAAATTTCCACACAACGCTGTGAACAGTCAATTCAGATAACATTTATAGATAATGGCGTTGGTATTCCTCAAGACATACAACACCGTGTTTTTGATCCTTTTTTCACGACTAAAGATATAGGTGAAGGGAGTGGGCAGGGTTTGGCAATTTGCAAAAATATTATTAAAAACCGCCATGATGGTGAAATTTGCGTGACATCTGAAGAAGGCAAAGGAACTGGTTTCGTGATCCGCCTTCCACTAAATTCTGAAAATACTTAGATTTTATTATTAAAAAGGAGTTGTGATTATGAAACCCAATATTCTTTTTGTTGATGATGAACCTTTGGTTTTAAATGGCTTGCGCCGCATGCTGCGTAGCCACCGCAAAGAATGGAATATAAGCTTTGCTAACTCTGGTGATGAGGCACTTTCGCTGTTCGAAGAGCGGCCATACGACATCATCATTTCAGATATGCGTATGCCGAAAATAACCGGTGACATTTTGTTGCAAGAGGTTGCAGAGCGATATCCAGAATGCGTTCGCTTGGTTTTATCCGGTCATGCAGAGCTATCAAATATTATTGATGTTGTTGCTCCAGCACACCAATTTTACGCAAAACCTTGCGATGTGAACGCTCTTAGCAAATCTATAAAAACAATCCATGGAGCACTTCAGTTTACATTAGACAAAGACATTCTACCTCGTCTCATTCAAACACAGCATTTTCCATCAAGGCCTGAAGCCATAGAAAAGTTGTGGGATGCTTTTGGTCAAGAAAATAGTAACCTTGAAGATATTTATAATATTATATCTTCTGATATTTCAATGACTGCACAGGTTTTAAGGTTGGTCAATTCTTCATTTTTTGGCAAAGCAAAAAGTACTCTTGATTTAGGGCAAGCCATAAACACACTTGGAGTAGAAATCTTAAAACGTCTTTTCAAGGAAGCAAATTTATTTTGTTCACAAAATGCCGTTGATAGTGAAATGTCCAGAAATACAAACCATATTAACGCATTAGCTAACGAACTGGCAGAAAGAACAAAATATATCGCATCAAAAAATCATGCAAGCCCAGAATGCTTGAGAGAAGCGCAAAGTGCTGCAATGTTATATTTTATGGGCTATCTTGCTCGCTCCTCAGCCGCTGAAAGTTCTGCGGAAGTGAATTCGAATGAACTATCTACACTGCTCTTGACGATATGGGGATTTGATGAGGAGATCATCGATGTTATAGGACAAAAAGGTCCTGTAGAGCATCCCAAATATGGAGAAATTTCAGAACTTCTACGTCAAGCACGATTGCAACCATGATATGAAGGGAGACGAAGTATGCATACTGAGTTACGTCCCATATTTTTATATGCGCTCTTTTCGGGCTTTTTTATAAGTGCACCCGCCTCACATGCGAATGAAGTGCGTAATACACAGCCTTATATGTTTGGGATCGTCCCCCAACAGTCAGCAACACGGCTTGCTAAAATTTGGGTACCTTTGCTAGAGCGTATAAGTCAGAAAACAGGTGTCCCACTAGAATTTGCAACAGCAAAAGACATCCCGACTTTTGAAGCTTGCCTGGCCAAAGGTGCTTATGATTTTTCTTATATGAACCCCTACCATTATACCACTTTTCATAAGCTTTCTGGATATCAGGCCTTTGCAAGGCAGGCTGATAAAAAACTGCGAGGATTGATTGTTGTCAAAAAGGATAGTCCCTATCAGTCTCTTCAAGACTTAAATAACACGGCTATTGCGTACCCTTCTCCTGCAGCATTTGGGGCCAGCGTTATTCCGCGTGCGGAGATGAAAAAATTAAATATGACTATTAAACCATCTTACGTTAAATCACATGATTCTGTTTATCGCTCAGTCGTTGCCGGACTTTTTCCAGCAGGTGGTGGTGTGTTGCGTACTTATGGAAATATACCTGATGGCTTACGTGAGCAACTTCGCATTCTTTACAAAACAAATGCCTATACACCTCATGCCTTTGCTGCACATCCTCGTATCGATCAAAAGCATATTGATACTATTATGCAGGCTATGCTTGTTCTTAGCAAAGAGAATAGTAATCTTCTGAAACCACTTGGTATGCAGGGGTTTGAAACGGCAAAAAACGCAGATTGGGATGATGTGCGCTCCTTGAATTTATCTGATGGACATACCAAAATTATAAAGGATGACAGGATCACATGTCATTCCGGCTAAAAACCATACTCGGGATTGCGCTAATAGAAGCATTGCTGCTTACGATCTTGATCGTTAGCGGGCTTCATTACTTAAGAAGCTCCAACGAACAGCAATTATTGCAGCGCGCGAATACGACTGCCAAATTGGTTGCAACAATGACAGGAGATTCTGTAGTTGCAGTTGATTTGGCAACGCTTGATGTTTTGGTGGAGCAAACGCTGCGCAATCCAGATATTGTCTACTTGCGCATTCGTAATAATAAAGGTGCATCTCTAAGTGAGGGTGGTGAGCCTCAGTCATTAGCAGAAGATTTTCAGTCTGATTTAACAATAGAAGATACTAAAAATGACAATCGTCTTGATGTATCTGCTCCTATTGTCGTAGCTAAGAAACCATTTGGTCAAGTTGAAATAGGTATTTCTACAGCGCGATTAGAAGCAACACTTTCTAATGCGCTTAAATGGATGGCAGGGATCGCGATTTCTGAAATGGTCCTTGTGGCATTGCTCGGTATTGTGCTTGGAACTTACCTTACCCATCAGTTGCAAAAAATTCAGTATGGAGCCAAAAAAGTCGCAAGTGGAGATTTTGGACACCAAATTCCAATCAAAGGCAAAGATGAGCTGGCTGATACCGCTTTAAGCTTTAACCGTATGTCTCAGTCTTTAAAAGAGTATGCGCGAATTGCTGAGGACGCTCGTCGGCGTGCGGAAGCTGGCAGAGAACTCGCTGAAAGCACATTGCATGATGCTCTAAATAGTATGCGAGATGGCGTTTTGATTGTCAGCGGTGATAACAAAGTTGCACTTGCAAATTCTGCTTATCGTCAAATGTACTCACTTGAGGAGATTGATCTTGATAATTTGGAGACTATTGTATCTTCTCAAATGAAATATCATACTGGTTATGCCGAGCATTTTGTTCAAGAGCGTTTGGCAAAACTTCAAGACCCATCCTCCCATCCAAGATGGGAAAGTCATTTAAATAATGATCGCCACCTTCTCGTCGCGCAACACCCGATGTCTCGCGGAGGTGTTGTGGTGGTTGAAACCGATGTGACCGAACTTTACGAAGCTTTGGAAGAGAATAAAAAGTTACAATTGGAACTTATGCAAAAACATAAAACAGAGGCTCTTGGCACTCTTGCCGGGGGAATTGCGCATGAAATTAATACACCTATCCAATTTATCTCAAGCAATGTCACTTTTTTAGCTGAAAGCTTGTCTGACATTTTTGATATGATAGAGGGTGTGGAAGCGCAAGATATGACAAGTATAGAAGAGTTTCAAAAATATTTTAAGCAGCAGCAAGATTATTCAGACTGGAAATTCATAAAAGAAGAGGTGCCCGGCGCATTAGCAGAAATGTCCAAAGGCTCCCAGCATATTCAAAAACTCATTTCAGATTTCAAACAATTTGCTGCACCAATTTCTGAAAATAACGAGTTGGTTGACCTTGTTAAAGCAATTGAAACAACACTAGATATTGGCAAGTCAAAGTGGAAAGAGCATGCTGAAATTAAACTTAATGCGCCGGATATTATGCCTCTTATTCCTTGTAAAATCAGTCAAATTAATCAAGTAATACACAGCTTAATTTCTAATGCTGTCCATGCCATTGAGGATGGTTCTGATGACCGTCCAGGTGAAATTACTGTGCGCATTGATACAACGAAGACAGATGTTTTGATTGAGATACACGATAATGGATGCGGCATTGCCGTCGAGCATCAATCCCATATTTTTGATACACTCTTTACAACCAAAGATCCTGGCCGTGGTACTGGTAACGGTCTTGCTTTATGCAAAACAATTATTGAGCGCAATCACAATGGGAAATTGACCTTTGAGTCTTTCATTAACAAGGGCACAAAATTTAAAATATCACTTCCTATTGCGTCTGATGCTTCTAATTCAGATGCCAATACATTTGCGAAAGCATCGTAGATATATCTCTGCAATATCATTCTGTCTAACTCCTTTGATGACATGGTTTTATCAAATTTGTCAGATTAAATCTCAACTAATACAGTTGATAGGGCCAAAAATAGCTTCAAAATTGTCTTTCAAGGCAATATCCAGCTCATGCAGGCTTACTATATGCCCCAACTCAACCATACTCGTAACACCATGATTTTTAATACCACACGGAACAATCCCCGAAAAATGCTCTAAATTAGGATCAACATTAATTGATATTCCATGGAACGTAATCCACTTGCGAATTCTAACACCAATAGCTGCAATTTTGTCCTCACGTATTGCATCATCTTGTGCCTTTAGTTCCGGCCGTTGCACCCAAACCCCGACCCTGTCGCTCCGGCGTTCTCCTTTGATATTGAACGCAGCAAGAGTATTTATAATCCACTGCTCCAGTTGTGAGACATAATGGCGAACATCTGGTTTTCTATCTTTTAAATTGAGCATCACATAAGCAACCCGCTGACCTGGACCATGATAAGTATACTGTCCCCCACGACCAGTCTTGTACACCGGTAAGTTATTTGGTGACAAAAGATCATCCCTTTTTGCACTTGTTCCAGCCGTGTAAAGCGGGGGATGCTCTAATAGCCAAATAGCCTCTGGCGCGGTTCCATTCGAAATTTCGGCTACTCTATGCTCCATACGCTGTAAAGCAACATCATAGTCGACGGTTTTGTGAAATGTTTGCCATTCCGGCAACACTTTTATCTTCCTGTCCATTCTTTGTGTTGGTCTTCCAGTATATTTACGAATTGGTAAGGTTTACTATGAAATGAATAGTATTCAATATCATTATTTGCTTTAGGTCCTGAGGCTAGTTTTTTTAAATATCTTCTTCCATGCAATAGGTATCCTGTTATGTCGGACACATCAATAAAGACTGTTAAAATTGAACTGACTGTCATTCTGGGAAAAACAACGATGCCAGTCAATCAACTTCTCCGGATGGGCCGTGGCGCTGTTATTGAGCTAGAAACCCTAGATAACGATGAGGTCGAGATCCAAGCAAATAATATCGCCATTGCCAAAGCTGATGTTATTGTACAAGGCGATCGTATTGGTATCCAAATTACAGAAAAGCTCAAAGCGGCGGAAGTTTCCTATTAGAGCCTGACCGAAAAGTTATTGAGTTATATCAGGTAATTATGGTTCTCTGTGTTTCTTGCCGAAGATGGAGGATCGCAGTGCCTTGGGATAATATCACTCGATAATACTATAACCGCACCACAGGAAGGTATCCCAGTGATTTATTGTCTCTTTTTGTGGTCTAAAACCACCACTTTCAAGCGATAAGAAAATATCAAACTTGCATGCGGAGCATGCACATTAAACCCTAATGACTTTAGTCATGAAGCAATCTACCGACTTCAGTCGGTAGTGGTTGAGTGATAATGCTGTATGTAAGAGAAAATTGTTACTTTCACGCACCAACTAAAAGAAAAATATTGGCTCCACACTCATAACATTCGAATAACTTGTGTGTGATGGGTGTTTTTCAACACGCTGTCAAAACTTGTACAATTCAAGACATTGCAATAATGTCATGTTATAAGCTTGCATAAAATCAAATCTCGCGCAACCAATTCTGCGCAATACCACTCAAAGCCTCTTGAATAGGTGCATCCTCAACAGCTTCTAGCACCTCACCAATAAAGGCTGCAATCAGAAGAGACTTCGCTTCACCTTCGGAAATGCCACGGGCGCGTAAATAAAACAGCAAATCCTCATCAATTTGCCCAGACGTTGCGCCATGCCCACACACCACATCATCAGCAAAAATTTCAAGCTCAGGTTTTGCATCAAACTCAGCCTGCTCAGAGAGCAACAAAGCCTGTGCCATCTGCTTGGCATCCGTTTTTTGCGCAATAGGTTTTACTTCAAGCTTGCCTTGAAAAACACCTCGCGCAGCATCTGATAAAACAACCTTAAACATCTCTTGACTTGAGCAATTGGGAACTGCATGGTCAACAATAAGCGTGGTATCGTTATGCTGCTGATTTTGCCCAAGAAAAACACCGCTAATGTTTGCAAATGCATGCTCGCCTTGAAAGCGCACAAAAATTTGGTTGCGTGCAAGCTCTGCACCTGTAGACATCTGAAAAGCGCGATAGTTCGAACGCTCACCCAAACGCACCATCCAAGTTGAGAGGTGAGTATTGACCTCAGTCTCAAGCTGACATTTGATATGAGCTACTTTCGCGTTCGCCCCAACAATAAGCTCACAAACGCTATTGTTCTGCGCTTTGGCATCACCTACAGTTATGTGTGTTTCCAGCATGGTGAATTTTGCATCATCACCTGCGGATACCAGATAGCGCGTTGTATTGAGCTTATCATGTTCTCCAGCGCTAACAAAAATAAGGTGAAGCAGTTTATCCATCTCAACTTTATCCGAAATACGAATTGCAGCACCATCTGATGCAAAAGCGGTATTCAAAGTCGTAATCGTATCGTTGTCATGAAAAAGAGCAACACGCCCAAGCTCACTTGCAAACCAATCTGGCGTTTGATCAAAAGCTGCGGTAAGGGATAAAACCTCTATACCCTCTCCAAGAGCATCCATATCAGATAAAGCCTCTTGGTAATGGCCATTAACAAAAAGCATTGTATTGGCCTCAAGCCCTGCCAGTGGCCCAAGTGCCTGTTGAATCTGCTGAGACGTAACAGCTTGCGCGCTCTGCGCAGTGACCGGATAAGCTGTTTTCATGCGCGTGCGCAAATCAGTATATTTCCAATCTTCAACCCGTCGGTGCGGTAACCCGGCCTGTTCAAATTGTGCGATAGCTTGGCTACGCATTGCCTGCATTTTTGAGCATCCAGGCAATTTCCCTTGAACCGTCTTGAAAGCATCAAGAAGGCTCTGCTCTGCATCTGTTCTAATATTTTGAGACATAATATTCATTTTCGTGTTTCGCCTTTACGGATAGGTTAATTAAGCCGCAGCATCTTCATAGCCAGCGTAACCAGATTGCTCGAGTTCTTGTGCCAATTCCTTACCGCCCGAGCGTGCAATTTTGCCCTTTGATAACACATGGACTTTGTCAGGCACAATGTAATCAAGTAAGCGTTGATAGTGCGTAATGACCAACATCGCACGGCCTTCATTCCTCAACAGATTTACCCCTTCAGACACAATTCGCAGAGCATCAATATCAAGACCAGAGTCTGTTTCATCAAGAATGCAAAGGTTTGGTTCCAGCAAAGCCATTTGCAAAATTTCCATCCGCTTTTTCTCACCGCCTGAAAAGCCAACATTCAGCGGACGCTTGAGCATATCTGGGTCTATCTGAAGCTCAGCAGCTTTTCCACGAACGATTTTAATAAAATCAGGCGTGGTCAATTCTTTTTCATTGCGGGCTTTGCGTAAGGCATTCATGGCAGTGCGCAGGAATGTCATGGTTGCCACCCCAGGAATTTCCATTGGGTATTGAAAGGCAAGGAAGACGCCACTTGCAGCGCGCTCATCAGGCTCCATTTCTGCAAGGTCTTGCCCATTCCATAAAATTGAGCCTTGTGTGACTTCATAGTCTTCCTTCCCTGCAATCACGTAAGACAGGGTTGATTTGCCAGAGCCATTCGGCCCCATAATGGCATGAACTTCACCTTTAGGAACGGTCAGGTCAAGGCCTTGCAAAATTTGCTTGCCGTCCACTTCAACATGTAAATCTTTAATTTCTAACATTTCTCATCGCCTTTATAATTATAAGTCATACAAAACCCAAGTAGTCTCTAGCCCACACTGCCTTCCAAACTGATGCCGATCAGTTTTTGTGTCTCAGCCATGAACTCCATAGGCAAATGTTGCAAGACATCCCGCACAAAGCCATTCACAATGAGCGCAATGGCTTCTTCTTCATTCATGCCACGTTGCAAACAATAAAACAGTTGGTCGTCTGAAATTTTTGAGGTTGTCGCTTCGTGCTCAAAAACCGCGGTCGAATTTTTTGCCTCTATATAAGGGACAGTATGAGCTCCGCATTTATTACCAATCAGCAAAGAGTCACATTGCGTAAAATTGCGTGTACCTGTGGCTTTGCGGTGGGCCGAAACAAGTCCGCGATAGGTGTTAGATGAATGCCCGGCCGATATCCCCTTTGAGATGATACGGCTTGTGGTATTCTTACCAAGGTGCACCATTTTAGTGCCACTATCTACTTGCTGATACCCGTTAGAAATTGCAATCGAATAGAATTCACCCACGCTATTATCGCCGCGCAAAATACAACTGGGGTACTTCCACGTAATCGCTGAGCCGGTTTCAACTTGCGTCCATGAAATCTTAGAATTTGTTCCGCGGCAATCCCCGCGTTTCGTTACAAAATTATAAACTCCGCCTTTGCCCTCTTTATCGCCGGGATACCAATTCTGCACAGTGGAATATTTGATCTCAGCATCGTCATGAGCGACCAGTTCAACCACAGCAGCATGAAGCTGATTTTCATCGCGCATCGGTGCTGTACAGCCTTCCAGATAACTCACATATGAGCCTTTATCTGCAATAATAAGAGTGCGTTCAAATTGCCCCGTATTAAGCTCATTGATACGGAAATACGTGCTCAGCTCCATCGGGCAGCGTACACCTTCTGGAATATAAACAAATGAACCGTCAGAAAACACAGCCGAATTCAAAGTTGCATAGTAGTTATCAGTTGTAGGAACAACCGTACCGAGATACTTCCTCACCAGCTCAGGGTGGTCTTGCATAGCTTCAGAGATTGAACAGAAAATCACACCAGCTTTCGCAAGCTCTTCTTTAAACGTTGTCACCACCGAAACGCTGTCAAACACAGCATCAATGGCAACTTTGGCCCCTTGCACACCAGCAAGAACCGCTTGTTCTTTCAGAGGAATACCAAGCTTTTCGTAAGTTGCGAGCAATTCAGGATCAACCTCATCAAGGCTTTTCGGCCCTTCGGTAGATTTAGGGGCAGCATAATAATAAAGGTCTTGATAGTCAATTTTAGGATAATTCACCCGCGCCCAGTCTGGCTCTTCCATGGTCAGCCAACGACGATATGCATCCAGCCGCCACTCTAGCATCCAAGACGGCTCTTTTTTCTTTTCAGAAATAAAACGAACAATATCTTCGTTTAAGCCTTTCGGGGCCTTAACGGTCTCAATATCGGTTGTAAACCCGTATTTATATTGATCAACATCAATGTCTTTTACTTGATCTATTGTCTCTTGGACAGCAGGCATAATTTTCTCCGTAAATCTCCTAAATGTGGCGCATATCCGATTTAAAATGGCTCTATTTACATATGAAGCTAACAACCATCATCCCCGCGAATGCGGGGATCTCTTTTCAACTCTCCTGAGATTCCCGCTTTCGCGGGAATGACGAACTGAGAGTATCTTTATAATAAAAAAAACATTCTAAATTAGATCAACTATGGTGAGTTGCCTCCTTTATGCAACCATACTCTTTTGTTTAAAGTTGTGATAAATCTTGGACCAAGCTTGCACAAAACGCTGTATATCCTGTTCCGATGTGTTCCAACCTAAGCTAATACGAATCGCCCCGTTGCCAAGATCAGCGGGCACCGCCATGGCATCAAGCACGTGAGATCTGTCCACTTTACCAGAGGAACATGCAGAGCCAGAACTGACTGAAATATGCTCCAAATCCAGAGCAATCAACAAAAATTCAGCGCTCAGGCCAGGTGCGGCAAGACAGATTGTATTGGCTAACCGCTCTGTATCTTCAGCGAAAATAACAAGGTTTGGCGTTATATTCTGTAAGTGCTGCTCGAGGCTGTGCCGCAATTTAGCAATTCGGGCCATATCTGCCAGATCGCGGTGAGCTGCTTTTGTTGCAGCCCCAAAACCAGCAAGCCCTGCAACATTTTCTGTGCCAGCACGACGTTTGAGTTCCTGACCGCCACCACGCATCAATGAAGGGCCAAGCACCAGATTATCAGCACATAAAATAAGAGCACCAACACCTTGCGGCCCTCCTATTTTGTGAGCCGACAATGTTAAAAAGTCCGCGCCTAATGTTTCCACATCAATCGGAATTTTCCCAGCGGCCTGCACCGCATCAGTGTGTAGCAAACCACCATAAGATCGAACGATTTCAGAAATCTCAGATATTGGCTGAATGGCTCCGGTCTCATTATTGGCCAGCATAACAGAAACAGTAAAGGGCTTTGGCTCAGAATTATCACTTTTCGGTCCATAATGAGATTCAAGCAAATGTCTTAAAGATTGCACATCCAAAGTGCCACTTTTCGTGACAGGCACTTTAATGACATCACTTGGATCAAAGCGTCCGCCAGAGAGTACGCAAGGATGTTCAATTGCGCTCACAAAAATCTTCATAGGCAAAACAGAAGCCTCAGTTGTTTTTCGATTTGCAAGCACCACACTCGGAGAGAGCACCATCATATTGGCTTCTGTTCCCCCACTGGTGAAAATAATATTTTGTGGGTTGGCATTTATAAGCTGTGCCACATTCTCTCGTGCTGCTTCGACCTGCCGGCGCGCCATACGCCCCTCCGCATGAATTGAAGAGGCATTTCCAACTCTATCAAGACAGTCTACAACAGATGCTTTTGCCTCTGGGCGAAGCGGCGATGTTGCATTATGATCAAGATAGATGCGTCGTGTCATGGCTGCACCTGCTGAGTGTTGAGCGGACTACTGGTATTGTCATTACCGTTTGTGTTTGCACTGTTGTAATCGGTTTCAAAAAAGTTTTGACCATTAAGAGCAGGGCGACATTTGTGACTTCCTCGCAGAATATCTCGTAGCGTGATGTTCTGAAAAAACGAGAAAAGATGTCCTTCCATCGCCACCCATAAACCATGGGTCAGGCAACGCTCACCACCCACACAACCGGTTTTATTGCCTTCAAGATTATGGCACCGTGTCATCTTAACTGGCTCATCAACTGCAATAATGATGTCGGCTAGAACAATAACATCTGGTGTTTTTGCCAAGGAATACCCACCCCCCGGTCCACGCAAACTTTGAACCAAGCCAGCACGGCGCAATTTTCCAAAAAGCTGCTCAAGATAGGCAAGCGAGATGTCCTGGCGTTCAGAAATGCTTGCCAGTCCAACAACAGAATGTTCAAAATTCGTATGTTGATTCGCAATATCAACCATCGCCATGATGGCATATCTGCCTTTTGTACTTATATGCATAAGAAATAATGATCTTAACTGTTGAAATAAAAATATAACGCGCTATTGCTTTATAACATCAAACCTGTGTTATGTGTTACTCGCGCTTGGAACTAAGCAAAGCAACATGGCTAGTTTTGAACTATTCTAAAATGAGGTAGAATACCTGAGTGCTAAAGTCAAGTACTGTGCTGACAATTCCTATATGTTTTGTGTGAATAGCGTCAGTTTCTGTGAGCAGAACTACAGTTTAGGTGTGTAAAACGTAGAATGCGAATAAACAAAAACTTAAAATTGAAGTTTAAATAATCCTATGCCTGAAGTTACAATTAATGGTCCGGCTGGTCGTCTTGAGGCCAGATATCACCACCAACCCGCGTCTGATTCTCCTATCGCTATCATCTTGCATCCCCACCCGCAATTTGGTGGCACCATGAACAATCAGGTGGTTTATAACCTTTATTACGCCTTTGCAGAACGTGGCTTTTCTGTACTACGCTTTAATTTCAGGGGGGTTGGCCGCTCACAAGGATTGTTTGATAACGGTCCGGGAGAGTTGTCAGACGCAGCCGCAGCGCTTGATTGGATGCAATTTCATAACAATGATTCTTCAAAATGTTGGATCGTTGGTGTTTCATTTGGAGCTTGGGTCGCCATGCAACTGCTAATGCGCCGTCCAGAAATTGAAGGCTTCATCTCTGTTGCTCCGCCAGCTAACCTATATGACTTTAGTTTTCTGGCCCCATGTCCATCTTCAGGACTGATGATTAATGGGGAGACGGATCGTGTTGTCTCAACGGACTCAGTTGCAGATCTGGTCAAAAAGCTCAAAACGCAAAAAGGCATTGTGATTGATCATGAGGTAATTCCAGAATGCAATCATTTCTTTGAAGGCAAAATGGCCGAATTGACGAACACCTTTCACGCCTACCTTGATAGACGCGGCGTGGGTCGGCGAAAATTGCAACCAGACGAGCAGGAAACGCCATCTGAGCAGCCTGAGCAATAGGCTATTAGACTTTTGTTTTCAGCGCCCTAAAAAATAATACATCTTTTCGTGCCTTTTGAAATGAGGTGCGGATCTTCCAAAGAGCCTTCCCCTCTCAATTTGAGCCGTACCGCAACACTCCCTGTTGCTAATGCGCAACTCAAGATCTGCGCTACCCCCCAAAAAAGCCCCTGTGCGTAAAGTTTTAGTTCTGTATAGTGTAATTAAAACAAGAGATTAGATACTTGTGTGTAGAAACGAGTGGCGCTTTTGCATCATCCCATTAAATCGCCATTAATCCTGATGCATTTTTTGCATATAGTTTTGGAAAAATAGGTTAAATATTTGTTTTATAAGGTTTTTTTGCAATTGGTGGATGGGGTTGCTGTAAACTCGTTAATTTGATTATATGAGTTGTAACAATTTGAAATAATTAGAACCAATAAGCTTTTCCCACCAGTGCAACCACCTGGCTAATCGCAGGCTTGGTGCTGCTGTTT
>JBCCCO010000054.1:0-19161 GCA_039033475.1 Pseudomonadota bacterium | reverse complement strand
ATTATGTCTAATGTCTTATTTGCTTTACATTCGCATGATATTAAGGTGAAATACGTATATAACTACGTAACACTTAGAAAAAAATAAATTTTACGTAAGAGCCCTGAAAATTAATAAAATATATGAGTAGAATATGCAGGATAGTCCAATTACCATTATGATTGCTGATAAGCATCCTCTATTTAGAGAAGGCTTAAAATCAAAATTAGAAAAATATGCAGATTTTGAAATAGTTGGAGAGAATGACGAAATTGATGATGTACTTGATGCCTGTAGGCACTACGCTCCTAATATTCTCCTGACAGATATTTTTGTGCCTGGATCGGAAGGTATTAGAATAATACAGCAATTTCAGAGAGTATCTCATGCAACTAAAATTTTAATTGCATCAGATAATGAAGATCCAATAGATGTACAGATTGTTTTATCTGAAGGCGCTTCGGGGTATATTTTAAAAAGGGCAACAAGCGAAGAATTCGTAAATGCGATTCGTGTGATTTCAAGAAATGGCTCGTATTTGCCAGCAACCATTATGGCAAGTCTAATTGATGCGGCAAAAAAGACGAGATACACAGGTAATATGTTTGGTCTTACATCACGTGAGTTAGATATCCTCCGTGAATTGGCAATCGGGTCTTGCAATAAAAATATTGCGAAAAAGCTTAGTATCAGCGTTCGAACCGTTGAAACACATAGGCAGAATATCCGCCAGAAAACTGGGGCGTTTGCAACTGCTGACCTCGTTCGTATTGCTGCTCGAATCGGCTTAACCCATCAAGCTGCGGTATAATTTTTTTTCATAGAACTTGTAGGGTATTTTACTCTTAAACATTCAAACATAATACTGTCATGATTGGGTATATATGCCGCAATTGTTTTCTAAAATGCGAATACATACGAAGATCTTTCGTGTATTAATAACAACGATGGTAGTGCTTGTCATTAGCCTACTGTCGGTGACCGCTTCAGGAGAAGATCGCAACAATTCACCCTCTCGTGATATTTTGAAGATTTATGTTTTTAAGGATAAAATTAAAAATGTGATTCAAGAGATTGCAAGTAAACATAATTTTGCGACTAAATTTTCTGGAAGCCTGAAAGGAATTGTAGAGCGTCGAAAACTGGTAGGGACGCGAGATGAAATCTTTGACGAACTATCGAAGCAGTATAGTTTTGAATGGTTTGTTCATAATAACTCATTGTACATTTCTAACAAATCGGAAACGACAACACGTGTTATCACCTTGGAGGGAATACGGGGCAACAGAGCTCTATCTGCCCTAAAAAAAGCGCAGTTAAGTTTAGATAAGTTTGTAGTGAATGTAATGGATGAAAATAATACCTTTATCGTTACAGGTCCACCGAACTATGTTGCATTGATTGAGGCCGTTATGAGTTCCTTAAAAAAGCCTGAGCGCCTCACCAATACATTTAATTCTGTGACGATATACAGAGGCACTCAAAAAACCAAAGAAAAAATCAGCAATTAAATTCTACGTATTCCTAACCTGAGTACACCTCAGTAAAAAGTTATGTTGCTAGAGAGCTGAAAATTTGTCGCAGAGTTGTGAAACTCGTTTTCTCGAAAAATATAACTTCACATGCCTATGTACTTTTCTAAGAAATTAGGTTAACAAAAGGTTATTATTTGTTGAAAATTTGATGTAAATTAAATAATTACTTGTCATATTTGATATATTAATGCCATAATTAACCATAATACTAGTGTTTCCAATAGAAAGCTGATGGCACGAGACTTACATTTTGCGCATCTCACATTTCAAGGTGTGCAGTCTGAATTTGTTATTGTTATTGTCGTTGTTTGTCTCACGATTGAAATTATGAGTAACCTTCTATTCAGAAAAGAATAGATAATGTAACAGAGTACTTCGTAAAAGAATGTTTCAAAAGAGTATTAAAAAAGCCAAACTGCAAATTCATAAATATTCTAAGTATTTAATTTATGAATATTCTAAGTATTTAGAGCGGTTGCAAAGTTCAATCACTAGAGCGTATGTGTTCAACTTCGAACATAGAGATGTGCACGCTCAATCTAAGTTCCTTATTATTCTAGCCTGCACGTTTATAGTGATAGCAATTGCAATTTTTACTTTTCTGTTAAGCACACAAGAGCAAGAAACGGCGTACTACAAAGAAACACATCTTCCAGAAAACAGCAAAACTTACTTAAACTATGAGGCAGGAGGCGGTAGTTTAGAAAAAAATAAAACGCCGGAAGTTAGCCTAACGTTAAAGCCTTCTGGAGAATCTGCAATTGTCAAAAATAAAAAACATGAATTATTCCTCAAAGATATGGGGGCGCAAAAAAATACTAGCAAAGCTCATCAAAATTTTGAGAATAAGAAATATGCATCTTTAGACAATAGTAAAAATTTAAAGAGTGATGGTTTATCTCTTGTCACTAAAAAAGTCTCATCCGAGACAGAGCATATTAAAGCTTCTGAGTATACAAAAGGTAAGGATGTAAAGGATGATCCATCTGGCCGTCCTGTAAGCGCAGGTTCAAATATAACCGTTAAGAAAGTTGAGAATTCTAAGGAAGCCGAAAAAAAAGCCATAAAGCAAGCTAAAGCTATAAAACAGGCTAAGGTAATAACGAGTTACAATACAGGTTATAATTCTAGACAATCTTCAAATCCAACTTTTGATGTTCTTAACTTTGCGAATCGCCAATCACCAATTCGGATTACGCTCAACAAGTCACAAACAGTCCGTATTAATCAACAGTATAGCACAGTCTTGGTAGGTAATTCTGAGATTGCAGATGTCGTTCCGCTATCGGACGACATGATATATATTCTAGGAAAGAAAGTCGGTGTTACTCGCCTTTCTGTTCTTGATGGCGACAAAAAGCCCATTGGTATTATCGAGCTTGAGGTTGGATATGATGCTACAACTTTAAGTCAACAGATTGCTCGAATTTCCCCCAAATCTAAGGTGCAAGTCCATTCAATTAATGGAAAAATATTTCTAAGTGGAGTTGTTCCAGACGCACCAGCTTTAAAACGTATTATTGCAGTTGCACGGCAAAGTGCCCCAGAAAATGCTATCACCAACGCCTTGACAGTTGGCAGCCCTCAACAGGTCATGTTAGAGGTTCGTTTTGTCGAAGCGGCTCGAAATGCGTCTAAAGAATTGGGTGTAGGTTGGAATGTTGTTGCAGACCGCTTCATCGGCCGTGCACTTAATGGTGGTTTTCCTGCCAATCCACTCTCTACCGCCACAAATCTGTTGTCAGGTACATTAAATAGCGGGAATGAGCCATTTGGTGTTGCTATCGCTAGGCTGTTAGACAGTGGTGTAACTGCCGATGTTATTATCCAGGCTTTGGAAACGAAAGGATTGGCAAAACGCCTTGCTGAGCCAAACCTTGTTGCCCTCTCTGGAGATACGGCGCGTTTCTTAGCTGGCGGAGAGTTTCCATTTCCGGTGCCAGCTGGGGATGAAACGATTACCATTGAATTCCGGCGTTTCGGTATTAGTTTGGAATTTACCCCAACAGTGTTAGGTAACGGTCTTATCAATCTTAAGATTATTCCGGAAGTTAGTGATATTGTGCCCTCAGGAACTACTGTAGGTACTGGGGCTTCTGTAGGTGTAGGAACAACAACAGTTGTAACTGCTGGAGGTAGTGTTGCAAACGTGCCTGCCTTATCTGTGCGCCGTGCAGAAACAACAGTTGAGCTTAGAGATGGGCAGAGTTTTGCGATAGCGGGTCTCTTGCAGTCAAACAATTTTAAAACACAAAATCAATTGCCGTGGGTCGGTAATTTGCCAGTTATTGGAGCGTTGTTTCGGAGTTCTTCATATCAAAAAAATGAAACAGATCTTGTTATCATTGTCACGCCGCGATTAGTTAAGCCTGTTGCTCCAGGCCAAAAGCTGCTTACCCCATTGGATGAAAGTGTTGAGGTCAATGACATTGAGTTTTTCGTAGAAGGTCGCATGGAGAAAACTGCTGAAAAGCCGGACAATGTATATGGCCATTTGCTAGAGAATGCTGGTCATTCTCCATATCAGGAAAGAAATTCTGAGATACAGCCACCTAAGAGCCTGTACTCTCGAGGAGAGTATGACGGGCATATACTAAAATAAATAGCCTAATGGAACTGTAAGCTTGGTTTCTGCATAAGGCTTATAATTAAAAAAACAGGCTATGCTATGATTAAAATAACAAAAAAATGTCTTGATTCACAATATGGGTTGTCCTTACTGGGGGCGTGTCTTATGTCCCCTTTTCTCGTGCTAAGTTTTTCAACTTTAAGCTTAGGGAGTGATTTTTTTGACAGCAGTAATTCTAGAACCAAAAACTTTGGAAATGCTGTAGAGACCAATAGAGCTTTGCAAACAGTTGATCCGTGGTCGAGACATTCAAAAAGGACAACGATTGAATTTGATGCATCACGTATATTAGACGCAACAGATAATTTAGCAAAACGACACCAGAAAAGCGGTCAAACGTCTGGCAATAGTTCACAGCAAGGAAAGAGCTCGTCGGCAAAAAATACTGAAGGCGGCGTGGGGTCTTCTTCAAATTCCGGACCGGTTGATGCAAGCCGTTAAGCCTGAAGTTGTTTTGATGCGCTCTATAAATTAAATTGATGTTGTGTTCGGAAAAATAAAAATGCGTAAAACAAAGACTATCAGACATCAGTTGATAGACCTTAAAATGCTTCTCTTGTTGCTATGTCTTGCAGGTTGCGATGAAGCTTTACTAGGTAGTAATATTGAACAGAGGGTGGCGGCAACACCGCATGCCGAAAAATCAGAGCCAAAAATCAACGTTTCAGATGCGATGTTGACAGCAAAAGAGAGTTTTCGCTCAGGAAATTATGGTAATGCCGAACAGCTATTTCGGCGTATTGTTGAAGAAAACCCTCAAAATGCAGATGCATGGCTCGGATTGGCCGCAACATATGATCGTTTGAAACGTTTTGAAAATGCAAATCGTGCCTATATGTACGCTCGAAAATTGGTGGGGTATACGCCGCGTATGCTGAATAATCTTGGATATCACTATATTTTGAGAAATGAATACAGCAAAGCGAGAAAATTGTTATTGGCAGCCCAAAGGAAAGAGCCAGATAATCCCCGTATTCAAAACAATTTAGGATTGTTGCTCAAAAAAGAGGAGCAAAAGACCCAGTCGCTGCAAACTAATGTAAAATCTTTTTAGGATCAATGTCTTGAGCCTTTGTTAAGCAAAAGCAGCTAAAGCATGTCAACTTCGGCTACGCTTCATCTGACAAGCCGTAGTCTTTTTAAAACGAGCAATTTTACAACCTGAATTGGATTCAATTCAGGTTGAATCGCTCTAGCATATTCTTTTCAGAAAGTGTTGGCTCAAGTTCTGGAGAAATCTTAAAGTCCGCCTCTGTACCCTCAATAATCTGTGCAGGCAGAACATCTGGTGCAATTTCAATCAGTGAAAGCTCACCTTTTGTTTCCTTACTTACAGAAAAAACACACAAATTGGTAATGATCATATCGACAACACGCGTACCTGTCAGTGGGAGCGTGCACTCTTTTAGAAGTTTGGGTTTGCCTTTTGCAGTATGTTCCATAACAACGACAACACGTTTTACGCCTGCAACCAAATCCATGGCACCGCCCATGCCTTTTACCATTTTTCCAGGTATCATCCAGTTGGCAATATCTCCTGTTTGCGAAACCTGCATTGCGCCCAGAATGGACAAATCGATATGACCACCGCGTATCATGGCAAATGAATCTGCATTCGAGAAATAACTTGTTGTGGGTAATTCTGTAATGGTTTGTTTTCCTGCATTGATCAAATCGGCATCTTCTTGTCCTTCATAGGGGAAAGGGCCCATGCCGAGCATGCCGTTTTCACTTTGCAATTGAACGTTCATATTCTCTGGGATGTGGTTTGATACCAATGTGGGGATGCCAATGCCCAAGTTCACATAATAACCATCTTGCAGTTCTTGCGCCGCTCGGGCGGCCATCTGGTCTCTATTCCATGGCATGTGAAATGTCTCCTATTAACGTTCGCTCTTAAGATTTTGGGCGTGTGGTTCGCTGTTCAATATGTTTTTGTACATCAGTAACATGCACAATTCGGTCAATATAAATTCCAGGAGTGATGATATGATCTGGATCAATACTGCCGGGCTCTTCTAAATGCTCGACTTGAGCTATGGTTCGTGTTGCTGCGGTTGCCATCATAGGGTTGAAGTTACGTGCTGTTTTTCTATAAACCAAATTGCCTTCGGTATCCGCCCGATAAGCATGAATGATTGCAAGGTCAGCAAACAGGCTAGGCTCCATAATATAGTCTTCACCATCAAAGTTTTTCACTTCTTTTCCTTCAGCAACCATGGTGCCAAAGCCTGTCTTGGTAAAAAAGGCAGGAATACCAGCTCCGCCAGCCCGTATTTTTTCTGACAATGTGCCTTGAGGGGTGAATTCAACCTCAATGTCCCCATTCAAATATTGTTCGGCAAACAATTTGTTTTCCCCGACATAAGAGGACACCATCTTTTTGATTTGTCGTGTTTCCAATAAAACACCAAGTCCCACGCCATCAATACCAGCATTATTTGAAATGACAGTTAGATCCTTGACGCCAGCATCCTTGATCGCATAAATCAAGGCTTCAGGAATACCGCATAACCCGAAACCTCCGGCCATAATTGTCATACCATCGTGCAAAAGACCATCTAAGGCTTGCATTGGAGAAGAATAAACTTTTGTGCTCACGGTTTTTTCCTATTTTGTTCCGCAAAAGGCTTGCAATCTTGTGCGATATGCTATGCCCTTAGAGATGCATCGAAAATATAATTTTCAGCATGAAATTGAAAAAATGATACTGTAAATGTTGCAAAAATTCCCTAATTTTGTCAAAACGATTATCATATTTTTCGAAAGTAAGCTCAAGCCTTGGGACCTGTAAATGTTAGAAAAACAACAAAGATACCGCCCAGCAATAAGACTATTTATTGATACAGACTTAACGGCAAACACTGTTTATCAATGCTTAGCCTCTCAAATAAATTATCTCATCACAGTTTTAAGGCTGCAAACGGGTTCGCAAATTGCTGTTTTTAACGGTCGTCATGGAGAATGGGTGGCTGAAATAGAACTCCTAAAAAAAAAGTTTGCCAGCTGCATATCAAATCCCAACTCCGGGAACAAAGTACAGGGCCTGATATAGAGTATTTATTTGCCCCTTTAAAACGTGCTAGGTTGGACTATATGGTTCAAAAAGCAACAGAGCTTGGTGTTTCTATTTTACGCCCTGTCATAACACGCAGAACGCAAGCGTATAGAATTAATCTTGAAAGAATGAGAGCAAATATCATCGAAGCAGCAGAACAATGTGGAATTTTACATATTCCTGAAATTGCAGAGCCCATAAAACTTGAATCAGCTTTGCAGACTTGGCAAGAAGGGCGTGCCTTAGTTTTTTGTGATGAAGAGATCTCCGTGTCATCTCCACTTGAAACATTAAGAAAAATTAAGCCAGGCCCAGTTGCTGTGCTTATTGGGCCTGAGGGCGGCTTTGATGATGACGAGCGCCAAGCATTAAGCCAGCAGCCAAGCGTGCACACCATTTCTCTCGGTCCGAGGGTGATGCGGGCAGATACAGCCGCTGTGGCAGCTTTAAGCTTGGTCAACGCTGTTCTGGGAGATTGGAAGCCTGCGTAACAGAAAATAGCTCTCAAGGATTTCAAGAAATACTGTTATTCTATAAACCTGTGTTGACATAGGAAATATAAATGTCTTCTCAAGAATTAGATACTGCCCGTTTGGAAACCAAGGATGATCTTGTGGCGTATTTGGCACAAGGTGTTAAGCCTGCTCAAGATTGGCGCATTGGTACCGAACATGAAAAATTTGGCTTTCACCTGAATGACTTGACACCGCTAAGTTATGATGGTTCGAACGGCATACGCGCTCTTTTGGAAAACTTGCAAAAGAGATATGGTTGGGATCCTATTCTTGAAAACGGTCAAATTATAGGGCTTAGGCAGCCAGGCCGAAAGCTTGGAGGGTCAATAACACTAGAACCTGGTGGTCAGATAGAGCTATCTGGTGCTCCATTAAAAACAATTCATGAAACTTGCCAGGAGGTGCACGAACACCTTTCTCAGGTGCGCTCTGTTGGTAAAGATCATGGAATTGGTATGTTGGGCCTTGGGTTTTCTCCACAGTGGACGTATGCACAAACTCCTCATATGCCAAAAGATCGCTATGACATAATGAAAAATTATATGCCGCAGAAGGGCAATCTTGGTCTGGATATGATGTTTCGTTCATGCACAGTACAGGTTAATCTCGATTTCTCAGATGAAGCGGATATGATAAAAAAATACCGTGTTGCTCTTGCCTTGCAACCGATAGTAACAGCGCTTTTTGCTAACTCTCCCTTTAAGGAAGGAAAACCATCTGGTTTTTTATCATATAGATCTGCGATATGGCTTGATACCGATCCAGATAGAACAGGGATGCTTGATTTTGTCTTCGAAGACGGTATGAGCTTTGAGCGGTATGTCGATTATGCGCTTGATGTTCCAATGTATTTTGTAGTGCGAAACGGTCAATATCTTGACATGTCTGGAAAGTCATTCCGAAATTTTCTGGATGGAAAACTTGAAGTATTAGAAGGTCAAAAGCCAGCGTTGGATGATTGGGAAGGCCACCTGACAACGCTTTTTCCAGAAGTTCGGCTCAAACGCTTTCTTGAAATGCGTGGTGCTGATGGAGGGCCGTGGAGCCGTTTATGCGCGCTCCCTGCGTTTTGGGTTGGTTTGCTATATGACCAAAGTGCTTTAGATGCGGCCTGGGATTTGGTCAAAGATTGGAGTGTGGAGGAAAGAAATCTTCTGCGCCAAGAGGTGCCACGAACCGCACTACATACACAGTTTCGCAATACCAACGTACAAAAAATTGCACTTGAGGCTTTAGCTATTTCAAAACAGGGTCTAAAATCTAGAAACTTGAGTGATGCTGTTGGTAATGATGAAACAATGTTTCTATCTGAGTTAGACTTAATGACCCAAACGGGCAAAACATCTGCGGACATATTGCTGGAAAAGTACCACTCTGAATGGAATGAAAGTGTTGCCTCTGTATTTCAAGAGTACGCCTATTGATTATATTTTTATCGACCATACCAAGGCAATTCTGTCGCCAGTTTTTCCCTTAACGAAATATACCTACGCCTTGGGGCTGGGCGGTGATTTGGCGTTTCATTAAAGAAAATGTCATTATAAAATGGGTCTTGGTTAAGAATGTTCGGCTGTTGTTGATGTGAGTACTCACTTGGCAAGCTATGGTGATAATGATGATTAGAAGTATACTGCGGGTTTTGATACGTTATTTGGGGGGCGAGTAAGTTTTGCTCCGGTATATCAAAGTCTCTTTTGGATTTCGGGCGCAGCTGTGGTTCAGATTTTTCATCCCCCATAAAGCGTAATAAATGTTTTGGGTGGAATTTCTGTTTCTTTTTGCGCTTTTCATAATCTTCTTGTGCCTGGACAATTACTTTTGGCAAAGGTTCATTATACAGAATGTTATCAGGAATTTGTGCTGGCGGAGTTAAAGCATGAGCATTGTGGGTCAAAGGCATTTGCGATAGCTCAAGCATTAACGAATGATTTTGATGAGGCATCAGAGCTTGATCTGCGGGCGTAATTTTTTTATGTGCTTCGATATAAAGTGCACTTAAAGCGAGTAAAGTTGTATATGGAATAACAAAACGGATGATTTCGACCGCGATACCTGTCGAAGTGCTCAAAGAACCTATAATCTGATTTTGAATGTCTTCTGGTCCAATAACCTGTGACATAATCTCTATAGCAGATTGGCGCACGTAAGAGTTGGAATAAATATGCGGGTTTGTATAATATTGGTTATAATTGTTTTGATTGAGAGTGCTAAGTAAGCCTGAAACACCACCATGATTGGCCGAGTGTTGCGCTAAACTTTCCATAAGTGTGGGCAAAAACCTTTGAATTAAATCAACCGTTTTTGCAGGATGTAAGCCAGCATGTTGCGAGATAAGAGAGATTGCAGTCCCGCTTTGCGCTGCTGTAATCATTTCAAAGATTGACATGAATGTAACTGCCTCCAACATTCATACCTTGCGTACGAACTTATAGACCCAAAATTTTGGTCACATCTACGAATATCGCATCTTCAATTGATGTGATCGTGAAATTATTAAGGCAAAACAAAGACGAATATTATTATATTCTGTCTTTATATTAAGAAAAGTATAGCTGTAAACTGAAAAATACCAATTCGTGGCTAAAATATAATATTTGTTTCCATATTATATGTTTAGGGCATTTTGTTACATGAGAATCGTAAAATGAACGCCATTCAAATAATGATCGCACAACTTAACCCGGTTGTTGGAGATCTGGAAAAAAATACCGATCTTGCTCATACTGCTTATTCTGAAGCCATTGCGCAAAGTGCTGATCTTTTGGTGTTCACAGAGTTGTTTCTGACAGGCTATCCACCAGAAGATCTGATTTTAAAACCAGCATTTATTGCAGCTACAACACAAAAACTTGAAACGCTTGCGCGCCTAACTTCCAACCAAAAGACCGCCATTCTGATGGGGACACCAATTGAAAAAAATGGAAGCGTTTATAATGCGGTTGCATTGCTAGAGAATGGAGAGATTTCCGCAATACGGCATAAGGTTGAGTTACCAAATTATGGGGTTTTTGATGAACAGCGCGTTTTTACCAAAGGCAATATGCCAGAGCCCATCGTATTTCAGGGTATTCAACTTGGCGTTCCCATCTGTGAGGATATCTGGTTCCCTAATGTGTGTCAGCATTTAAAAGAAAAAGGTGCTGAGCTTCTTATTGTATTGAATGGCTCGCCTTTTGCTCTTGAAAAGCATGGGCACCGTATGGATATGGTGCGTTCAAGAGTGCAAGAAACAGGATTGCCCTTGATCTATACCAACCAAGTTGGCGGCCAAGATGAACTTGTTTTTGATGGCGCATCTTTTGTGCTGAATGCCAATTCTGGTATATGTGTACAGCTTCCAGCCTGGGAAGAAGATATTGTTCTCACCCAATGGCACAAAACAAATGAGTTTTGGAAATGTGAAACGGTAAAAAGAGTTGAGTTGGAAAATACAACAGAAGCTTCTTATTTGGCATGTGTCACAGGGCTGCGGGATTACGTTGAAAAATCTGGTTTTCCTGGAGTGGTCCTTGGCCTATCGGGAGGAATAGATTCTGCTCTGTGTGCCGCAATAGCCGTTGATGCTTTAGGGGCAGAGCGTGTGACATGTGTGATGCTGCCATATAAATATACCAGTTCAGAAAGTTTGAGTGATGCTGCAAAATGTGCAGAAAATCTTGGGGTGACATATCATATTGTACCTATAGAACAGCCCGTTGAAAGTGCCTTACAGGGTCTAAAGGATTTATTTACCGGTAAAGCCGAGGATGTTACAGAGGAAAATATTCAATCTCGTATGCGTGGTATGTTGCTAATGGCAATTTCCAATAAATTTGGAAGTATGGTGATTACAACGGGGAATAAGTCTGAGGTTGCGGTGGGGTATGCCACCCTTTATGGCGATATGAATGGGGGCTTTAATCCCATCAAGGACCTGTATAAAACGCAAGTCTATGAGTTGGCACATTTTCGCAATACCAAAACTCCAAAAGGCGTGCTTGGTCCGGAGGGGCATGTCATTCCGGAGAATATTATAACCAAAGCACCAACAGCAGAACTGCGTGAGGGGCAAAAAGATCAGGACAGCCTTCCCCCTTATGAGGTTTTAGATGATATTCTCAAAAGCCTGAATGAAGAGGAAATGCCTATCGAAAATATTGTTGCCAAGGGCCACGATATCGAGACCGTGCAAAAGGTTGCGCGTTTGCTCTACTTGGCAGAATACAAACGCCGACAAGCTGCGCTTGGTGTTAAAATTTCTATGCGGAATTTTGGTAGGGATCGGCGGTATCCGATCATTAATAAATTCCGGGAATAAAGGACAGGGCTATCGCACATATAACAGATTGCAAATAAAGCATGTAATGTCCCACAGCGTCATTCCAGCGAAAGCTGGAATCTATATATTTATCAACATGTTTAAAATGCCAGAGATCCCAGCTTCCGCTGGGATGACGGAGTATATTGCACACCCAGAGCACCTGCGCAAAAGTGGATGCCGGTTTTGCGCAAAAAGGGGGGAGCTTTAGAAATAATAATACTCTTGCCATAGCTTGCACGAACAATTAAACCCAATAGAAAATGAACAATTCAGGACCCTTCAAATGTCAATCATAGTACGTTTTGCGCCAAGCCCAACAGGGCGGCTTCATATCGGAAATATCCGTCCAGCCCTGATGAATTGGTTGTTTGCTAAAAAAATGGCAGATGGAAAATTCATGCTACGTCTTGATGACACCGATCAAGAGCGTTCGACAGAAGAGTACGCGCAAGGTATTCGTGATGACTTAACGTGGCTTGGCTTGAACTGGGATATTGAAGCCAAGCAATCAACACGCTTTGACAGATACGATGCTGTCGTTGAACAGTTAAAGTCTATGGGGCGTCTTTATGCATGTTATGAAACCGCAGATGAGCTAGAACGTAAACGCAAGCGTTTGCTGGGCCGTGGCAAACCTCCTGTTTATGACCGTTCGGGTTTGAATTTATCAGATAGTGAAAAGCAAGCTTTTGAGGAACAAGGACGCAAACCCCATTGGCGTTTTTTCCTAGAGGATGCACAAATCAGTTGGCAAGATCTCATTCGCGGTGAGCAAAAAATTGACGCATCATCCATTTCTGATCCCATTTTAATAAGAGCAGATGGCAGTTATCTTTATACTTTGCCAAGCGTAATTGATGACATTGATTTTAATATTACTCATGTGATACGCGGAGAAGATCATGTCACCAACAGCGGTGCTCAAATTCAGATTTTTTATGCGCTAGGTGCAAAAGCCCCGGATATGGCCCATCATAATTTATTGGTGGGTGCGCAAGGAGAAGCGCTTTCCAAACGTCTTGGCAGTTTATCTATTCAGTCTTTTCGCGAAGAAGGCCTTGAAGCCTTAGCAATTGCAAGCCATTCAGCAACTATTGGGACTTCACATCCTATCGCACCACACAAAAGCATCACAGAACTGGTCGAGTTGTTTGACTTCTCAAAAGTCTCCCGTGCACCCGCGCGCTTTGATCCTGATGAGCTGCGCGCCTTAAATGCCAAATTATTGCATGAGACAGAATATTCACAAGTGGCCGAACGTCTTAAAGGTATGGGAGTGCAAGGTGAAGAAGATTTTTGGCACTTGGCCAAAGCAAATATCAATAAACTAGATGAAGCCAAGGAGTGGTGGCAGGTGATTTCAGGTCCTATGATACCCCAAATCGAAAATGCTGACTTTTGTCATCAGGCGGCAGAAATGTTACCAGCAGAGCCCTGGGATGAAACCACCTGGAAAACATGGACCCAAAGCGTTAAAGAGGCAACCGGGGCGAAAGGAAAAGCACTGTTCTTGCCATTGCGCCTTGCCATTACAGGGCTTGGGCATGGGCCGGAGTTGAATAAACTTCTGCCTCTGATTGGACGAGATAAGGTTATTGCTCGCCTGGCCGGGAAAGAGATTTAGATCTTTGATAATTTTCTAAAATTGTATTTCTCAAATGCTCATCTTCAATATTTTGAATTTGCTCTTCCAGATCAATCAGGCTATTCCAAACACCCACGCGGCCCTCAGCATTTGAGGCTGTTGTGCTGGTATTAAAATTGGGTTGATGCAGGTACGGGGCAATCAATTGGCCTGTGCGAGATGTTTGAGTGTTCCATGTGTTTTGGGATTGCGTATTTTGACCGGACGAATCGGCTACGCGATAGGCTTCAGTTGCTATAGATGGCCGAAGTTGTGAGGCTATCGGATCAAAAGATGTATCATGCATTTTGACCAATTTGTCATAAACGTTTGAGATAGACCTAGGTTGGCCATTGTCATAAAAAATAGCTTTGTTTGCTTCCGCAGCTCTGGAAAAAACATGGTCCGCACGCGCCTCAGGTGATTCTTCTTTCAAATTTAATAAACGAGCTGCGTCCCGAGCACCTAGAAAGTGAGCGATATATAGCTCGCCAGATGTTGGCTCGCGATTGATGTTTCCCTTCAAATAGTCAGCATTCTTTTGTGTAAAGGCACTGGCCATAAGCGCTGAAACGTCAGGGTCTTTTCGTAAATCCAAAATAGCCGTACGGTGTTGTGGATTAGGAACTTCATATTTCCCATTTTCAGTTTTAACGATGTGTTGAGCGTATTGCCCCAGACCAAATTTTCCTCCCTCATCTTTTAGGGTTTGCAACCAAGTGCTTTCAATAAATTGAAACAAGCCTGTTGCGCTTGATGTTTGGGCTTTTGCGGCTGAGTTTAAAGAGCTTTCACGCACTGCTGTGTTGAGCAAATATTGAAAATCAACACCTGTAAGTTTGCTTGCTTTTTGCAATGCGGTATTGATATGAAGCGGAATGTCAGCACTGGGATGAACAGACATATAGATTGTATTATCGTTTGCTATGAATTGGATTAATTTTTCATAACTATAATGGGTCAACTCTTAAGAAAAAATAAAGATTTCACAATTCATGTGGGGGGCATCAGCAGCTTAGAATGTGATTTCATCGGTTCCACTCAGTGTGATATATGCTGGGAATATCTCTTCGGGCTTAATGTTTTTATGGGCGCAGAAAGCCAGTAGTAGTGATTCGTTTTTAAGCATATACTCCAGGGTCGCAATAAGAAATTCAGGCTTTTGAATGAGATCGGTTATATCTTCAGGATTAAGCCCAGTGTCTTGAAAAAATCCCGTCAGTCTTGCGACATCTTCCGTCATGAACTGTAATGCAAGTATCGCAATGTCTGTTGCCTGGGATATTATTTGTGTTTTTTGCATCATATGCTCATAAAGCGTGTGCACGTCACATCTGAAAATACTGAAAAATTGATAAAAATTCTCATAAGAAAGACTTTCTTAAAGAATTAATTACCATATTAATGATTATATAATGACGCAATTTGGAAATGCCATCACTCATATATTCGAAATTGTAATTTCTGAATAAATATTTTTTTAATTTTTTCAAAAATTGTTTTTCTAACACGCACTCTATTCACGGTTTGTGATGAAAAATTTCATATAGTAGATTTAGAGTAGAATTATTTAAAAAATGTCTGATATATTAAATAGTACTTTTTCAACACGATTTAATCGCCCACATGAAAAGTATAGTATGAAGAAAAAAGTATTAATTGTTGAGGATAATGAGCTGAATATGAAGCTCTTTCATGACCTCCTCGACACGCACGGGTATGAGACAATTCAAACCCGGGATGGTATAGAAGCTCTTAATTTGGCGCGGCGTCATCATCCAGACCTTATTCTGATGGACATTCAGTTGCCTGAGGTATCTGGCCTGGAAGTGACCAAATGGTTAAAAGAAGATAAGGACTTGCAAGATATCCCGGTTGTGGCCGTTACCGCTTTTGCTATGAAAGGCGATGAGCAGCGCATCCGAGAGGGGGGATGTGAGGCATATATTTCTAAGCCTATCTCAGTGAAAACATTTATGACCACTATTCAGCAATTTATTGGAGAAACACATATGTCTGATGACAAGCAGGAGGTATTATGACAGCTCGTGTTCTGGTTGTTGATGACGTGATGGCCAATGTTAAGCTTTTTGAGGCGAGGTTGACGGCTGAATATTTTGAAGTATTAACAGCTTATAATGGTGAGCAAGCTCTTGAAGTATGTCAAAAAGAGCGCGCTGATATTGTTCTGTTAGATGTAATGATGCCGGGTATGGACGGTTTTGAGGTATGTCGCAAACTGAAATCAAATCCTGAAACACATCATATACCTGTAATTATGGTGACAGCCCTAAATCAGCCGAGTGATAAGGTTAAGGGGCTTGAAGCAGGAGCAGATGATTTCTTATCAAAGCCAACAGATGAATTGTCTCTCATCACTCGCGTTAAGAATCTCGCACGGTTGAAAATGCTCAACGATGAGATGATTATGCGTGCGAGTACGACGGAGCAGATGGGCATTAATCAGACATCAGTGTTTGCGACAAGTATTGATGGTGATAAAGGCAACATCTTACTTGTAGAAGATTCTGAAAGATCTGCTGAGCGTATTGTCGATATTGTTAAGGAACAGCAGAATATTACCGTCGAACCTGATATGCAAGCTGCCTTATATAAGCTTCCCGATGGCAACTTTGATTTGGTGCTTGTTAGCCTTAATATGGAAGATGCAGACGGTTTGCGCCTTTGTTCTCAAATTCGTTCTCTCGAAAGAATAAGACAGCTTCCAATTCTGACAATTGTTGAGCCTGGTGATAACACAAAATTACTTCGCGCTCTGGAAATTGGGGTCAATGATTATTTGCAACGCCCGATAGAGAAAAATGAACTTCTCGCAAGAGTTAGAACGCAAATCAAGCGCAAACGCTTTGCCGATAGTTTGCGGAGTAGATTTCATCAAAGTGTTGAAATGGCCATCACAGATCCTCTAACAAATCTACACAATCGTAGATATATGGAGAATCATATGTCAGCTCTGATTGATGAAGCGGTTACAAAAGGTAAGCCCGTTTCTGTTCTAATTGCAGATATTGATTACTTCAAACTAATTAATGACACTCATGGACATGATGTTGGTGATGAGGTGCTGCGTCAATGTGCCATGCGTTTTCGTAAGAATACCAGAGGGATTGATCTAACTTGTCGTTATGGTGGAGAGGAATTTGTCGTAATTATGCCAGACACTGATCTCACCAAAGCTTATATGGTTGCAGAAAGGTTGCGTCGCTCAATAGCAGATCAGCCTTTTGAGATATCCAGAAACTTAGATATAAGTGTGACCACAAGTGTTGGTATCTCAACACTTGATCATCTGGATGATACACCGGAGGTTTTGCTTAAAAGAGCTGACCAAGCACTATATACGGCTAAAAAAGACGGGCGAAACAGAGTGGTTGCAGAGGCTGCATAACAATTGACTTGAATTTTTTAGTTGCTAATTTTTGAAATACATGTATTTTTTTAGATTATATGAAAATATTGAGTAATGTCTCATAGACATATCTTTTATTTAAGTGCGGGAATCCTATAAAAAATATTAATTAGCACTATAGTTTCAGAAAATTATGTTGTTAACTTAACATAAAGCTTTTTGTGTTTTTGATTTTCAATTCAAGTATTTTAGTTTTAAATGTGCAGAAACTATTATTTGTAATAAAGGTGTTAAAATTAAGGATAACACTGCAATCTAGAGCCATAATATTATTTAGACTTTAGTATATATAGTAGTTAAGGTAAAATGCTTTACGCACATCGCTGAAGGGATTTTTAGTTATCCTGCAATATTCGGGTTTGCCGCATCTCCCGCGTATGCAGGATTTGGTTGGTTGAATAAAGGTTAGAGTGGCCTCCTCGTTAATACCCTTGTTCAACTGGCCGGCAAGCCGGGTGACCAACGCCCTCTTTGGATCATTTGGCTTGATGGTCAGTCCTAGTATTCATTACGGATCTACCCCGCTGCCGGGTGAATACAGGGCTGGCCCCTATCTTTCTAAGCATTATCACAGTTAAAGAATTTACCGCGAAAATGTTAATTTACAATTACTTGTTAAGAGAAATAACATTTGAATAAGCTACTTGATTTTAGCTTCTTTAAATTCGACGTGCTTCCTTGCGACCGGGTCATATTTTCGTCTTGACATTTTCTCTGTCATAGTTCGGACGTTTTTTTTCGTCACATAATAATAACCAGTCCCGGCAGAGCTTACCAATTTTATTTTAAGTGTTGTCGGTTTAGCCATTCTAAAATCCTGAGTTTAAAAAATCTTTTGAGACGCTTGTGTAGTATGAACCCTGTTAACTACACTCCATTCATCCGATGCACCATAAGGATATCGTTATTTTTGTCAATAGGACAATCTTTGTTAAAGCCAAATTCTTTGTACAAGTTCTTGTTCTATATAATAAAATGGGAAGGTTTTTTTTGGATCGTCTAGATTATCTTTTTGCAAATATATTTCCATATCACTTAATATTGCGCGTGTAATGCGAGGAATATTTTGAGATTTTGCCTGCTCAAAAGTGAACCAATCTATGTGTAAAAGTTCCCCTTTTTGAAACTCTAAAACTTTCCCTATTTCTTCCGTATAAGTGCAAAAAAATCTGGTGTCGTAACGCTTTATTTTATTTGGCGGCGTAATAGCGCGTGCAACAAATTCTAATGCGGATAATTTGGGTTCAATATTGTGAGCGAAAAAGGTTTTCCACATATCTGGTATGTATCTGGGCTTTGAAGGGCTATGAGAACCAACAAGGATTCCGGTTTCCTCAAAAGTTTCTCGTATAGCTGTCAGGGCAAGTGCTTGGGTTCTATTGTACTGTTTTTGAGCAAGAGCGGCATGATGGGCACCGGAGCGTCCTTTGATGTTAGATGAGAGTTGAACTTGAACGTTGTTCGGCAATGTGTTTTGAGGTATCAAAAAACTATCACTACGATCAGTCCTGCCACCTGGAAAAACATAGTATCCAGGCATGAAAGCCATATCATAATTGCGCTGTCCCATAAGAACGCGAGGCTGTGGACCCGATCGATCAATTAAAATCAGAGAGCTTGCATCTTTAGGGAAAGAATATTGAGGGGGTGATACATCGGATGCCATCATAATATTACCTGATTACCCTTGATTGACCGCTTAACTTGAGTTCCCATAAAGGAGACGATATTCAAGAGTTGATTGAAAGTACAGGAGCCAGGTTGCTCAAACTGCCACCTTATTCACATTACGCTTTTCTATACAGAAAGAATAATAGAAATACCTTCACAGGCTCACACACTTTTTTGTAAAAAAGGATCAGATGAGCAGCTGTCTCACGCTTTTATGCATCGTCATCTTCCTCGCCATACATGGCATCGTACTTATCTATAGTCGCGAGGGTCAAATCGGCCATGGCGAGGCGTTTAACATTATCATCGGACCCAAGCTGATCCATCACAGCAAGTGCGAGTTGCTCCGCAATGTTTGAGCCGTAGATTGGAAAATAGCTTTCTATCATATCATCATAGGTCTCGTTTGCCAGCGCCCGT
>JBCCCO010000053.1:0-19383 GCA_039033475.1 Pseudomonadota bacterium | reverse complement strand
GCCAGAATTTTGATGTGTCTCAACTTTGTCATTTATATGCAACGAGTTTTCAAAGTTTACTTCGTCAACAGCTACTTAGGTCCCAAAGTTGTGATGATCAAGCGCATGGTATGTTTTGTCTTCTACGTTCCAGCTTTTCAACACTAAGGTAGAAACTATTGCTGATTTTAGCTCGATTTACACGAAACCGACAGAAAAGCTGAGCTACCTATGTCGTTACTCCGAACCCCTCAATTAACATTTCATGATTTGTTTCTGTTTCCACACATCTTCCATTCAATTTTCAGAGCTGGGACTTGGCCATGTTCTTACTGGTGCTTATTGTATTTTTGGTTAATGTTATAATTTTTTGAGGCACACAATTTATTTAAAATTGTCCATAAATTATCTTTTCCTCAACTTTAAGTTGATACCATTGCCTTGCGTGAGATGAGCATATATGTCTGGTGGATAATTTTAATTATGAATAATAATACTTTTCAGAGCATTGATCCAGATCAGGATTTTGATGCGACAGACCAAGCAGATCCAGCAGATCAAAAAAACGATTGCTTAAAAAAGTGGATGCAGCTTGCCAAGGCTCAACAAATTACAATTGCTATCCTTAATTCAGAACTGGGTCTCCTTTCGAACAATATGGAGAGCAGTACGTCTAATATTACATCAAATTTTGAAGAGTTAACTGAATTTGCCACCGAACAAAGTGAGCATCTACTGGAATTTTTAAAAACATCAAATAATTTCACCAAGGATAATCAAGAATATAACATTGAAGCAATTATGGATATGATCAATGTTGCAATCTCTCGGATTACACAACTGGTTGTCAGGTCTTCCAAAGATTGTCTGGCTGTTGTTTATGGGTTTGACAGTCTGGTGCAAAAATTTTCTAAAATTGAAGCGCTGTTATTCGATATTAATTCCATTAACAAGCAAACCAATATTTTAGCTCTTAATGCTAAGATTGAAGCACAACGTGCCGGCAGTCATGGTGCTGGCTTTGATGTTGTTGCAAATGAGGTTAAGCAGTTATCTGCCCTCGTACAGAACCTTTCGGAAAGTATTTCAAGTCAAGTTACTGTTGTTCGTAATGAGTTGAAAGACTCGTTTGAGGTCTTAAAAAGAGTGGCTCATATTGATTTGACCGAGAATACAAAAATGAAAGAAAAAATTGACTTTTTGGTTTCTGCATTGGTCAATAATAATGAAAAACTCGCAGATAGAGCAGTAGAAGCTTCACAAATGATTGCGCAGACCGCCTCTGATAATCTCTCCCAGGTTGTTCAAGATATGCAATTTCAAGATCATGCAAAGCAGCAAATTGAAAATATAACACATATCTTGGAAACCCTGGACCGTGAATATGAATCCCTTAAAGCGGAAACTGTAAATTCCATACAGCATACGGATGGAAACCTTATTGCGAATACAGAGTATTTAAAGACTGTTTTATCAAATTGCAGCTTGGGAGCAATGCGAAACAGAATGGCCAAAATCATTGAAGAAAATGCTGATGCTGAAACTGAAAAAGCCATGGCTGAGTTTTTAAATAATGATGAGCAAGAGAACCCAGATAATCAACAGGTTGACCTTTTTTAGGATATTAAACTATGAGCTTAAACACCACTGTAAAAGACAATGCCCTTGAAGTTAAACTATCTGGTCGGTTAGGATTTGAAGATCACGTGGAATTCAAACAAGTGCTAGATGATTTTGTATCATCCCAATGTCATGAAATTCGCTTTTTGTTAGATGATTTAGCTGAAGTCGATTCATCTGGCTTAGGTATGTTTCTATTGGCCAAAGAAGCTGCTGATGACAAAGGGGTATCTATATCTCTCGTTCATCCGAAGGGGCAAGTCAAGGCGCTATTTGAGCTGTCTGACTTTGAGGACATTTTTAGAATTGTTGCTTGAATGTTCTACAGTTCAGATATTCCCAAAATCAATATGTATTATAGCTAATCATGTTTAGAATTTCGAAATACTTTTACTGCTATTAGTACCTTCAAACAGATGGAGGAAGAAATGGCATATAGTCTTGATTTACGCAAGCGTGCGGTGGTTTTAGACCACAAAAAGAGACAATACAATACCTTGCAAGTCTTCGTGTCAATAGCCTGATGTTGGCGATAAGCACCCAGGCCTGAGACCTTTCGAGCGATGTTTCCCAAAACTTTGCCAATCGACGACAGCGGGGCAACACTTCAAAGCCTTCCACCTTGTCAGAGCGCTTGATAATTTCAATCGCCCAGTCTCCTTGTCCTTCGAGGGCAGCTTTGAGTTTCTTTCCGGCATATCCTCCATCTTCGGCAAAAAACACAGAGAATCATAATTACCTGATATTACTCAAAACTCTTCGGTCATTCTCTAAGCTTGGTACAGCCAAATAGGAAACCGTCTAATTATCGCGCAGCCCCGAAGCTTATTCACTGTGTGTAATTGGAACACTTTTTAGTGTCGATACCAACACGTACTTCTGCATCAGAACAATTTGAAGAAACTTTTTCTGGACGTGTCTGATCAAGTATCTCTTGCATGGGCTCATACCTGCTCCAACCGCTAACTTCCTGATTTAAATAATCTCTATGTACGAATTCAATCCATTTTTTATGGTATATCTTACCTTCACTTGCTGCCCCTTGATAGAGTTTTTTAATATTCTTTACAAAAGCTTTGCTAAAACGATTTACGTTATTTTTGCGTCTTTGATCTGTAAAATGATAAACTGCTAATATGGCAGGTACCGCTAATGTTTCGACGTATCTGTCTGAAAGGTTGGGATAATCTTTATCTGTAATAATTGAAGAAACATATGGTGCTCCAATTTTGTCTTTATCAAATGCAATATCAACCAGACCTATAGCACTATCTCTTTTCTTGTCTTCACCAATTTTTAGCAATAATGGAGCCGGCTTTCCAACGACAAAAAACATCGCGTCAATCTCGCCATTACGCAATTTTTCCAATGCCAACGCAGGACTGTAAGTCGTTTGCTCACTTGGCTTAATTTCCATGCGTTTTAGAATAATCTCAGCTGTAAATTTCGTGCCACTTCCAATAGCCCCAACATTAACACGGCGTCCATCCAATTCACCTATTCTCGTGACACCTCTGCCGATTAGGTGAACTTCTTCGTCATATAGTTTTGTAATATATTTCACACGCTCAACAAGATCTTGTGCTGTTTCATTGCCTGTTGTAGCCAGCTCCTTAACTTCTTCCATAACATCTGCTTGCATAATGCCCATTTCAGTCGCTTTTAGATGCCTAACATCAAGTATAGCTTCAAGAGAGCCTCTATTGATCATGGGGACGACACGAATACGTTTATTGGGCTTATTGCTATCAACAACGCTTTTTATATCCGATGCGATGCGCAAATATGTACCACCAAACCCACTCGCGACAATACCAACACGTCCGTCGTTTATCTTAAATTGAATGTATGGATGCTCTTTATTGTCAAAAGAGAAGAAGCTCTTCAGGTCAGAAGAAAATGCAACAGATGCAATAGATAAAAATATTGATATGGAAGAAAATAATAGAATAAAAAATCTATTGACGGAATTTAGTTTGAAAAAATCAAAAACAATACTCAGAAACATAACTAATGACCCCTTAGTAGTACTAAAAAAACAACACGCGACGTTCACGATACACTTTTGTCAACTTGATATTTGAACCTTACCAATCTGCTTCACCTTCGTTTTACTCTGTTTTTCTTGGCTCTGACTATTTTCAGGTTGCCAATAAAACCTAGTGTATCCAAGCACATAGCAAAATTAGAAACGAACAAATAAGATTTATTAACACATTTATCAGCAATACCAAAACAATAAAATTCACCATTTCAAGCCGATTTGCGCCGCTACTGGGGAAAAGCTACTATCTCTAAACAATGTCGACACATCCTTTTGGGTCAAATTCTGATTGCATTTGTGGGTATGCAATCGACTTGCAATATAAAGCACATCAAAGCCATTACGATGCGCGCCTTCAATATCAGTATGGATACCATCACCAACACAAAGAACCTTGTTTTGAGGCAACGCTTTATGAATTAAAACTTCAAGTTGTTTTTGTGCTTCCTGATAAATCGGTGCATGCGGTTTGCCTGCAAAAAGAACTCGGCCGTTCATGCGTTTGTACACCTCGGCCAACGCACCAGCACAATATATCAGTGTATCGCCGCGCTCCACCTGGATATCCGGGTTGGCACAGATCATCGGCACATCGCGTTTTGCAAATTGGGTGAGCATATCGAGATAATCATCAGGTGTTTCTGTTTCATCATCAAACAGTCCGGTGCAAAGCAGAACTTCGGCCTTCTCTGCTGAAGTAGACTGAGTTGATATATCTTCAAACAAGGGTACATCACGCTCTGGCCCCAGATGAAAAAGCGAAAGATGTGCATGATTTTTAATCAGCCCTCTTGTCACATCTCCTGAAGTGACAATGGCATGATACGCGTTGTGCGGTAAGCCCAGCATATCGAATTGATGTTTCACGGAAAATGATGGGCGCGGTGAATTTGAGATCAAGATAACGGACCCACCACTTTTCATATAGGCCTGACAAGCTTCTATAGCTTTACCAAAAACACGCTCTCCATTATGCAAAACCCCCCAGATATCACAGAACCAAGCATCGTACTTTTCTGCAATTTCAGATATCGTATTTAATATGGGAATATTTGTCATACGTCCTTGTTACCTTTGGTCCATTTTGAAAATAAAACCTGCGTTTGAGGTATAGAATACTGCACAAAATTTATGTTCATTACAATGATTTAACCTTGAGGCATTTTTTTCAATTTTTTATCAGTATTTTCTCTATTTGACTGTGTTTATGGCTTTATTTTCATATTTTTCCCGACCTTCAGACGCACTTAATCCTATTGCTATCAGATATTTTTTACGAAGGTAAAGATTTGACAAGGTGCTTAAGGCTTCAAACCGGGGGATATTCCAGGATTTCATCAGTCAGCTTGTAAGGCTCCCACAGATGCTTGGTCACGCGAAAGGAATACTCCACTTTGGCCTCCATGCTCGGGAGCTTGCAACTTTTTTTCTTTTGTGAATGGGATAGACGTCGTTTTCGGGTCTTTTTGTCATTGATGACACACTCAACCAATTCCGTCTTCAAGACGGAAGATTGAAGCCTGGAGATTTTTTAATTTCATTATCTCAGCTTGCTATTTGCGTCCGGAAACAAGCTGAGAGTATCGCATCTATGTAATGTAAATATTCGTGTCAGCTTTACCTACTGGAAGACGGCAGTTTTAACTTAAAGAGTAGAAAATAAGAATTAGATGCTAACTTAATCAGCTTTAGTTTTTAAAGTTACCACTTGAGTTGTTATCTATATCAGAGATCAGTTTTGTCTGTATTCGGTAGGACATTGGTTACATATCCGTTACTTTCGCTTGGCAAAGACACAGCTTCATCATTAGCTAGAAAAAATTCGAATTGTTCTTTGTTAATCGCAGCAACATCTGCCTGTTTCTGCGTCATTGTGTCCTGATACTCTTTTGCAACAAGTTCTGCTATATAGTTAAATCCTGCTTCATTAACTAAAGACATGAAAAAACCTTCCCTAATTCTATTATTGTACACAATAAAGCATGGCATCAAATAATTATTATGTCAAGAATATTTAAACTATTTAATGCATTACATACTGTTGTCATACTAGATTTTCATTTTGTTATTTTAATGACAGCTTTAAATCTTTAACCATTTCCAAAACTAAACCTCGCCAATCTCCAACATCTTTTTGGCGAAAAATTTTCATGGTTGGGTACCATGGGCTGTCTTTGCGCTCCAATTGCCAACGCCATTCAGAGGCAAATCGCAAGCCTAACCAAACCGGCCGGCCAAGCGCTCCGGCAATATGAGCAATAGATGTATCTGAGGTTATGATAAGATCCAGAGCTGCCATAATATTAACTGTATCGGCGAAGGACTGCCCTGCTTCATCAAAACGATCTTTAATGAAATGAATTTTCGGCGCAAAATCGATGTGTTCGAGTTGATCCAAACCATGATACTTTTGCAAGCTGACCAATTGGATGTTTTTTATTTCACTTAAAGGCTTAAAGGCTTGTAATGGAATAGAACGACCGATATCCATTTCATGTTCTGGATTTCCTTGCCAGACAATACCAACTTTAAGCGTCTCTGCATCGAGGGTATTAAAATAATTTTGCCATTTTGGCATTTCATCTTGTTGTGCAAAGATGTAAGGACAATTTTCTGACCAGTCGTGCTCTTTCAATTTTAGCAAAAACGGTAAATCCATAAGTGAACACCAAACGGTATTTTGGCGATTAACTGATAGCTCTTCACCTGGCTCAACATATTCGATATTTGAATGATCTGCCTCAAAATGCCAAAATAAATGAGCAATATTTTTGCGAAGGTATACCAATGTGCGCTCTGTCTGCTGTGCAACAGTTGGAAGAAAGCGAGCAAATTGCACAATATCTCCAAGTCCTTGCTCGGAACATATAATCAAGTTTTTGCCCTTTAAAGATTCCCCATCCCATTTTGGAAATGTACTCTTTACAATGAGAGGTCTATTACGGCTACGATTTAATCTGTTCTTATAAACCAGCGGACCTCCCTTCTCCCAATCACCTCGAAGCAAATATTGCTGTCCAAGATTGATTTTGAAATCAGCATTTTCTGGATCCATGTCTACAGCTTTTTTACTGGCTGCAAGTCCTTCTTTGTATAAACCGCAATTTGTCAAAAGAATGCCATGCAATGATATGGTTTTAGGGTCATTCTTATTATGAGCTATAGACTGGTAGCTCATTTTTACAGCGTGTTCAGGCTGCCCTAGATGATAAAGCGTTTTGGCCAATTCCGTATATATCAGGCTGTTTGCCGGCGCATGCTTTTGAGCTGCTTCGAAGTGCTGCTTTGCGCTTGAAAAATCTCTTCTTGTAAAGGCAAGATATGCTTGCAATAACAGATTTACAATATCAGGAAGGTCTATATCTTTTATTTTCTCTAAACATGCTTGTGCCAATTCCGGCACTCTTTGATCTATCAGACATTGCACGATTGCGATGCAATTGTCCTTGTTATTTTGAGAAAGCTGCAAAGCTTGCAGATATGCTTTTGCAGGCTGAGTAATATCATCAATTTTTCTATGCTTGAGCTTTTGATTTTGCAAATGCAAGTTTGCGTAATTTATATGAACGCTCGGTTCATTAGGAATGTTTTGAGCACAAACCTGAGCAATAGCAAGGGCTTTTTGATAGAAGCCATTTTTTTCATAGATATCGCACAACAACTTTGGAAAAAATGGAACATCAGGAAATTGCTTTATGGCTTTGAGTAATTTATCTTGTAGGAATTTCAGATCCGCCCCTGATTTGTGCGAGTTTATAAAATAGGCTATCAGAAAATTTGCGTTTTGAGGTTGATAGGCGTTGAGCAAACCACACGCATTTGCGGCACGCTGAAAGTCTTTTTTTGCGATTGCCTGATTTGATCTTTCAACTAACGTATATTCAATATCAGCTTGTGAGGCTTTGAGTTGTGCAATACAATCCAGAGCCTTTTTTACCTTGCCTTTCACAAAACAACATAAAGCAATTGAAATTAAAGTTTTTGCTTTATTGCTCGCATGCTTTAAAATGAAATCATAGTGTTCATGTGCTACATTACTCTGATCGGTTTCATATAACAACTCAGCCAAACTCTCGCGCACTGATATATTTTCAGGGTGTATATTGACATAGTCTTGATATGCTACAATTGCCTGACCCATTTTGTTTTGCATCTTATAATTCAACGCCGAATTTAACAAAGCTGATGCATTGTTTTTATTTTTCAAACTCTTTTTTTCGGTATATAAAACGGATTGGTCACCCTTTGCCAACTGCTCTAAATTTTGAGCCATCGCGGAGATAACACTTCGCCAATCACCTATTTGGTGTTGGCGGAAAATACTCATCGTCGGATACCAAGGGCTGTCGTTACGCTCTATCTGCCAACGCCACTCTGCAGCAAACTTTAGCCCCAACCAAACAGGCCGCCCTAATGCTCCTGCGATATGTGCAATAGATGTGTCAGAGGTTATGATAAGATCTAGCGCTTCCATTGCATTGATAGCATCAGAAAAAGCATACTCACCCTCATCAAAATCATCGCCTAGAAGGTGAATATTCTTTGAAAAATCAATCTGTCGCAGTTGATCTAAACCATGTGTTTTTTGCAAACTTATGAGTTGCACATTTTTTATATCGTTTAGAGGCTTAAAATACTTCAGAGGTATGGATCTGCCTAAGTCTACACTTAGCTCGGGATTCCCTTGCCAAACAATACCTACTTTGATGACCTTTGGCCCAAAAGCTCTGAAACGCTCATGCCATTTTTTCACCTGATCTGAATGTGAAAAAATATAAGGCATATTTTCTGACCATTGGGTTTCCTCCAAATCCAACATAAAGGGCAAGTCCATAAGTGGACACCAGCGTGTGTTGGAGCTGTTTACTGAGAACTCTGAGCCTGCTTCAATAAGTCTGATTTTGCCGTTTTCTTCTTCAAAATGCTGGAACAAATGGCGAAGCTTTTTTTGAATATTAAAAAATGTTCGTTTTGTTTTTTGCGCAATAGCAGGTACGAAACGTGCAAATTGGACGATATCTCCTAATCCTTGCTCACAGCACAGGATTAAATCAAGCTCTTCAAATGACTCTCCATTCCACTTTGGAACAGGAGGTATATATTTAATCGTACTTTGCCCGCCTAATTTGAGCCTGTTTTCATAAAGGGACCAACCCTTTTGCCAATCCCCCCGACGTAAATACTGTATCCCAAGCCCAAGTTTGAGATGAGGATCATAGGGTTTTATTTCAACGGCTTTTTTGCTGGCTTCAAGTCCTTCTTCCATCACACCACAATAATTTAATATTACACTGTGCCAATACATAGCCCTGGCATTTGTATTTTCTGGAAGCAATTCAACAGATTTATAACTTGCCTTGAGCGCGTCTTCTGGTTGATTGAGTTCATAAGATACCCGCGAGAGTTCGGTGTATATGAAACTGTTTTCAGGAACTATTTTGAGAGCTTTATTGTAGTGTTTTTTGGCCTTTTTAAAATCTTGCTTGGTATATGATATATATCCTTGCAGCAACTCGCAGAGGATATCTCGATGCTTATAATTTGTTTCTGTCTGTAAGATCTCTTCTATGAGTTTTATGTCCCTAAGTTCGATCAGAGACTGCACAATGGTTATACAATCTGCTTTATTCTCTCCACAACATTCAATGGCGCACATACAAGCTGCACGTATAGGATCCAAATCTATAATTTTGCCAAATTCTGATTTTTGCTGTTGCAGGTGTAGTTTTGCATAATTCATATGTGCGATCGGCACATCAGATGCATTTTCACAATATGTCTCAGCGGCCTTTAGAGCCTGAGAGAACTTTTTTTCTTGCGCGTATACTTCACTTAATATGAGAGGAAAGAACGTATTCTTCGGAAATTTTTTCATCGCAGGGATGAGGCACTTTTCCAGCTCTTTGTTTCCTGCGCCTGACTGGCGCAAATTCGCGATGTAAGCTGTTAAGCACTGCTCATTTTGCGGCTGCAACCTACTTAATAGAGCGCAGGCATGGGCTGCTTGGCGAAATTGTCTGCGCCCTCTCGCCTCATCGCAAATATTGCCAAGAGCACGCTCAATCTCTTGGGGCGAAGTTTTAAGGCTATTTATATAATGTAACGCCTCTTTTTCTTGCCCCTTTGCAAAACAACCGAGCGCAAGAGATATAAAAACATCCTCTGCGTTTTTATATTGTTTTTGTAAAACATACCCTAGGTTATTTAGAACTTTGGTATTTTGTGGAACCAGGGCATTGGCTTTGCGAAAATATACTTCGGCTTGTTGCCAATTTTCTTGCACGGCATAGCTATATCCCATACGCTCTAACACAACAGGATTGTCCGGCAACATCACAAGAATATTTTCAAAAGCTTTTTGAGCACCTTTAACATCGCCATTTTCGAGGTGACGTAGCCCCTCACCATACTTCGCCTGCAAATCTTGATCTTTCAGCGCTGTATTTAACTTATTCATTTTTTATCTGACAGGCCTATAATGCAAAAAATCCGAATGACGCGATAAAGTTGTTATTCTGTTAAGAATAAAGCTAAATCGTTAAAATACGGACTATAATTTTACTTTCTTTCAGGAACATATACCATCAATCATAATTCAAAATTGCCCCACTTTAGCGGGTAATTCTCAAGGGTCTAGACAACTTTAGGTTATCTAGACCCAAATCTTGCTCACAGTAAGAAGGGAAGATTTCTAACCTTGCAAACCTCCAATACCGTTCGAGGTTTTAAGAGGTAAAAACATGCAAAATAATGAAATGGCGGACCCGGGAAGATTCGAACTCCCGACCTCTTGATTCGTAGTCAAGCACTCTATCCAGCTGAGCTACGGGTCCTGAATTATGAGATGAAAATTTTGATCAATCTTCAGATATTTCAGATGTAAAGGAACTCTGAGGCATCAGAACACATTCATTACTGCCTTTTTATTCAGAACGCAAGGTCCGTCTGTGACAATGTGTTAAAAAATAATCAATTTTTTTCAACGTGCATGCTTTGTGGTAATGTTATTCGGAATTTTGCTCCTGTTGAGTTTTCTGTGAGCTGGAGGCATCCCCCATGGGCTTTGATCAGTTCTGATGAAATCGCAAGGCCCAAACCTGTTCCGCCCTTGCGCAACGAGCCCTTAAAGGCATCGAACAAGTATTTTTTCGCATTTTCCGGAACGCCAGGACCGCTATCCTCGACATCAATTCGCACCGTATCCTCCTTTTTCTCGGCCGTGATATGAATGGCTTTTGGAGTGTTTTGCTCGCTGTTTTCCAAAATTTGCACCGCATTACGGCATAAATTTCCAAGAGCTCGATAAATATGATCGCGATCGGCATAAACTTTAATATCTGGAGAAATCGTGACATTCCACGCAATCGATTTGTGCTCTGACAACTCCAGGCTTTGACCCACCTCTTCAACGAGATCCAAAACATGAAAAACCGTGCATTGGGGTGTTGGCTCTGGGGCTTGGCCATACTTTAAGGTATCGGTGCATAAGCGAATAGCCCGGTCTAAAGAGGATAAAAGTCTGGGGGTAAAACGTTGAACAGTTTCATCTTGAATACTGCTGAGCCGATCAGACACCAGCTGAGCGCTCGACAACATATTACGCAAATCATGATTGATTTTGCTCACTGCTAAGCCCAGCGCTGCCAATCTGCTTTTATGACTGAGCGTCTCATGGAGTTCAGTCTGCATTTTTGCCAGCTCCCTCTCTGCAATACCGATCTCATCGGTGCGGTGGCTTGGCTGCATAATGCGCGCATGATTTTCCGGGTTTTGACTGAATTCCACCATATTGCGCGTAATGCGTGTCATTGGCCGCACAAGTAAGGCGTTCAATGACAAATAAACAAGTATAGCTGTCATCACAGAAATAAAAATCGAAAGCTGTAAAATATTAAGGGCATACTGTATCGCAGCATCCCTGCTCGGCCCTTCATCAATCACAGCTTCAATAAGTATCCCACTGCCAAACTTAGGCACACCTATGACATAAACAAATCCCGGTTTGGTATTGATTAAAAGGGCAAGAGCATCTTTGATAAGCGTAAAAGCGGAGGCATTGCGTAAATCATACACGCGCTCAATCTCACCTGGCATCTTGGGAGGTAATACCAATTGGCGTGCGCTGGCTCTGCGCAAAGCAACACCATATACTTGTGCATTTTTGAGCAGCTCTTCGTGCAACATTTCAGGAACCTTGTTATCTGGCGCTGCTTCTACGGCCAGCGCAGCAATCTGGGCCGCATTCAGCCGTGCCATCAGCCAGTTTTTACGAAAATTGGCGACGGAGGGAAGAAAAATCAGAACCTCTGCTATCATGACAAAAACAATCGTCAAAATGAGGACCTTGGAAGAAAGACTTGATATTCGCATTTTCTCGTCTGATGCAATTGAGCTCAGAACCTAACCAAATTTAGCAAGGAACTTGATAACTTTGCGCAGCCATGGATTTGAAAGCGCACCTAAAAAGAACGTATAAGCCACACGTTTGTTGATTTCTGATAATGTTGGATAAGGCGATATAAAGGAAGTCATATCCTTGATTTTCATTTTTTTGGTAATGGCTAAGGTCCACATTTGAATTAACTCACCAGCATTTTTGCCAACAATGCTCGCCCCAACGATGCGGCCGTTTGCGGTTGTAATCACTTTCACAACCCCCTCTGTTGCACGCTCTGCTTGCGCTCTATCATTTTCCGCATACGGCCAACGTAATATTCTGATTCCATTATATTTTTCATTGGCTTCAGGCACTGTCATGCCCACATGGGCTAATTCCGGATCCGTGAATGTAACCCAGGGAATGGCGTTCGAGTTTGCAGCAATAGGCATACGAAACAGAGCTTTACGAATGACGATACCAGCATGATAATTGGCCACATGGGTAAATTGCAATCCCCCGGCAACATCGCCAATGGCAAAAACACGTCTGTTCGATGTTTTCAAACCAGGAGATACTTGGATCCCGCGTTTGTCATATTTGATACCCGCAACCTCCAAGTTTAAACCATCAAGGTTTGGTTTACGCCCCGCCGCTACGAGCAGGTGAGAGCCATCGATTTTGACAGTTTCTTCTCCTGTATTGACAATGGCACATAAGCCCTGATCTTTCGGCTGCAAACGCTCTACCTTAGCACCTTCATAAATCTCGATACCATCAGCTCTAATTTGATCAATAACAAATTTTGTGAGTTCAGGGTCATCTTTTGAAAGCACTTTCGCAGCTTCTAGAACTGTAACTTTTGCCCCCAGTCTGCGGTGGGCTTGGGCCAATTCCATCCCAATAGGCCCACCTCCAATAACAATAAGATGCTCAATGGGATCAGTATTGTTGAAGATTGTCTCATTGGTCATTGCGTTGACTTCATCAATGCCAGGGATAGGCGGCAATGTTGGCGAGGACCCGGTGGCAACAACAATGCGCCGTGCCTTAATCTCATAATCACCCGCAACGACTGTTCTCTTATTCTTAAAACTTGCGGCTTCTTGTATAACGTGAACACCCAAACCAGTAAAACGTTCGACCGAATCCATAGGTGCAATAGCAGCAATAACACCTTGCACATGATTGTGAACTTGCTCCCAGTTTACAACCGGATCAACTTGTTCAATACCAAAGACGCCAGATGTGCGCATAATATGAGCATGTTTACCTGCAGCAATTAGTGCCTTTGAAGGAACGCAACCATAGTTCAGACAATCTCCCCCCATTTTGCCTTTTTCAACTAGAACAACCGAAACGCCCAATTGTGCCGCTGCGGCTGCAACAGATAACCCGCCAGAGCCTGCCCCAATAACACAAAGATCTGGTGTGAGATGTTGTCCCATTGTTTTATCCTGCTTTATTGTTTTTATTTGTATCTACTTAGTTTTGATCGATATTTACAATAAGAAAATATAATTATGCTTTTGACCGACGTAATTTTCTCAACACAACAGGAATTAGGGCAACAACGCCAAGCGCTGCAAAAGCAATAATAAGTTCTTTTGTAATCAAAACACTTGGATCAAAGGCAAAACTGCACTTTTCTGTCGATAATGCGTTTTTAAGACATTGTTGATAGGGCTCCAATTGCGCGTTAATAACGCTATCTAGACCTACTCCTGCATAAGAATAAGCGAAGGTTCCTGGCATAATTCCAAAAAAAGTGCCAATCAGATATGTTGTGAGGGGAACACCTAAAATCCCTGGGGCAAGATTGACAAGCCAGAATGGAAAAATCGGGACCAAACGCAGGAAAAACATATAACTTAGCGCATCTTCTTGAAAGCCTTCCTTGAGCTTTTTGATACTCTTGCCTGCACTTGCTGCAAGAGGTTCAGCCAGCGCTGTTTTTGCAATCAAGAAAATAACCGTTGCCCCAACCGTTGCAGCAATAACGGTCGTTAATCCCCCAGCCAATGCGCCAAACAAAAAACCACCTGCTAGTGTGAGCAAAAGCGCACCTGGAAATGACAATGCAACAGTAAGTGCATATATTCCAGCATAAGCCAGCAATGCAATAAAGAAGTTGTTTTCAATATATGTTCTTAAAAACTCTCTATTCAGTGCAAGAGTTTCAATTGTGAGATATTTGTACCAACCTTGCCAGTAGACTAATGCAGCAACTGCTACAAGAACAAGTATTGGCAAAAACCTTTTAAGCATGTTGCCAGAGCTTTTTTGCGACGTATTATTTTCCATCTTATTTTGTTCCGTCATTTATAGCTGAGCAGATTTAGAATGGTTTGTTTTTAAATCGTACGCACTAAATGTTGCTCTTATCATGATATTAAACTGACTGAGGAGCTCTATATATTAACATGAAAGAATTTCGCCATCCTGGCTCAGTATCCCTAAGAATATATGAGCCAGGATCCCTGGAATGCCAAAGTCCAGAGCTTCTCGCCTAGGCAAGAAGGACGGAGGAGAGCCCGGCAAATTAAAATACTAAGTTCCACTTTTAACGTTATTTAAAGCCCAGTCATATTCGTAATTGTAAATGCGTGTTTTCCGATGCAAGGCAGCTTTTAAATCGGGTTTTGCGTACTTTCTAATATGTTTCAGCGTGTTAGATTCAGATGAACCAAAATCGACTTTAAACCATCTGTAAATCTTGGAGACAGTAATGTTTCCGTTATCAATGCGAACACCGCGAGGTGAATTGACAAAATCAATCGCACTTTTATTCAATTGTACATCAAGCAAATCCCCGGTATAGGCTTCTCTGGCAAGGTTCGGACATCCAATGGACGCACAATTTACACCATAATGAACACGAGGATCGTTCCAAAGTTTGCGCAAGATATTATGTTCAATATCATCCAAACTGAGGTCTACGCCATTGACCTTTGTAACCTTCTTCCCCCATGGACCATCAGAAAAGAGACCAGGAGAAATATCAATGTCACGAATGGAATTTGTTGGATAATGATCCAGCACAACGTCAATTGTTTTTGCATTATACAAGTTAAGCCAAAATGCGTATTGTTCTTTTCGATTCAAAGCCGCAACATCTGTTGATTCCAAAAGAGCAACATACGCTTTAAGGTCATTATGACCGTTTTTCTTAAACGCCGCATAATCCACGACATTAAGGCGATCTGGCCCATCTGTTACGTATTGTTTGAGGAGTTTGTTCCATAACGAGTTATCCACCTTAATTTCAGATGTTTTATCTGATTTGGAAAATGTCGTTTCCAAGATATTTGCAAAGCTATTTTGGAGAAAAACAAATGTAAGAACCACAAACATACTAAAAAATATGAAAAAGCGAGCCCTTTGCGCTTTGATATCACTTAAAGTAACAGCTTTACTACGCAGTTGCTGTTTTCTCTGCATAAACATTAATCCTCTCATATCGTTTTTTGCTCTATGTATTATATTACTAAAATAGTAAGCGTTCGATCATTTTGCAGGTGCCACGGATCAAGTGTTTGTGATGATATTTATGTTTTAAACACGAATAATTTGACATCAGATCACGAGCACATTAAGAGTTGGAGCCTTCAGATACTTTTTTTAGCATTGATACTGTTGATAGGCCCCTAAAATAAGGTATATCAGTATTATGCTTATATATCACAAATGAATGGAGACGTAACGTGAAACGCCCTTTTCAACCAAGCGTGCTTGTGCGCAAAAGACGACACGGATTTCGGGCACGCAAAGCCACCAAAAATGGATTTAAAATTCTTGCCAGGCGCCGCGCTAAAGGCCGCAAAAGACTCTCTGCATAGTAATTCAAGAGAACCAGGCCCAGTATTTCCTAAAATATGGCTTTGATAACACTCAAGAAACGATCAGATTTTCTTTATGTAGGTGAAGGACGTAAGTGGGTTGCTCCTTCATTTGTGTTAAAAGCTCGTACAAAATATCAATCTGAACCGGGCCCCCAATCTCAAATATTAACATCTGATTTGCCGCACTTTGGATTTACAGCAAGTCGGCGCATTGGCAATGCTGTAAAAAGAAATCGCGCTCGCAGACGCTTAAAAGAGGCATTAACCTTATTGACACCTCACTCTGCTCGGCAGGGGTATGATTATGTGCTCATTGCACGGCAAGGGGTGCTAAATTGTGATTTTAAAGACTTGATTAGAGATATGCAGCTTGCATTTAAAAGAGTTCATGGCCATAACAAGTGAAATTGTTATAATTCTGCGGCCACTTTTGCCAATATTCTAAAATATTCCCATACGGATCCTTAAATTATGGAAGATAATAATCGTAATTTTATTCTTGCCATTGTGCTATCAATTTGCGTGCTATTTGTATGGCAAGTGTTTTATGCTGGCCCGAAAATGGAGGAACAACGGCGGATCCAAGAGGCCCGGCAAGCTGCTCTACAAAAACAGGCTCAGCAACAAAATCCAAACGCTCCTACCCGGCCTACAGCACAAGGTGCACAAACACCGAGCGCCTCTTTAGCACCAAACACATCAAAGCGCCCAAGCCTTGCTCAAAGCCGTGAAACCGCTCTTTCCGCCGCAGAACGCATTCGTATAGAAACACCAACATTGCGAGGCTCGATTTCACTCATAGGCGCAAGACTAGATGATATTGTATTCAAACAATATAATGTCAGTGTTGAGAAAAATAGCCCAAACGTTGTTTTGTTTTCTCCCTCAAAAAGTCCCAAACCTTATTACGCTGAGTATGGCTGGGTGGCTGAAAACGGTGTGAAGATCAAGCTTCCAGACAATACAACCACTTGGAAAGCCTCGGGAAATCGAACACTGACCAAAAATACTCCTGTTGTTTTGACGCATGATAATGGCGAGGGCTTGATCTTCAAGCGTACCATTTCAATTGATGATCAATATATGTTTTCGATCCGTCAAGAGGTGCAAAATAATACGAATAAAGCCGTTACACTGCATCCCTATGCCTTGATCTCAAGGCATGGACGGCCACCAACAGAAAATTTCTTCATTCTACATGAAGGCCCACTAGGTGTCTTTGGAGAAGAGGGGCTGAATGAAATCAGCTACGATAGTGCTATTGATGACCCGGATTATGAATTCAAGCAAACCGGTGGATGGCTTGGCATTACGGACAAATATTGGGCTGCTGTCTTAATACCAGATCAGAAAAAAGCGTACTCGGCCAACATTCGTGGCACGAAGGGGCTGGTTAAAGAAAATTTTCAGACTGATTATCTGCTTGATGGCGTAAAAGTACAACCAAACCAAAACGCTTCGGTACAAGGGCATCTTTTCGCTGGCGTCAAACAAACCCGCATGATTGATGACTATGAAAAGCAATTGAATATTGAATTGTTCGACCGCCTTATCGATTGGGGGTGGTTTTATTGGCTCACGAAACCTCTCTTTTTTGCGCTTGATTTCTTTTACAATCTTGTCGGCAACTTTGGTGTCTCCATTATTATTGTAACCATCATTATTAAGCTGTTGATGTTTCCGCTCGCAAACAAGTCTTATATTTCCATGAGCCGGATGAAAAAACTACAACCGGATATGGAACGCATTCGCGACCGGTATAAAGATGACCGTATGCGCCAGCAGCAAGAATTGATGAACCTCTATAAGAAACATAAAATCAATCCTATGGCCGGTTGCCTGCCGATCTTTATCCAAATTCCAGTGTTTTTCGCGCTTTATAAAGTGCTGTTTATAACGATAGATATGCGCCATGCCCCTTTCTTTGGTTGGATTCAGGATTTGTCCGCACCAGATCCAACAACCCTGTTTAACTTATTTGGTCTTATTCCATGGGATCCGCCGTCTTTTCTTATTATCGGCATTTGGCCTATTCTAATGGGGATCACAATGTGGGTCCAAATGCAGCTTAACCCGCAACAACCCGACCCGATCCAGCAACAAATTTTCACCTGGATGCCAGTGGTGTTTACATTTTTGCTCGCTACATTTCCAGCAGGTCTCGTGATTTACTGGACCTGGAATAATCTATTATCCGTGCTGCAACAATGGTATATCCTAAAAAGCCAAGGCGTTGAGGTTGATTTGTTGGAAAACTTAGGGGTCAATAAATTGCGTCAAATGCTAAATCCTGATAAAACCAAATCAATTGATGAAAACCCCAAGTAACAATACCAAGGCTTTATCAAACCCAAACCTTGACCATGAGGTTTTAGAGCGCTTTGAAAACGACGAATTAGCAGCTGGCAAAAAGCTGTTCTCTATGCCTTGTGAGTTCATAAAGGGCTGCGTTGCCCTTACACACCTTCCATTAGATGGCCGTCTTGAGGTGGCTTTCGCCGGGCGATCTAACGTCGGAAAATCCAGCCTAATCAATGCACTTACCGGGCGCAAAGCCCTAGCCCGCACATCTAATACGCCCGGGCGCACGAGAGAACTGAATTACTTTCAGCTGAATGACAATATGTATTTGGTTGATATGCCAGGATATGGCTATGCGAGAGCCTCAAAAGATCTTGTACAAAATTGGACAGCCTTAATCCAAGATTACTTACGCGGACGCCCTCAACTGCGCCGTGTCTTTTTGTTGATTGATGCGCGTCACGGCCTTAAAGATTCTGACCGCTCAACAATGGAGTTGATGGACAGATCCGCTGTATCTTATCAAGTGGTTTTGACAAAAGTTGATAAATTAAAACATGCCGACCTTATGACGATGCTTAGCAAAACGGCTCAAGCCCTTACCAAACATCCTGCCGCTCACCCGCACCTTATTGCAACGTCTTCACGAAAAACAACAGGCCTCTTAGAGCTTAAGGCGAGCGTTGCAAAGTTTTTGATGTAACCTTAAATCGCCGTCTCATTAGCCTTCTTGTGCTTCATGAATTTTTTAACAAGACGGTCGCGTTTCAAACGAGAGAGATGATCAATGAACAAAATACCATCAAGATGATCCATCTCGTGTTGAATAACCGTTGAAAGCAAACCTTCAGCTGTGATGCGCTGTTTTTTTTCCTCCCGGTCAATATAGCTGACTTCGATCGTTGCAGGGCGCTCAAGCTCGGCGTACATATCTGGAATAGACAAACACCCCTCCTCATGAGACCTGGGCTGATCACCAAAACTTAAGATCTCAGGGTTCATCATAACGATTGGAGTGCGCGCGTCCTCATCACGCGAAATATCAACAACCAGAAGACGCTTGGGGACTGCCACCTGAATAGCGGCCAAGCCAATGCCTGGCGCGGCATACATGGTCTCTAACATATCATCAACCAATTGAAGCAGCTCATTATCAACCCGCTCCACAGGTGTACTCTTTGATCTTAAAATAGGATCAGGTAAGGTAATGATATCACGTT
>JBCCCO010000052.1:0-19478 GCA_039033475.1 Pseudomonadota bacterium | reverse complement strand
TCGTTATTCTACTTGGCAAAGATGGCGGTGAAAAATTACGTAAGGCGAGACGAGTTACAGCAGATGAGCTGTTTGCCTTAATCGATGCAATGCCGATGCGACAACAAGAAATGCGAGAGGGACGAAACTGAACTTGATTTTTGTGTATAGCCGATCACTTTTTGATTTTCTTCGCATCTTTAATTTGCAGATTAATATTTTCAGGCGTTCTTTCTAGCTGCTTAAGATATGTTTGGCGTTTCTCTTCATCTCTTTCTCCGTACTGCGGGGTCTTTTTTTACGCGTCAGCCCCAATCGTTTCATGGCGTGCAAAATACTTTAAATACATTTGCACTATCGGCTATCGCCTGCTTGAGTGCATGTCGAATGCTTCGGAGGAATTTCAACGAACATATGCACATGATTATTAGACAAAACACCCTTCTGGATACTGACGCCCATTTGACTGCAGATTTGGCGCGTAATCTCCCGAATACGGTAGCGCATTTCTTACGTCAAAACTTTAAAGCGATATTTGGTAATCCAAACGACATGATAGCGGTTATGATAGGTCGTATGCGCAGTAGTATAATGATGATAGCAAAAAACGGACTAAAAGTCCTACTTACCGACTCAAAGTCGGTGGTTTTAACCTGTAACTTGGAAAATAAAAAAACCTTAAACGCATTCTAATTTTGTTCTTTTTTTGTTCTCATAATTAATGTATGTTCATTTTACGTTTGCACTTAATAATAGCCAATTCGAGAAGATACATGACATACTTTCAAACACTGAAGCCTGCGCAGGGGTTAAACTACCTCTTCTTGGATTTAAACAGTTACTTTGCAAGTGTCGAACAACAAGAAACCCCTCATCTGCGCGGCAAACCAGTCGCTGTTGTACCGATGGACACCGATAGCACCTGTGCCATTGCTGTTAGCTATGAAGCCAAAGCTTACGGCGTTAAAACTGGGACCAAAATTTATCATGCCAAGCGACTTTGCCCTGGCCTGAAATGCATTCCGGCACGCCATCATATCTATGTCGATTATCACAACAAAATTATGGCTGAAGTGGAGAGACATCAACCAATTGACAACGTCCACTCAATTGATGAGGTCTCGTGTCGCTTAACAGGACCAGAGCGCATAATGGGAGGTGCTATCTCATTGGCAAAGAGCATTAAAAAAGGTATCGCCGATAACAAACAGATTGGCCCATATATCAAATGCTCTATTGGCCTCGCTCCGAACTGTTATTTGGCCAAACTGGCCACTGATTTACAAAAACCAGACGGACTTGTTGTCTTACGTCTTGAAGATTTGCCCGAACGTATCGCTCACCTTTCGCTTACAGATTTGCCTGGCATTAACACGCGGTTGGAAGCACGGCTATTGCGTTGCGGTGTCCGGACTGTTTTGGACTTGTGGAATCTAGAACCATGGCATGCCCGTAAAATATGGGGAGGAGTTCAAGGTGAACGGTTTTGGTATCGCCTTCGTGGATATGATATTCCCAAAACCGCAACACAAAAACGTACGATTGGCCATAGTCGTATTTTAGCCCCTGAAATACGTAGCCCACAACAATCCCGCCTTGTGGCAAGAGCCTTGTTGATCAAGGCAACAAAGCGGTTGCGCCGACATCAGCTTGCTGCAACGACCTTATCTTTTTCGGCATGCCCTATAGAGCGGCCACGCTTTGAAACCACTTGCACTTTTCCAGCAACACAAGATAGCTTTGTTTTTTTAGATGCCTTCGAGACTTTATGGCAAAACATGCTACAAACATGTGGTGCACATATACGGCTAAAGAAGGTCTCTGTGAATTTATTTGACCTCGTAAACGCTCATACCAATCAACTCAGTTTATTTGAACATCTCTCTCCACATGAGCATCTACATCAACAGAAACAACAAAAGCTCTGGAATGCCATAGATAAACTTAACAATCGTTTTGGCGTAAATACAATAAGCTTAGCCTCTCAATCTTCTGTTAGCGCACAGTATTTGGGCACCAAGATCGCCTTCACACGCATTCCTGACGCGCAAGAATTTGTCGAATAATAACAAAATATCTTGAACAAATAACATGAATAAAACTGAGGATAAGGTAAGCTGTATTAGTGATCTTATTAAGAATCAGATAAGAATATCTTGAAAACGTGTTGTGAGTATTATGCCATAAAATTAATATAAACTTTTTTGTGAAGGTCATCTGATGTGGAATAGACCCCCAACACATGCCCAAATACCTGGAACTCAAATACCAGGACCCCAGACCCCCGCTGATACACGTATACCCACAGCACATCTCCCTGAGCAGAATGCTGGAAATGTTATGAATGCGGGAAATACTGTGTACGATAACGGGACGCAAAATCCATCTTATCAAGATGCGTATCCGTCACAACAGCACATACAACACAATGCCCAGGTGATGCGGCCATCACCTGTTTTGCATCAACAGCCTGCTTTGACTCCCCAACGCTCTGCATTACCACAGGAGCAGATGATGCATCATCAGCAATCTCCGATGCACACACATAATCCGATGACATCTTCCAACTTTGTTTTACCGCAAAGTATTGCAGCTCCACAAACGCCAAGATTTCATCAGCCGACATCAAGCCTACCACAAACTCAAGGAGAGAGATCTAACCTTGATGCTGAATTGCAATTTTATGTCAGCTCAAAGCAGCAAAAAGATTTATTGGATCGTATGAACCTTGTGAAACGGGCCTGTTTTAATGCGCATAGTCGGCTTAGACAAAAACATCGCGTTAGTATTTTTACGCTCTCACTAATATCTTTATTTGTTGTCGCAATCTCACTGTATGCATTGACCTATGGAACACTGCTGCCAATAGGCACCAAAAGTGCTATTACATTTGCATCAATTATTTCTTCAGTTTTCATCATTATTGTTGGCCTACTTGAAAGTCAGAACAACTATCAGGTGAGGGCAATTGAGTTACATAAGTGTGCCATGGAAATAACAGATATCCATCAGAAATTACAGATTGAATCCTCTTTGAGCCGTGAGGATTTACAAAAATATGCTGATAAATATCAAAACGCTATACAATCTTGCTCGTATAACCATGATGATATTGATTACGTCATGGCAAAAATATCTGGACGTCGTGGCCAGGATATTGGCTGGGATCTTACGTTGCAGGTTTATCTAACGTACTATATTGATGTGTATGGCTTAAGTTTTATTATTCTATCTATTCCGCCTGCAATTTTGCTTTGGCTTTAATGGGTTGGGTTGTGCTTGTTTGTTTTTTTAAAATCTAAAATTGCTTGTCGTTATTCGTGTCGTCATAATTATCCATTTGAGATAAAGCTTCATCTTTCGCCATTTCCAACAAGTAACATAAAAAATCAAACTCGGATTTGTGCGCAAGCATCCTCAACTCTTCTATCATCATGACAAGATATTCCGCACTTTCTTTCTGACTACTGACAAGGGCTGCTTCTAATTCATTGGTTTTCATTCTATATTCATCAAGAGATATTTTTATAGCTATTTCCAAAATTAATCATACGATTAACTTTGGCGTTCACGGAGAACGGCCTTGATAGCCAATTCAAACGCCTCATTAATTTTTAAATTGGCTATAAAAACAAAATGTTAGCGGCTCAACACAACACTTATAAAGTGTAAAAAACTATTTTCAAGAAATTTGCAATTAAAAGGTGCACTTCTAGTTCTCATTAATATTTATAAACGATTAAGAATGTAAAAACACCAAATAACAAATGGAGGCCTTGCGTAAGACATCGCTTAAGCTTATGTAGAAAACGATTATTTTTTCACCATTCTGAGAAAACTGAAATTGCGCATACCATAATATGGGTGCTACATGTCAAGCTTTATAGATAAAACTATAATGAGGTTTTATGAATATTGTCATTGTTGAATCGGCAGCAAAAGCAAAAACTATTAATAAATATCTTGGCAGTAACTATAAAGTCATTGCATCTTATGGGCATGTTCGCGATCTGCCATCAAAAGATGGGTCTGTCGAGCCTGAAAATGATTTTGAGATGCATTGGAATGTCGATTCAAAATCTGACAAAATCTTAAAAGATATTGCCAACTCTCTAAAGGGAGCAGACAAGCTTATTCTTGCAACTGACCCCGACCGAGAAGGTGAGGCTATTTCCTGGCATATTCTGGAAGTTCTGCAAAAGAAGAAAGTTCTAAAGAATATTGAAATTGAACGCGTAGCTTTTAACGCGGTGACCAAAAACGCAATCAAAGAAGCTCTTAACCACCCTCGCGAAATTGATACTCCGTTGGTATCGGCCTATTTGGCTCGCCGCGCGCTGGATTATCTGGTTGGCTTTACGCTATCCCCTGTGCTGTGGCGCAAATTGCCTGGCTCGCGTTCGGCTGGACGCGTGCAATCCGTTGCGCTGCGGCTTGTATGCCAACGTGAATTGGAAATAGAGGTTTTTCAATCGCAAGAATATTGGACCATTGATGCTCTATTAAGCAAATCATCGGGCAAGGATTTTGCTGCTAAACTCCATAAGGTTGCAGGAAAACGCCTCGGCAAGTTTGACATTCCCAATGAGGAGAATGCCACAAAAATCAAAACAGCCATTCAAAGTAGCGCATATAAAGTTGCATCCATTGAAAGCAAGCCTCAAAAACGTCACCCTTCCCCACCATTTACCACCTCGACATTACAGCAAGAGGCATCGCGAAAGCTTGGATTTAATGCACGGCAAACCATGCAAGTGGCGCAACGGCTTTACGAAGGCATTGATATTGGCGGAGAAACGCAGGGCCTCATTACATATATGAGAACAGATGGGGTGCAAATCATCCCAGAAGCCATGCATGCGTGTCGTTCCGTGATTTCAAAAAACTATGGTGCGCAGTATGTGCCCGAAAAACCTCGAGCCTACAAAACAAAAGCAAAAAATGCGCAAGAGGCGCACGAAGCCGTACGGCCAACTGATTTGTCGCGGCTACCAAAAGATGTACAATCTTATCTTCAGCAAGACCAATTCAAACTCTACAACCTGATTTGGATGCGCACCATTGCCAGCCAAATGGAAAGTGCCGAATTTTTAAGAACCACCGCAGACATCGATGTCACAGGCAATGATGATGTGATTTATACATTGCGAGCCACAGGGTCGGTTTTAAAATTTGATGGGTTTTTAAAGCTGTATCAAGAAGGCCGCGATGACTCACAAGACGGGGAAGATGACAAACGTTTGCCTGCGCTTGAGGTTGGCGAGAGCGTTAATGAAAAACAAATTGACGCGACACAGCATTTTACCGAGCCACCACCACGCTACACCGAGGCAACACTTGTCAAAAAAATGGAAGAACTTGGCATAGGCCGCCCGTCAACATACGCTTCAACATTAAGTGTGCTACAAGACCGTGACTATGTTCGCATTGATCAAAAGCGCCTTATTCCTGAAGACAAAGGTCGTTTGGTCATTGCGTTCCTTGAGGGCTTTTTTGAACGCTATGTTCAGTATGATTTTACCGCAGGCCTGGAAGAAAAGCTTGACTTGATTTCTGATAATAAGCTGCAATGGAAAGAGGTGCTACGTGATTTTTGGTTGCACTTCACAGGTTCGGTCAATGACATTAAAGATTTACGCATCTCTGAAGTGCTTGATGCCTTGAACGAGATTTTAGGGCCGCACATCTTTCCAGAAACAGAAAAAGGGGTCGACCCACGCAAGTGCCCGGCGTGTGATGATGGACAAATCGGCTTAAAAGTAGGACGCTTTGGCGCCTTTGTGGGCTGCACCAATTATCCTGAGTGTAAATACACACGTCAATTCACCCAAAATGGCGATGGCGATGCAAACGCACTTACCTCAGACCGCGAGCTTGGCATGCATCCGGAAACGGGCTTTCCCATCATGGTCAAAAATGGTCGCTTTGGCCCCTATATCGAGCTTAGCCAAGAAGATGAAGAGGAAAAACCAAAACGCGCGTCGATTCCCAAAGGGGTGAACCCAAATGATGTGGAGCTAGAATACGCGCTAAAACTGCTCGCCCTCCCCCGCACGGTTGGCAAACATCCTGAAACGAATAAGGATATTCTCTCAGGTTTTGGTCGCTACGGACCATACATTCAGCATGAGAGAACCTATGTGAATTTACCAGAACCTGAAGACGTATTCACAATTGAATTGAACCGGGCGGTTATTCTAATAGCTGAAAAACCTGCTACGCGTGGCCGCCAGCAAGCCACACCCCTCAAAGATTTAGGAGAGCATCCACAGCTTGGCGGCCCTATTCATGTTATGAAAGGGCGTTATGGACCCTATATTAAACATGGTAAAATTAATGCAACACTTCCTGCTTCTATTGAGCCAGAGGCTTTGAATATTGATGACGCTGTGCGTTTGATTGCTGAAAAGGCTGAAAAAAGCGGCGCTAAGAAAAAGAAAACCACAAAAGCGAAAGCAAAAACAACCAAATCCAAAGCCAAAACAACCAAGACCACTAAAGCCAAAAGCGAAACAAAAACAAAAACGGCAGAGCCAAAAGATAAGAAAACAACTGCCAGAAAAACAACACGTAAAAAAACAACAAAGAAAACAGCAAAAGCTGAAACGTAATGTTTTTTACAAAACTCAAGGACACCTATCATGAAAGCCAGCGTCATCGTTTTCCCTGGTTCCAATTGTGACCGTGACGTCGCTATAACACTAGAACAAGTTATTGGTTCTGCGCCAAATATGGTTTGGCATAGGGAGCATGATGTTCCCAACTCCGACCTTATCGTTTTGCCTGGCGGATTTTCTTACGGGGATTATTTGCGCTCTGGTGCCATGGCAGCACACTCCCCCATAATGAATGATGTTATCAAAAAAGCGCAATCCGGAACGCCGGTTCTAGGTATATGCAACGGCTTTCAGATGTTAACTGAGACGGGATTATTACCAGGAGTATTGCTACGCAACGCCTCCCTAAAATTTATTTGTAAGGATGTGCATCTTAAGGTTGAGCGCAAAGATACGGCTTTTTCCGAACGCTATGCCAATCGATCCGTGATAAAAGTTCCCATCGCACACCATGATGGCAATTATTTCGCTGATACGGACACATTAGAGCGTTTGGAAAATGAGAACCGCATTGCCTTTCGCTATTGCACAGAAGAAGGGGACATTTCTAATGACAGCAATCCAAACGGCTCACTGAATAATATCGCCGGCATTTATAATGAAACTGGCAAGATCCTCGGTCTCATGCCGCATCCTGAACGCCTCGCTGATAATGAACTGGGCGGTCAAGATGGCCGTTTGCTGTTTACATCTTTGGCGGAGACATTGCAATGAGTATGGCACAAGATATCACATCTGAGTTAGTCGCAGAACATGGCTTAAAGCCTGATGAATATGAGCGCTTGTTGGAGATTTTGGACAGACCTCCAAGCATAACAGAACTTGGTATTTTTTCTGTGATGTGGTCAGAGCATTGCTCTTATAAGTCTTCAAAATTCTGGCTTAAAACCTTACCAACAAAAGGCTCTCATGTCATTCAAGGTCCAGGAGAAAACGCAGGCGTCATCGATCTGGGAGATGGCGATGCTGCTATCTTTAAAATGGAAAGCCACAATCACCCCTCTTACATTGAGCCTTATCAGGGGGCGGCCACGGGAGTTGGCGGCATCATGCGTGATGTGTTTACCATGGGTGCTCGTCCTGTTGCCAACATGAACGCCTTACGTTTTGGCAACCCAACCCACGAGAAAACAAAATATTTAGTCTCTGGCGTGGTAAGCGGCATTGGCGGTTATGGCAATTGCATTGGCGTGCCAACGGTTGGCGGTGAGACAAACTTTGATGCGGGATATAATGACAACATTTTGGTCAATGCTATGTGCGTTGGTCTCGCCCGAACAGATAAAATTTTTTATTCCGCTGCAACAGGCATTGGTAACCCGGTTGTTTATGTTGGATCAAAAACAGGACGAGATGGCATTCACGGTGCAACCATGGCATCGGCTGAATTTGATGACGCCTCAGAAGAAAAGCGACCCACTGTTCAGGTTGGCGATCCCTTTACTGAAAAACTACTGCTTGAAGCCTGCCTTGAGCTTATGTCCAAAGATGCCATTATCGCCATCCAGGATATGGGGGCAGCGGGCCTCACCTCCTCTTCTGTTGAAATGGCTGACAAAGGTGGTGTGGGCATTGATTTGAATTTAGATGCTGTGCCATGCCGTGAAACGGCAATGACTGCTTATGAAATGATGCTTTCTGAAAGTCAGGAGCGGATGTTGATGGTGCTGCGCCCTGGCTCAGAAGATTTGGCCCGTGGCATTTTTGAAAAATGGGGTTTGGATTTTGCAATTGTCGGCATAACAACAGACACCGGCCGTTTAATTGTAAAACACAATGGCCATGTGGAAGCTGACTTACCAGTGCAGACTTTAGCCGACTCTGCCCCTGAATATGAACGGCCCTACACACGCACAGAACCTCCCCCCTCACTATCTCCCCATGATGTTCCCGCTCCTGGTGATATATCAGTGGCTTTGATGAAATTGATGGGATCACCAAATTTAGCCTCTCGCCGCTGGATATGGGAACAATATGACCACATGGTTATGGCAGATACAATGGGTCGTCCAGGCGGTGATGCTGCTGTGGTCCGCATTCACAAAACCAATAAAGCTCTAGCCATCTCAACAGATGTTACGCCGCGATACTGTTTGGCAGATCCCTTTGAAGGTGGTAAGCAAGCTATTGCTGAAACTTGGCGCAATTTAACCTGCGTTGGGGCAACTCCCCTGGCTGTGACCGATTGCATGAACTTTGGTAATCCTGAACGCCCGGAAATCATGGGCCAATTTGTTGGCTGCATTGAAGGTATGCGCGAGGCTTGCCTTGCTCTTGACTACCCGGTTGTCTCTGGAAATGTCTCTCTTTACAATGAAACCAACGGCAAAGCTATTCCTCCAACGCCTGCCATTGGTGGTGTTGGGCTGCTCAAAGATAAAACAAAATATGTTGATCTTGCATTCAAAGAGGAAAGCAATCCGATATTTTTAATCGGCGATGAAGCGGGACATCTTGGGCAATCGCTTTATATGGATGTGATCTTGGGAGAACGTAAAGGCCCTCCCCCACCTGTTGACCTTTCTCAAGAACGCAAAAATGGTGATTTTGTGCGTATGCTTATCACTCAAGATTTGGTTAACGCTGTACATGATTGTTCTGATGGGGGATTATGTGTTAGCCTTGCAGAAATGGCTCTGGCTGGGAATATAGGTGCTGAAATTGCGCTAAATCCAGATTTACCCGCTCATGCTATACTGTTTGGTGAAGATCAAGCGCGCTATGTAATTACAACATCTCCAACCGATGAACAGCGCATTATATCGCTAGCACAGCAAGATAATATCCCACTGCGTTACCTCGGGAAAACAGGCGGCCTAGAGCTACGCATCGGTGATAACAAAGCGCTTGCTCTGGCAGACTTACGTTCAGCCCATGAAGCATGGCTGCCAAACCTGATGTCATAATCAGTGCCGCTTGCGATGAGACTTAAACAAGGAGACAGTGCCATGGCAATGGATGCTCAAGAAATTGAAAGCCTGATTAAAGAGGCTTTACCAGATGCTGAAATAACAATCCGGGATTTGGCTGGGGATGGAGATCATTATGCTGCTGAGGTTATCTCAGAGCAATTTCGTGGTAAATCCCGTGTGCAACAACATCAAATGATTTACCAAGCCCTTAAAGGCAAAATGGGTGGTACGTTGCATGCCTTGGCATTACAAACCTTGCCCCCTAAAGATACATAATGTCATTCAAGCCTCAACATTGACAATTCAAAATTAGAAGCTATGTCAGATAAATAAATTCTGATACCAAAATCAATGGAATAAATATGAGCAACACGCAAGAAATACAAGACTGGTTAGGCAAACAAGTGGCTGATAACGCCGTCGTCCTTTTCATGAAAGGTACCCGTCAATTTCCGCAATGCGGCTTTTCCAGCCAAGTTGTCCAAATTTTGGACTATTTAGGTCTTGAATATAAGGAGATTAACGTTCTTGAAGACATGGCCGTTCGCGATGGCATCAAGACTTTTTCCAATTGGCCTACGATCCCGCAACTTTACATCAAAGGTGAATTCATTGGTGGATGTGACATTATACGAGAAATGTTTCAGGAAGAAGAATTGCAAGATCTACTCAAAGAAAAAGATATCGACTTTGCCAATAAGCCAGCAATTGCCTAGAGCCTAATTGCTACACTTCCTGTAAAAGTTGTTTTTTAAACTTCTCTATTGTTCGCAGCGCTGATAACAAGTCTTTTCGGTTTTGAGGCTCTAGCGTTTTGAAATGAACAGAAGATGCTGGAGCTTTGCCCTTTGCAATATCTGCAAGCTGCTGGCGAAGTAAATAGGTCATAATACAAGTAAAAGCGTTACGGATAGGCTGAAAATCATCCAAGATCATTGAACCGTATTGTGTCACCTCATCAAGCCGTTTAACGCTAGAGCGTTCAGCCATATCATGCCGCATGGCAACCAATCGGGCCATAGCAGAAATAATATTCAGACCATTTTCTCTAAGGTTGATGTGCTCTTGTGGAACTTTAAATGGTGTTAAAAAGTTTAACCTTCCTTCATTCTTTAAAATTTTATTTGCAATCATCGTTTGATAATTCAAAGATTGTAATATCACTTGCGTCGCATGACTTATTAATTGCTGTCCAAGAACAAGGTGACCTGCAACAGGGTGAGCATCAAGGAAATTTTCAATTCGTGCTAGGTCTTTGTGGTTTCCCTCTTCTTGAGCTTGTGAAAAATAGGCTATCCAATTTTCATAACTGTCTCTCCAGTCAGAGTGTGTTGCTAAAATTCCACCTTTGCTTTTAGGGACGCCAATCGCATCAAGAATTTTAGACAAATGTGCACTAAATTCTTCAAACCAAATATCGTAGTTGCGGTTGCCATCATACACAATAGCACTTTCATGTTCAGCATCAAGTAGGCTTTCATTTCGTCCTGTAGCCCCAAAGAGAAGGATGCAATATCGGCACGGTGCTCGTCCACGCTGATTGGCTACCATTTTTTCTTCTGCTATTTGAGCCGCTGTTTTCGTGAGCATGCAAATTTCATGACTGATAATGCCAGAAATTGTAGTAATTTCACTTTTTGTGGCACATAATTTCTGAACCAACAGTGGTAATTCTGCCCAAGCATGACCAAGCTCCATGCTATCTTTTGCAATTTCCAGAGCATCCCCCAATAGTAAGTTGTCTACAGCTCTTTTGGTCACCAAGTCTTTCGCCGTCAACACACCAACCAGTTCATCGTCCGCATTTACAACACCTAAGTGACGTACCTTAAGCCGGTGCATACGGCCTAGCGCATAAGAAGCTGGGATATTTTGCTCCACCGTTTCCAAAGGGTGATTCATAAAATGCTGAACTGGCAATTCCAACCCCTCTTGAATATTCAATCGCACAGCTCTTAAAATGTCCCGTTCAGTTACTATTCCATATCCTATTGTTCCATGTTGATTTGATTTCACAAAAACCGAACTGATCTTATTTTGCAAAATTAATTCAAGAACATCAGAAATTTTCATATCCGGTTTTACGATCACAGGCGCTGATATCATGATATCTTTCACGCGCTTGCTATAAAGAAAATCATCTATAACTATAGCGTTTTCTTTTTTTAACTCTGCATTTCCTCGAAAAGAGGCCTGCGTCTGCATATCATAAATAGGTTGCACCCAGCTTGCTTTACGTACATTAGGATCACTTTCACTCACTCCTAGACAGGCACATTCCGCTTGAGCCAGTGTGTAAATTCCAATATTCCGCAATAGCGGCAAAAGCTTTATAAATATCTGCGCTATCAGCTCTGCATCATCTAGAGCAGATGGGGAGGCTTTAACTGGAAGACCCAACCATTTTGCCAACGTGTAAAGCGAGTAATCAGGAAGCCTAAACGCTACAAGACGTGCAAGGATCTGGATACACAAAGCTCTAGGCTTCACCCAACTTAAATTGTAATGCTCTGAAGCACTGCGTAAGGTTGTAAAATGAAATGCTGCATTATGTGTGAGAACGATATCAGATTGAATATATTCATCAAACTGAGGCTTGATTATCGAAAAATCTGAGCTATCTATAACATCCTGATCTCTTAAAGCATACGTCTCACTGGCTTCATTGGTGATGCCTTTATGCGGATTGATAAGGTGATCAAAATTCTCTGTGCCATCAATATCACCATCACGCAAGCGAACGGCACTGATCTGAATGGGCCTTGCTTGCAGTGGATCAAAGCCTGTTGCTTTCACGCTAAAGACAACATAACGGTGAGAAATAAGCGGTATATTAGAGAAAATACTCATATCATTTCTCGAAACAAGATTTGAGAAACATGTTCTGCATTAATATTCTATACTTTGACCTTGAAGCTATAGCGAAGATTCTAAATAGGGTTAAGACCTTTTTTGAGATTTCATATGAGTAAAGCAAACACTCAGATCCATTCTTTTATACCAGCTGTTCTTATACTCAGCGCTACGGTTTGTTTGATTTTGGGCATCACTCTGCCAATCTTAAAATTAACATGGCTCTATATCTGGACAGATACGTTCTCGATCATATCGGTAATAGCGACACTTTATAAGGATAATGAAATATTTCTAGCCGCAATATTAGCGATTTTTTCTATTGTTTTGCCGTTTGTTAAAATCATGTTTTTAAGCATAGTCGAACTTTATGTCTTTAAAACACCTTCGAAACGTATACATGTTCTTAGCATTTTAGACTGGTTAGGAAAATGGTCTATGTTAGATGTTCTTATTTTAGCACTTATGATTTTTTATACGAAATCAAGCGGACTTGCAGAGGCAACGAGCTTACCTGGCATCTATTTTTTTGCTATGTCTGTCATTCTCACTATGGTTGCAACGGCACTTGTAAGAAAGCTAAACAGAGATACGCTTTCGTAGCGATTGCCATAACCGACCATCAAGTATAATTAGGCCAACACCTATTAACCCCATACCAATGATGTGCTTAAGTTGAAGCGCCTCGTCAAGTATCAATACACCAAGTAAAATCGCACTCACCGGAATAAGAAAAGTCACGAGAAGAAGATTGACAGCACCGGCTGTCTGTAACACACGGAAATAGAAAATATAGGCAAACGCCGTCGAAAATACAGCTAACGATAATACAGCAAGAACTGAAGGCAGACTTGGCATCGGTAATGTCCACGGCTTATCGAATAGAAATACAAATGGTAGTAAGATCAGACTTGCAGCCATGGTTTGACCAGTTGCAATTGCCAAAGGTGTGATATTTAGCTCTCGAAAACGGCGGCCAAACACGCCAGCCAGCGCATAACATAGCGCAGCAGTCAAACAAGCCAATTGTGCCATAATATGCACTCCAATCTCCTTCAATGCTCCAAAGCCAATCATGATCACAACTCCCAAAAAGCCAATAAGCACAGCCAGCACACGGGCTATAGAAAGCTTTTCATCTTGGGTCATAAAGTGAGCCACAATAACGGTGAATAATGGAGCGGTCGCATTCAGAATGGAAGCAACACCAGATGTAATATAAGTTTGACCCCAAACAATCAGAGAAAATGGAAGCACATTATTAATCAGGGCCATAATGCATAGACATATCCAAATTTCCCTTTCTTTGGGGAGCCTTTGTCCGTAAAGATACAAAATAGACAACAACAGCAAAGCTGCAAAAAGAAGACGACCAACAATAATTGTAAAAACTGGAAGATCTTGAAGCGCAATTTCAATAAAGAAAAACGAACTCCCCCACAGAACTGACAGTAGAATGATAATCAACCATTCTACGGGGGTCATTGTACGATTAAGTACGCGTGCTGATGTCATGAGCCTAATTTTGCTTCCTCAAAGAGTTTTGAAATAAAATCTTTGAGGGGCATAATTGATATACGACACGCCTTTTGTGTCTTACGAATAGAAATTATCGAGAATAAAACTCAATAACCAAATTTGGTTCCATTACAACGGGGTAAGGAACATCTGATAAAACAGGTGTTCTGCCCAGAGAAACCGTCATTTTTTCATGGTCAACTTCAATATAATCAGGGATATCACGCTCAGCACTTTGAACAGCATCAATTACAAGCGCCATTTGTTTTGATTTTTCTTTAACCTGGATCACATCACCGATTTTACAGCGATAGCTTGGAATATTTGTTTTAACACCATTAACAATAATATGGCCATGGTTCACAAATTGTCGGGCAGAAAACATAGTCGGCACAAATTTAGCGCGATAGATCAGTGCATCAAGACGGGCTTCGAGAAGACCAATCAGGTTTTCACTGGTATCGCCTTTGATACGCTCTGCTTCCTTGTAAACGGATTTGAATTGCTTTTCGGTAATATCGCCGTAATAACCTTTCAGCTTTTGCTTTGCTCGCAACTGTAGGCCATAATCAGATAGTTTGCCTCGACGGCGTTGGCCGTGTTCACCGGGGCCATAATCCCTTTTATTTACAGGACTTTTCGGACGACCCCAGATATTTTCGCCTATTCGGCGGTCAATTTTATACTTTGCTCTCGTACGTTTGGTCATTTTGTCTCCACAAACAATGTTTTGAGATTATCTTTGTCAAGATAACAAAAGCTTAATCTCAAGAATTACGAAATGTGCTTTCCTCTGCACACTTCACACTTTCAAGTGCCAAGTATGCCGACAGAAGACAGTTTATATGCTTAAGGTATGCACATCACATGCAAATTAAGGCTAGATACGACTGTTTATACGATCCTCTCCCCACTTGCAAAGCTTTTATGCGAAAAAAAGCCCCCTGATTACTTCTTACGCTGAGCTTGGGCTGTTTTCACATAGTCTTCTATTTGCTTTTTAACCTGTTCTTTTCTCTCAGGTGAGCATTTTGCAAGATTTTTCTTAGCTTGCTTATTGATCTTTTTATTCGCCTCTAAACGGTCTTTGATTTTCTCATCTTTCGTTTTTGGCGCAACCTCTGTTTTTGATGGCTCTTTAATTTCAACAGCACCTGTAATAAACGTAACGGTAGCCCAGTGTAATTTGCTCATAAAAACACGTTGTGCTGGTGTCCATTTGGTTCGATCCTTGGCCAACTTGACCAATACCTGATAATTTGCCACTTGGTATTCAGTAGGAAGCCCACAATTTTGCGCTTGGCCAGAACGATATGCAACCCGAATGACCTCACGAGCGCTTTCATCAGGCAAGATTGATTTTTTAATGTCCTCATTCGTGAAGGTAATTTCCTTACCAGCTGCATCCGTTACTTTTCGCGGCATAGATTTCAAGGCAAACCTAGTTAAAAAATCAACAGTCTTTTTGCTAATTTCTTCTTTTTTCTGAGCATAGGAATCACCTGTTTGCAAAGCAATGAGCCCAAAAACGGTTATCATAAAAACAATTGCTGCAATTTGCTTAGCTAATGTTATGTTTTTCATTATTCACCTTCTGTACGTCTCTTTTTAAGTTGCTGTTTTATAACACCTTCATTGTGATGTTAATGTGATCAAATGAAATGATCTTTATATTTTCCTCGGTCTTTCGTGTACACGTGTTAAAGCAGAAACGATACCTCTTAAAGTCCGCACTTCCTGATCAGTTGCTTGCATGCGTTGAAACATATTACGAATATTTCTAATCATTGCTGCCCGTTTTTCAGGCGGCTTCAAAAAACCTGATTGATCAAGTTCTGCTTCCAAATGCTCAAAAAACGCAATTAAATCTTTTTTCTCAACTGGTTGTGACTGTCTCATATTCAAGCCGGGCATGCCAGGACCGTCAAAAGACGTTTCGCGCCCCAATGCTTGAGACGATGTTTGAGAAAGCGAATACTTGAACCACTCATACCCGACAAGTAGAACTGCTTGCGATATATTTAGTGATGCGAACTCTGGATTAACAGGGGCCATCACAATAGCATCTGCCAGCGTAATTTCATCATTCTTTAAACCAACACGCTCTCGCCCAAACAAAATACCGACTTTTTGTCCAAGGGCAAGGCGTTTATGCATGTCTTTCGCAGCTTGTTCAGGAGTTATCACCTCTTTGACCATATCTCTCGGCCGAGCAGTTGTTGCCAAAATATAATTCAAATCAGAAACAGCGTCTTCAACCGTCTCAAATACCGTTGCAGAATGTACGATATTGTGCGCTCCTGTTGCTGCTTTTACAGCCATTTCATTGGGCCAACCATCACGAGGGTTTACCAACCAAAGGTCCGAAAGCGAGAAATTCGCCATCGCTCTTGCCGCCATACCAATGTTTTCACCGAGCTGAGGCTCTGCCAGAATAATTTTTGGACTGTTTTTCTCAATCATAACTGTTTTTTATATGTCCTGAGCCTAAATTATAGTCTCATAACCGATATCAGCATTTGCGAAAACCGCCAAGATTGGTATATGAAAAATGAGGCTTTTATTTCTTATATAGGCTCCGGGCCTAAAACATGGGGAGATCTGTTGCAATCATGAGCAAAATTAAAGTTGAAAATCCAGTTGTCGAACTTGATGGTGACGAGATGACACGCATCATTTGGCAAATGATCAAAGATAAACTGATACATCCTTATCTTGATATCGCATTACAGTACTATGATCTCTCTGTCGAAAAACGCGATGAAACCAATGACCAGATAACCATTGATGCTGCCAATGCAATGAAAGAGCATGGCGTTGGCATTAAATGTGCTACAATTACACCCGATGAAGCACGGGTTGAAGAGTTCGATCTCAAACAAATGTGGCGCTCACCGAATGGTACGATCCGGAATATTCTTGGCGGTGTAGTCTTTCGGGAGCCTATTATCTGTAAGAATGTCCCTCGTCTTGTACCAGGATGGACCCAGCCTATGGTGATTGGACGCCACGCATTTGGTGATCAATACCGTGCCACGGATTTTCTGGTGCCAGGTGCTGGAAAGTTGAAAATGACCTGGGAAGCCGCTGATGGATCTGACCGCATTGAACATGAAGTCTTTGATTTTCCTGAAAGTGGCATTGCCCTTGGGATGTACAATCTTGATGCCTCTATCCGCGATTTTGCCAGGGCCTGCCTGAATTATGGCTTAACGCGCAAGTGGCCTGTGTACCTCTCAACCAAAAATACCATCCTGAAGAAATATGACGGGCGCTTTAAAGATCTCTTTCAAGAGGTATATGAAGCAGAATTTGAAGATAAATTCAAAGAGCATAACATCACCTATGAACACCGCTTGATCGATGATATGGTTGCTGCTGCTTTAAAATGGTCCGGCGGTTTTATCTGGGCTTGTAAAAACTATGATGGCGATGTCCAATCTGACACGGTGGCCCAAGGTTTTGGTTCACTTGGATTAATGACCTCAGTTCTCATGTCTCCTGATGGCAAAACAGTTGAAGCTGAAGCCGCCCACGGCACCGTAACGCGCCATTACCGTCTACATCAGCAAGGCAAGGAAACGTCAACCAATTCGACCGCATCGATCTTTGCCTGGACAAGAGGTTTGGCCCACCGTGCAAAATTGGATAACAACGAAGCCTTAGCCCGTTTTGCACAAACACTTGAAGATGTTGTGATTGCAACAATCGAAGGCGGACAGATGACAAAAGACTTAGCACTTCTTGTCGGCCCCGAGCAGAAATGGCTTTCAACCATCGCTTTCCTTGAAGCTGTAGATCAGAATTTACAAAAAGCAATGGGCGCTTGATGTATAATTAAACCCCTTATCAAAAGATGAGGGGTTTGACTTTTCTTAAATGATATTAATTCTATAAAATCTGACAGCACATGTTAAGTAAGAGAAGTTTGCAAGCTCTGACGATAGCGCAACCCAGAACCATTAAAATGCGAGAAAGAGGCCTAACATTATGAAAAAAGCATTATTAACAGGCTCTACTGGCGGCATAGGAAGTGAAGTTGCTGCATTACTTGCACGAGATGGATGGGATTTGGTTCTCTTAAATCGGAATAAAGAACAGGCAGCATTGCAAGCTCAAGCATTACAATCCTCCTTTCCCAATCAAAAATTTGACCGCTTCACGATAAACTTAATGGATATTGAAAACATACGTGAAGTTTCTGACAACATAGTCGCTGCACATCCACAGATTAATGCGCTTTATAATATCGCCGGTCTGCTGACGGATGAACGCATAATGAGCAAGCAGAACCTCGAAGGACATTTTGCCATTAATACGGTTGCACCCTATATGCTTATCAAGATGCTCATGTCGCAACTTAAAGCTGGGGCAACAACGAACCAGCCAGCCATTATTGTCAATTTTTCTTCAGAGGTCGTGAACAAAGTCAAAACATTAGACGTAACCAAACTTCCCACCCCTGAAATCATTGGCGGCCTTATGGGTGCGTACGCAAAAACAAAATTAGCTGTAAATATCATGGATTGTTCTATGAAAAACGCACTTCTTCAAGATCATATATACATTTATTCCATAGACCCGGGGGCAACAAAAACACCTATGACAAGTGGCAATAAAGGCATGCCCTTCGTTGTTCGCCTAATTGCTCCAATACTATTTAATAGCGCAGATAAGCAGGCAAAAAAATTGGTGAATGCAATCGGTGAAGCTGTAACAAGCAAACGAAGCGGGCTTTTTATCTCAAATGGTAAAGTCAAAGACCAACCACCTCTTGCCGAGAATTCAAATCTTCAAAAGGAATTATGTGAACTTTTGGAGCAATATTTATGAGAAAGCACGTTAGAGTTTTTTCCGATCAGATTGATTTATATCCAGCATGTTGCATATAATGCCAGCAAGCTCAACGTTTGGCATATCATATGGTAATAATTTTGTAGCCCTTGTTTTATGTATTCTGCGCTTTTATGACTTAACGGCAGCACAACGATGGATATTGAGCCCGAGAGCGCGCAGATTAACAATATAACGCATAGCAGGCATCCCGCGGATCTTATATGAGCCAGGTTCATTTGATGTTTCAATCGCGACGTAGCTGCTTCTATGCTAGCTCGCCATCTACAGGCCTGCCGAAAAGCATCTGTCTTTTTATGTAGCAGTCGCTTTCGGCTTTCCGCTCTTTCCAGGGTATATTGAAAACGGGCAAATTTTCCTTCACGTTTTTCTGCAAGCACGGGACATCGATGCCTATCAGGGCATTTGCGGCAGTGAGACAGATCAAAACGCGCCTGCAACTTTGCCTTACCCATTGAAGTGGACCTGGGTTCAATATTTTGAGAGCAGTGCAAACATCCGGACGAAACAGATTTTCAAAAAGAATTGTTTGAGAATATGGGTGTGCTCAAACCCAAGGGCAAACTTGCTTGTGAATTTGCATAATTGAGATGATATTCAAGATATGGCTTATTAAGCATTAAGTTAAAGACTAGCATGTAAAAATTCAATTTTATAAAATACTGTTGAGTGTCAGTTAAAAACAGCAAAAATAATTACCAATACACTATTAATATAAATATAATTATAAAAATATGCATTATAG
>JBCCCO010000051.1:0-19728 GCA_039033475.1 Pseudomonadota bacterium | reverse complement strand
GCAGACATACAGCCTGACAGATGATGCGAGTGGCATGTTCACAATTGATAGTTCAACTGGTGCGATTTCGATTGTTGGAGGCGCGCCAAGCTTCTCAGCAAAAACAGGAGCTTCAAACCCCTTTAATGGAATTGATGTGGGCGAAGAAGCGTACCCGACATTTGCCGATATAGACAATGATGGTGATCTTGATGCCTTTATTGGGGAATCTAATGGAACAGTCAATTTCTATGAAAATACAGGGACAAATTCCAGTCCCACATTTGCCGAGAAAACTGGTAGCGCAAACCCCTTCAATGGTGTTGATTTGGGCACCGTTTCCGACCCCACTTTTGTAGATATAGACAACGATGGTGATTTGGATGCTTTTATCGGTGCTAATGGTGGCTACGTCTATTATTTTGAAAATACAGGCAGTGTGTCCAGCCCAACGTTTGTAATCAAATCGGGAAGTTCCGATCCCTTCGATGGAGCTGGTGTGGGAAATTTCTCGTCACCTACTTTTGCAGATATAGATAACGATGGTGATCTTGATGCCTTTATTGGAGAATGGAGCGGCATTGTAGCTTACTATGAAAATACGGGAACAAATTCAAGCCCCACATTTACTGCAAGAACAGGAAGTTCTAATCCGTTTAATGGCATTGATGTGGGAAATGGATCAAGACCTGAACTTATAGATCTAGATAATGACGGTGATTTGGACGCCTTTATTGGGGAATGGGACGGCATTATCAACTACTATGAAAATACAGGCAGCATTTCCAGTCCGACGTTTGTAGTAAAAACGGGAAGTTCTAATCCCTTCAATGGAGTTGATGTTGGCTCCGGGGCTGCTCCAACATTTGCCGATATAGACAATGATGGTGACCTTGATACCTTTATTGGTGCACAGGATGGTACCATAAATTTCTATGAAAATAATACTACAGCCTTTAACGCTTCTACCGTGCAATCTAACACTATCACCGTGCAAACGAAAGACGATGATGGAGCAACATATTCAGAGAACTTGACTGTCCAGACAGGCACCACAGGTAATGATACCATTACAGGTGATGCCAACTCTGGTATGATTTATGGCTTTGAAGGTAATGATACACTTCGCGGCAATGGTGGAAATGACACGCTTGTTGGTGGTGCTGGAGATGACACATTCATTTTCTGGGAAGGCCATGGCACAGATACCATTGATGGGGGATCTGGTGGAACAGATATCATCCAATTGTATGATACTTCGGGAGGATCTAACCTTGGGACCTATGGTGTTGATTGGACGGTCAGTTTTAGTAGTGGATCAATTACTAGCACGGGCTCTGATAAACTCACATTGAGTGCAGATGCTGATGGTGCTATTACGCTGCAAGATGGCTCTATCATAAACTTTACAGATATTGAAGAAATCCAGTTTCCAAATGTAGACACAAACCCAACAGATATTACGTTTGTATCTGGCACTCCGACGATTTCCTCTGGAGCAATAAATGGTGGAACAGTCATTGCGACAGCAACAGGGGTTGATGCAGATGGGGACACGCAGACATACAGCCTGACAGATGATGCGAGTGGCATGTTCACAATTGATAGCTCTACCGGTGCAATCTCGATTGCAGGAGGCACAGCAAGCTTCTCAGCAAAAACAGGAGCTTCAAACCCCCTTAATGGCATTGATGTGGGCGATGAAGCGCACCCGACATTGATAGATATAGACAATGATGGTGATCTAGACGCCTTTATTGGAGAAAAAGATGGTAATATAAATTATTATGAAAACACTGGTACGAACTCCAGTCCCACATTTGCAGTGAAAACTGGGAGCGCAAATCCCTTGAATGGCGTTAGTATTGGCACTTACTCGAGACCAACATTTGCCGATATTGACAATGACGGCGATCTGGATGCCTTTGTTGGTGAATTGGTTGGCACTATCAAATATTTTGAAAATACAGGAACGAACTCTAGCCCCACATTTGCCGAGAAAACTGGGAGCGCAAATCCATTGAATGGCGTTGATATTGGCGCCGAAGCGTCACCAATATTTGCTGATATAGACAATGACGGTGATTTAGATGTCTTTATCGGTGATAATGATGGTAATATAAATTATTATGAAAATACGGGGACAAACTCTAGTCCCACATTTGCTGTGAAAACTGGGAGCGCAAATCCCTTAAATGGTGTTGATGTTGGCAATTACGCGAAACCAACATTTGCCGATATTGACAATGATGGTGATTTAGATGTTATCATTGGTGAGGGTAACGGCAATATAAATTACTATGAAAATACAGGAACAAGCTCTAGTCCCACATTTGCTGCGAAAACTGGGAGCGCAAATCCATTTAATGGTATTGATGTGGACACTTATTCGGTACCAACATTTGCCGATATTGACAATGACGGCGACCTTGATGGCTTTATTGGTGCGTATGATGGAACAGTCTATTTCTATGAAAATGATTCAAGCGTTGATGCTTCTACCGCGCAGTCCTTTACAATCACCGTACAAACCAAAGATGATGGCGGAGCAACATACTCAGAGAATTTAACTATTGAGCTTGGAACCAGCGGCAATGATAACATCACGAGTGATGCAAACAATGGTATTCTTTATGGTTTTGATGGGAATGACACCCTAAATGGTGGTAATGGGAATGACATTTTTGTTGGTGGGGCTGGCAATGATGCACTGACTGGTGGGGATGGTGTCGATACGGCTGATTATTCGGCATCTTCTGCGGGTGTGACAGCGAATTTATCAACGGGCTCTGGATCTGGAGGTGATGCTGCGGGTGATACGTACACAACAATCGAGAATATCATTGGATCTGCCAATATCGATACTCTGACTGGTGATGCCAATGACAACACTATTCAAGGTAATGCTGGTAACGATATTATCGTTGGCAATAACGGTAACGATGTCTTTATCTTTTGGGAGGGGCACGGCACAGATAGCATTGATGGTGGGGCAGGTGCTACATGGACAGATAGTGTGCATCTATATGATTCATCTGGTGGCAGCAATCTTGGGACATATGGAACAGATTGGACAGTGAATTTGACGAGTGGTTCTGTCACCGTTGGCAGTAATAAACTAACTCTTGGTCAGGATGCTGATGGGACGATCACCTTGCAAGATGGGGCAACTGTGAATTTTACAGATATTGAAGAGATCCTGTTTTAGAGCAATAAATTGTAGTAGCCACGATAAGATCTGACAGCTATAATCAATCATTTTTTGATTTTCTTTATATTTTTAATTTGCATATACCCCGATTCCAATGCTACGCGAGATTTTAGTTGCAAAATCTCGCGTAGCATTGGAATCGGGGTATAGCACATTTAAGTATAGCTCCATTCAGACAAGATAGTTGTAACCGTAGTATCCTGTGTTAGGTCTATCGCAGCGGCCGTCTGCACGTCTGTCATGCTTTCTGATGTATTAGAGCTATCTGCGGTAGAACCTTCAATGTCCATAAGCAACTCGAGTTCTTCATCCTCAATCGTCGCGCTTGATAAAATCATATTCTCGAATGTTGCTGCAAGAGCTCCTGAAAAACCTGCATTATAATCGGTGGCAACTTCATTAAAGATATAGTCAGTCCGGGCATCGTTGTAATTGCCTTGTTTGTCCGGCCCACCAACAAGCGCACCGGTCAGTATATATTGGTTTGAGCCTGGATCAGAGATATTGTTTGTTCCAGAAGCTGCACGATGATGCGGCTGTTGTGAGTAATCCTCTCCAAATCCAACCATGTAGCTAAAATCTTCAGGATTATCTCCAAGCATGTAGTCGATCTGATCCTCAGCAAAGCCACGAAGCTCTTCTGCCGTGATTGAAACGTTTCCTCCATTTTCCTCAAGAGTATTTGCATAAACCGAAGCAATGAATGACGTATTTGCGGCATATCGATTAGAACCCCACTGATCAAGCCATGCCAGACCATCATTTGTATCTGTCCCGGGCGTTCGAGAGATATCGTTTAGCCAATATTCAAGATGGTTTTCAATATCGTTGATGTAGCGGCTATCACCAGTTTGTTCAGCAAGCAGCGCTGCTGTACCATGCCCCTTATCATCCCAGGCATAAGCCCAACTTGTATCGGCTGAATTGTAGTACTGCTCCGACTTTTCAAGATATGTCACATCGCCTGTTGCTTGATAAAGCCAATTTGCACTCCAGGCGAGTTCATCTTCGTAGCCGCTCCATGAGTTGTAGAAGGACTGAGCATTCGGGATAGCATCAGAATACTTGCCCTGATAGGTCTCAGCAAAGTCGAAAAGTGAAATCGCTTTCTCGAGAAGCTGATTGGCATATTCTGTATCCCCTAAGTTTCGGAAATACATTGAGGTCGCCGCAAGCGCTGCTGCTGTTTCACCGGCAACATCAGAGCCAGGATTATCCGCATCAACTGAGAAAGTTGGGCGGTTATGAGGAATATCCTCCGGTGCCCCCCAAAACGAATGATCTTGATGTCCATCGCCAACTTGAGCATGAAAAACATCATCAGAAATATCAGCAGTACCTTTATCCTCATAGGCATTTAGGAAATAATCAGCTAAATGACGTAAATGTTCGGTCAAAGCCTGATCTGCCCCTGACTGACGATAACCCTCTGAGAATTCGAGTCCTCCCCATGCAAGTGTTGTTGCAGTATTAGCCATAGGGAAGCCGAACTTCACATGATCACCAGCATCGAACATACCACCGGAGAGATCTCTGCCGACATCAGCACCATCGTTTAATACTGAGTCGTTACGCCACTCCACGGGATGATCTTCTGGTAAATCACCTGCATACTGCGCGTAATAGAACTCCATTGATTTATTCAGCGCTTCGGAATAACTCGATGCACCAAAAGGACTCAAACTGTTTCCTGAGTTGTCACTCGGTGGATTGTCTGGATTTATTTCCGGCTCGGGCGTGGAGTCTGTTTCTGTCTCTGTCTGAGGTTCAGGTGTTGAAGCTGCAGAGCTCTCGATGCTTTCTCCGTTTACACTAACTGTTGATGGATCAATCGTAGAATTTACTCCTGAAGCTTGAAATCCAAACGCAATTTGTCCATTAGCTGGTATGTTTGCATTATAACCCATATTCTCAACCACATAGGTCGATCCTGTTTGTGAAACAATCCTCGCATTCCAAATATTGGTGATGTCTGCATCAAGCTCAAAACTGACTTGCCACCCGTTCTGTGCTTCATTTACATCAATTGTGAAACGCGAGACAGATCCGCCATTCCAAGCATCGGTACCTATCTGGGTATTAGCTGAAACATCAGATGCAGCTTGACTGGCTCCGCCATTATCCATATCACTACCCCCCATGTCGCCATGGTCATGATCACTATGATCGTGATCGCTGTGATTATGACCATCATCTGGAGCAGCAGGGGTGAAAGGATCAACAAGATCCGCAGGAGGAGCGATGGGAGCTGCTGTAACACCAGAGGACGGAATACCTTCACCTCGTGGATTATCTAAGGTGACCATACTTTGAAAATAGTTAATGACATCTGAATGGGAGACATCCAGTGCAGCCCATTGCGGATAATCAAAAGTGTCATTCATGAAGGGTTGGGTCTGATCGTGGCTTAACACTGTCAAATGATTGACGTCATGTGCATTGGCCACACCGTCGAAAGACAGACTACCATGGGTGCGTCCGTGCATCCAACCACCATAGTGTGGCTCCATCTTCAAAGTGTTGATAAAAGCATCCGTGAGATTATGAGTTTCTAGGTAGTCAGCAAAACCCGTATATCCATATTCTTGCACCATTGTCATAACATCTGCCGGATCACTAAGACGTGCTGCACGCTGAATATCAACCAGTATCTGAGGAGCAAAAGCATCATCTCGGATCCAACCGACTTTAGCACCTTGCATACCATAATAGAGCCCAACCCCAGACAAGTCATCGCCTGAGGGTGTGCTGTTATTTGTCATTTCATTATGAAACGCCCACTGACCGATAGTCTTAAGATCCGTTGCTTCTAGACCCAAGAAAGCGCGCAGACCGTTGTAGGCAACCATTGCTTCGGTCGTGATTGGTATTCGCCCTCCCTCAAGATCGTCTCCATGAGTATGACTACTCGTGCCATGGTGATTCCCAAATGCCATAATGTCTGTGTAAGTTGTAGGATCCATTTTCATGTTATTTTTAATTCCTCGGTTAAAACCACCTTCTTCCATTCGGTGAAGCGAAAATGATTGAATTTTTATTGTATTTGTATGATTTAAATTGGGCATGAGGCAGAGACAAATGGAACAAGTCTGTGATTTTTTATTGCCAGAAACAAGGCATAACGGGACTACCATCAAGCTATACTCAAATTACGAGGAAAAAATCATTTGCCAAAACTGATAACTGGAATACAATTTATCGATGGAATTGAAGCTGTGAAAAACGAAAACCCAAACGCCGCCTAAAAATCATCCGTCACCAACTTTTTAAGTATAAAAGTCACAATTTAATCTGACATACAGTTTTTATCATACAGCGATTGTCCGAAGAGTATCGCTGTCCGATGTATCATCCGTAGGAATGAGTTTTTCTACGGATAAATGCTTTGCTTCGCGGAATGTTTGCATGGGTGTTTTGCCGTAGCAATGTTTTCCCGAATGTGGCCGCTGTTCGTTATATTTATGTATCCAGTGGTCAACGTCAACTTGCAATTCTTCCAACGACCTGTAAATTTTTTTCTGAATGCAATGTCATAAAATTCATTTTTCATGGTTTTGTGGAAGCGTTCACAAATCCCGTTGGTTTGCGGGCTTGATGCATTTGCGCCATCGGCTTTGCCTGCTTGAGCGCTTGCAGTTTTCGTTTTTGAATGATCAATATTGTCAATACCAAGATATAGTTGATAGCTATGACTTTCAACCTTACCACAATATTCTGTTCCCCTGTCGGTTAAGATCCGTAAGAGGCCGATATCTTGTTCGTCAAAGAAAGGAATGACTTTATCATTCAACATATCCGCTGCCGTAAGGGTCGTTTTTTCAAGATAAAGCTTGGCAAAGGCAACGCGGCTGTAAGTGTCAATAAAGGTCTGCTGATAAATCCGGCCAACACCTTTCATTGTACCAACAAAATATGTGTCCTGTGATCCAAGGTAGCCGGGGTGATGCGTTTCAATTTCACCCACAGCAAAACATCGTTTTGTTCGGCTCTTAAAATGCAAACAACGCGATGCGTTGTTTAGCACGCTTCTTTTTTCGATTTGGCTTTTGTCCCGTACTCAAGTAGCTGATAGGCGGTAGTGCAATTTTAAAGCGGCAATCTGTTCTTCTGTCAGAAGAATACCGTCTTGCGCAGATCTGGCTTCCAACGCTTTGAGACGTTTCGCCATCGTTTCCAAATCATTTCTCAGCCAGATTAATCGGACACCACCGGCCGATACAACAACCCCGCACTGTAGCAATTCCCGCGAAGTGCGCAATTGCCCCAAAGAAGGATTTTCAATAGCAATATTAATGACTGCGCGTTCCACATGCTCTGGCACACGGTTCCTGATAATCGGCTTGCGGCGACTGATCTCACAATGCGCTCAAGTAGCCGCTAGGCGATAGCGCAAAGACATAAGCACGTCTTCACCGCCGTTCTCATACAGTTTCTTGAAACGATAAAAGCTATCACGCGAATAGCCCATTGTCTTGCAAGCTTGCGATACGCTTCCAAGTTGTTTTGCAAGCTCCAATACACCCAGCTTTGGTTTTAAGGCCACCTCTAAAAACCTATAATTTTTTTGATTTTGTCCTATTATATAGATTTAAGAATTGAAGGTAGGGAAAGCAGTGAGATCTCCTCTTAAATATACCTTGATATCAATTCTAAAAAACTTGACAATCCGGCTCGGAAATCGCAAGCAATTTAGATACTATTTAAATTAGGATTCTTCATAATGCGTGTGATTTCACTTTTCATTGTTTTGATCCTGTTTTGGCTTTTGCTCTCAGGGTATTTTAAAACGCTATTAATTACACTTGGCATTCTCTCTTGTGCGTTCTGTGTATATATTTGCCATAGAATGAAGATTATCGACGCTGAAGGCCATCCTATTCATTTGCTATTTAAAGTGCCGATTTTCTTTCCTATGTTGTTTTGGGAAATATTCAAAAGTGCGATCGATGTCACAAAAGTGGTGCTCAGTCCCAAGCTGAACATTTCAGCTAAAATTTTTGCACTTAAAGCTGAGCAAAAGACATCCGTTGGGATTAATGTATTTGCTAACTCTATAACACTTACTCCAGGCACATTTACGATGATTATCAAAGGGAATGATTTCGTGGTTCATGCTTTGACACAAGAAGGTGCAGATGGACTGATAACAGGAGAGATGCCACTTAACAAAAAAGTGGCCGACTTTGAGAACGTACCTTCATTTTGAAGGGAGCTGAGTTCTCTAGAGTTTTGTACCGAGCACGCCTCAAAGTCAGATAGATGCTAGTATAAAAAATTCACATAACAAATACGAAAATCATGCATTCCACATTATCGCTTAGGTATGACAGTTCTTTCACCGCACATAGAGAATATAAAAAAAGCTGCTCATGCTTTGCAAAATGGAAGTATTGTTGCGTTTCCCACAGAGACAGTCTACGGACTAGGCGCCAATGCGAACGATGGCAGAGCCGTTGCTAAAATCTATGACGTCAAAGACCGTCCACAGTTCAATCCTCTCATCACACACGTTAAAGATTTAGAAACCGCTATCTCATTGGCAGACTTCTCACGTAGTGCTCTTAAACTTGCCAAAACGTTATGGCCCGGCCCTGTAAGTCTTGTTCTTCCTCAAAAACATAAGACTAAAATTTCGGAGTTGGTCACCGCTGGCCTTGATACAATTGCATTGCGCATTCCCGACAATCCGATCGCTTTACAGCTCTTGCATGAAGCGAATTGCCCAATAGCCGCGCCAAGCGCAAATATCTCCGGCCGGGTGAGTCCAACACTTGCCTCACATGTTGCACAAGATTTCAAAAATACTGAGCTTATCATTCTCGATGGTGGAGCCAGTACATGTGGTTTAGAATCAACAATTTTACATATTCAAGATGGGACTTACAGCGTTCTTAGGCCCGGCATGATAACTCAAGAAGAGATACAAGGAATAATCGGTGACATTTCATGCAACAGCACGCCCTCCCCTGCTTTGTCAAAAGAAACCCTGCTTTCTCCTGGTCAGCTCAAAAGCCATTACGCACCCAAAGCAGCATTAAGGCTGAATGCTACAAAGTTTTTCCCTGATGAAGCCGTGCTTGCCTTTGGCCATAATACAATTTCAAATCACATAACCACAAAATTTAATTTAAGCCCAAATGGTGATTTACATGAAGCTGCTGCCAATCTTTTCAAAGGCCTCCGATATCTCGACAGCTTAGATGTGAAAAAGATTGCTGTTATGCCCATTCCCAATGTTGGCCTAGGAGTAGCAATTAATGACCGTTTGGCACGGGCTGCCGCTTAAAAAACTAGAGATATAATTAGGTTTCGTGTAATTAGTGTGATCTATAAAATCTAGAGCTATTTTAGTATAATATGGTATGTTTGTTTGTAGAATAGGATAAGTCTAGAATGATAATGAACATTCAGAATCATACGCACCCCACATCAGATATGATCGAAAAATTCAAAACGCTTATAGGCGATGAACATGTTATCACAGATTCAAAGGACATGTCACAATACCTAACTGAATGGCGCGATCTATACCAAGGCAAAGCCAGTTGTATTTTACTCCCAGGCTCAACTCAAGATGTATCACACATCTTGTCATATGCACATGAGATGAACATCGCAATTGTCCCGCAAGGGGGAAACACCGGACTTGTCGGCGGGCAGATTCCATTCGAAAGCGGGCATGAGGTCATTATTAATCTATCACGGATGAATAGCATTCGTAATATAGATACCGCAGGAAACACTATGACTGTTGAGGCAGGAGCTATTTTGCAAAACATACAGGACGCTGCTGATAATGCCGAACGTTTATTCCCGCTAAGTTTAGCCGCAGAAGGAAGCTGTCAAATTGGTGGAAATTTGGCAACAAATGCTGGCGGCGTCGGGGTCCTGGCATATGGAAATGCTAGAAATCTTGTTTTAGGGCTTGAGGTTGTGCTGGCAGACGGACAAATCTGGAACGGGCTTCGCGCCCTCACAAAAGACAATACAGGATATAATCTTAAAGACCTTTTCATTGGATCAGAAGGTACTCTTGGCATTATCACTACCGCCGTACTTAAACTATTTCCTAAACCCGCAGAACAATCAACCGCGTTTCTCGGCGCACAATCTTTACAAGATGTTGCCCATTTATTTTCTCTTGCCTCTCAAATCGCTGGTCATCAACTCACAGCCTTTGAACTGCTGCCAAGAGTTGGCATTGAAATGGTCACGAAACATATTCAAGAGGCGCGAGATCCACTAGAGACACCGCAGCCCTGGTATGTTTTGCTGGAAATTTCTTCCGGGCAGGCAACGGGCAACGCCTCCGAACTCACGGAAAAAATCTTGGAAACTGCACTGGAAAATAATTATATACATGATGGGGCGCTGGCTCTTACCATATCACAAGCAAAAGATTTTTGGCGCTTGCGCGAGGCAATGTCTGAGGTCCAACGTGAAGAAGGTGGCAGCATAAAACATGACATCTCAGTTCCAATTGCACGCATACCAGAATTCATTAAACGCGCAAATGATGCCGTCGAAACCATGATCCCCGGCAGTCGTCCAGTTCCGTTTGGGCACTATGGTGATGGCAATATACATTATAATGTAAGCCAACCGACCGCCATGGACAAATCAGCTTTTCTCGCACAGTGGGATATGATGGCAGAAGCTGTTCATAGCATTGTTCTGGACTTAGAAGGCTCTATTAGTGCAGAACATGGCATTGGCCGTATGAAAAAAGATCTGTTAAAGGACGTAAAGAGCCCCGTGGAACTTGATCTTATGCAGAGCATCAAAAAAACATTTGACCCAAAAGGCATCTTAAATCCAGGCAAACTAATTTAAATATTAATCTTAATAATTGAAAGGATTTCGAAAAACTTCTGATCCAATAACCAATATTTAACACAACATAATATACTAAAACTTATAAAACAATAAAGTAAGTCTAGTACGTCATGAAAACTCCCGGCCAAAGACTAAAAAAATCCCGAGCACATTCTGGGTTCAAAAGTGCAAGATCAGCAGCCTTACATTATGGTTGGCCCCCTTCGACCTACACAGCACATGAGAGTGGATTGCGCGGTTTTGACCTTCAACATGCTACAAAATATAGCAACTGCTTTCAGGTTTCGACAAGTTGGCTAATGACAGGAGAAAACCCTCCAATATGGCTAAAGCCCCAACCTAAAAGGCAAAATATTCCGAAAGCCATACAAGTTTCGCAAATCGAAACAACACAAGTGCCACTTTTAATGTATGATGATTTGCTTGATTTCGCTTACGGCAAAATCTCGTTGCAAAATGATAATCTCTATAAAAATGTTGTGCACATGGTTTTAAAAGATAACGCCTCAGAGTCTGTTATTGGGATTCGTATTGAAGACACTCTGAATGCACCCAATCTCAACCCAATGGATTTCGTCGTAGTTGATTTGGAGAAAACACCCGTATATGGAAAACGTGTCGTAGCTGTGTTAAAAGGATATGATACCCCGATTGTTGCGCGTTTGCAGCAGGATCTCTATCAAGGTAAAATGACAGATGTTTTGAGGTTTGATAATAAAAATACGAAAGAAATTTTACTGGACGCAGATCTTTGTATTGAGCTTTATCGTATTATTGGGGTTGTTATTTTAGAATAGAATTAAGCATAACGCTCAGAAAATTTGTTTTTTACTCTGCACTCACAAAAATTGCTAATATGAGATCAAGTATCTCCAACTCACCTATTTCACAGTTTGCATATGGGTCTAATTTCACCATCTCATCTTCGTCAACAAACAGCTGGTTTGCATAAGGTTTTTGGGACATAACGGAAATTCTCCAAATCCCTTTCTCATAACCATGTTCACGCCGACGCAAACCAACAGCAATATCCCCATCATCGAAGAAACCATGTCTCGCACTATGATAATCCACGCAGGATAAAAAATACTTCCCAGAAAAAAACGCCTCTTGCCGATTATTTAAAACCAACTGCTGTGCATATTGGTCTAAATTCGCAATAGTCTGCATAGGCACATAAGGCACATGAACTTTCTCAAAACTGCCTTTTGATAAAACCGGTCGCACAACATCAGGCTCAACCAAACCAATAACAGGCACCTGCAAGGATGCAGCCGCATTTAACTCTATCAACAACTCTTGAGGTAAGCCACAGCCTAAATATCTTGAAATTGGACCTATTTCATCAAGTTGAAAAGCGCGTTTTCCGTTGAGGCTAAGAGATAGTTTTGCTTTATTAATATTTGCAAACTCAGCGCACGCCTTCTGTGATTTAGACGACTTTTCAAATTCTTTTTTAAAATGCTGCCTTAATATCTCTTGCATGTATGACCCAATACATTAGAGCACTCCGCGCAAAAGTGGATACCGGTTTTGCGCAGCAAGGTGTGCGTTAACAATAAATGAGAGCAATCCACCTTTTGATGGCTTCACTTAATAGGTGAAAAAATTGCTCGCCCATATACACTTAGAGCGTATCAAATGAATTCATCAACACATGACATGTTCTAAGATTTTAGAAAATCGAAACAATTCAATTCATTTATTCTTAATTTTATTAAGAAGATAAGATATTTTCCTAAATTAAGAATAAATGAAATGTAAAATTTTCCCTACACAATTCTATAGTGTAAAAAAATTTATTTTCTGTGTACAGGCCTAAAAATTAAAGCCATACAACCACACATTGTCCTATAATCACGTAAATTGAATTCATTTTGTATTGATAAAAATCATATTATGCTTCATGCATCCATTCTTGAAGGGGTAGACGATGAAATATGATCTTGTTGAGATTGATTATGCTGCCGAGATGTTCATACATGCTATAACCGTTTTTAAGATGCATTATAAAAAGGAAACAATTATTGAAGTATTGCGTGATGAACTCGCAAGTTCTGCGTCACCACAGAAAATGACAAATTATAACTTTTCGCCCGAGATGAAATGTCTGGAAAATGACTTTAAAGTTCTATTGAAAGGAAAAGCAGAACAGCGTGACATAATTTTAAAAGCATTAATTGGTGCAGAAAGATTAGCCTACCTTATACAGATGAAAAAAGTTCCCTTACATCCCTTGGAACAACACGATTTAAATCGTACATGCTATCATGCTAAATATTCAATCAAGCTTCTGGAAAGATCGCACCGGTAAGACAAAACATGAAATGAATTCAGAAAAACAAAAGTATCGCAAGCTTTAAACTATTTAAACGCTTACAACGTTATAGCTATATTAACTTGCATACAAACTAAAGGCTTTGAAATGAACACTTTAACCATTACCGCGCTTTATGCATCTTTACTCGCGTTACTTTTTATCTGGCTATCTATGCAAACCATTAAAGTCCGACAAAAAACAAAAGTTGCTTTGGGAGACGGTGGCGATCAAAAACTGCTACGTATGATGCGTTGCCACGCCAATTTTTCTGAATATGTCCCGATTACAATTATTCTTATGGGACTGGCCGAGACAAATGGAGCTTATAGCATCATTTTACACGCAGCTGGACTAAGTTTGCTGATAGGGCGTATTTTGCACGCTTACGGTGTTTCTCAACTTGACGAAAACATAAACATCCGCGTCAGCGGAATGATTATCACGTTCTCTGTCATTGCAACATTAGCTCTCACTAATATTGCAACAGTTATCTCACACAGCTTCTAAAACGCCTTAATAGACAAATATTAAAAAAACAAAAAAGCGAAAGCCCCATCTAATATTTTCTCATAAGACCAACCAACCGGCCTTGCACCTTGACACGGTCAGGGCCAAAAATCCGTGTTTCATAATCAGGATTTGCAGCTTCTAATGCAATAGACTGCCCTTTACGTCTTAGCTTTTTTAATGTTGCCTCTTCATCATCAACAAGCGCAACAACAATATCTCCATTGTCTGCAGTGTCGCACTTTTGAATGATTACGATATCACCATCAATGATACCAGCATTAACCATCGAGTCTCCGGTTACTTCGAGCGCAAAATGCACACCGTGGGACATAATGTCAGACGGAATTTCCAAATTATGCGAACGGTTCTGAATAGCTGCAATCGGAACACCTGCCGCAATACGTCCCATCATGGGGACACTTACAGTATTATCATAGTCGTTGTCAGCTGATACATTAGACGTCATATGGACTTTGCCCAAACTGCCCTCAATAACACTTGGCAAAAATCCCCCCTTCTTTGGTGGCGCTTGCGCACTCTCAACGATTTGGGGTGTCGAATCTGGTAGTTTTAAAATTTCCAGAGCCCGCGCACGATGTGGCAGCCGACGAATGAACCCCCGCTCTTCTAGAGCAGTAATCAACCGATGTATCCCTGATTTAGAGCGTAAATTTAGCGCTTGTTTCATCTCATCAAAAGACGGGGAAACACCCGTTGCTTTAATGCGTTGATGAATAAAGAGAAGAAGCTCTTTTTGTTTTGCTGTGAGCATAATTTTAGTAAAGGCCTTTCTGACAAATTTAAAAAAATCTAAAGTCGTTCACATGAGAAAGCACCCCTGTCTATAGTGCCCAGGCTAGGCTCAAGCCCCATATTCTCATCAATTATCACAAACCTCTGTACAAAACATGAACAAATATATCTGTTCCATATGTGTTCTGCAAGGTGTTTACACATAGATTTTGATTTTTTTGTGTAAAAGCCATCAAAAAAATCGACCTCCTAGAAATCATTCAATCAAACCTCTGACTTTTGAAAAAGCACTTGATTATTTGAAAGTTTCATCAAGGACGTGTATAGCATCTATTAATACTTTTCACTGATCAGATCCTGATTGCGATACCGTTTATTTTGCTTTTCAATCTGATTTTCTAATCTTTATTTCTAAGAGAATGTTAGGACTAACTTTGTGTTTGATCTGAAATGGATCCGAGAAAATCCGGACGCTTTTGATAAAGCTCTTGCAATACGAGGCTTAAAGCCAAAAGCACAAGATATTTTGCAACTTGATGAAAACAGACGCCAAAGCGTAACACATCTGCAAGACTTGCAAACCCGCCGCAACGCCACCTCGAAAGAGATTGGTAAGGCAAAGGGGCAAGGAGATGAAACTGCTGCAAAACAACTTATGGAAGAAGTCTCGATCTTAAAACAAGCACTCAATGAGGGCGAAGAAAAACAGCGCAACACGGATCAGCAGCTAAAAGAAATTCTACTGGGTTTGCCTAATATCCCCCTTGATGAGATACCTGTTGGCAAGAATGAGAGCGAGAATATCCTGATCCGAGAGATTGGCACGCCTAAGTCATTCTCATTTTCACCCAAACAACATTTTGAAATTGGTGAAAACCTTGGGCAGATGGATTTTGAAACAGCAGCAAAACTCTCTGGTTCCAGATTTGTTATACTGAAAGGCGCGTTGGCAAAGTTGGAACGCGCCCTCGCCGCTTTTATGATTGATATCCACACCAATGAATTTTGCTATGAGGAAATCGCGCCACCTTATTTCGTAAAAGATGAGGCTTTGTACGGCACGGGACAACTGCCAAAATTTCAGGATGATTTATATGCCTGGCAAAGCTTCAACCATGAGAACATCGAAAAAACTTCTCTTATGAAGACCGAACAGAAATTTGAGTCGAATGAACATGTGAAAGATGTCATATCCAAAACGTGTGATACCTATAAGGAAGCCGGTGATTTTGGTAAAGAAGACCTTCTAGAAGCACGGCTGTGGCTAATTCCAACGGGTGAAGTCCCTCTCACGAATTTGGTCCGGGAAGAAATTCTCAACGAAGACGCCTTACCATTGCGCTATTGTGCCTATACGCCCTGCTATCGCCTGGAAGCTGGTGCAGCAGGTAAAGACACCCGTGGTATGATCAGACAACACCAATTTTCTAAAGTTGAACTGGTTAGTATTACACATCCAGATAAATCTTTGGATGAGCTTGAGCGCATGACCAATTGCGCCGAAGAAGTGCTTAAGCGGCTTGATCTCCCTTACCGTGTTATGTTGCTCTGCACTGGAGATATGGGCTTTGGTGCACGCAAAACATATGACCTTGAAGTTTGGCTGCCTGGTCAAAGTAAATATCGTGAGATTTCGAGCTGCTCTGTATGCGGTGACTTTCAGGCACGCCGCATGAACACCCGGTTTCGCACAAACGAAAATGCCAAAAACTTAAATTTTGTTCACACTCTTAATGGTTCTGGTTTGGCTGTTGGGCGCACTATTGTAGCATTGCTTGAAAACTATCAACAAGAAGATGGATCGGTCATCATCCCAGAAGCCTTACAGGCTTACATGGGCGGGCAAGACACTATATCGGCTAGTGATTAAGTCAAAAAAACAATAGAACATAAAGAAAGACATTCTCATGGCAAATCAAGTTGTTACGCGTTTTGCACCCTCACCCACAGGTTTTCTTCATATTGGCGGGGCGCGGACGGCTCTGTTTAACTGGCTTTTTGCCAAAGCAAACAATGGAACAATGCTATTACGCATTGAAGACACAGACCGAGAACGCTCCACGCAAGAGGCAATTGATGCAATCATCGAAGGCTTAACTTGGCTTGGGCTTGATTGGAGGGGAGAACCTGTTTTTCAATTTGCGCAAGCTGAACGTCACCGTGAGGTTGTTGAACAGCTGATCACAAACGATAAAGCCTATTATTGTTATTGCAGTCCTGAAGAGCTAGATGCCATGCGCTCGAAGGCTAAAGAAGAAGGTCGTATCGCTAGCTATGATGGCACCTGGCGCGACAGAGACCCCTCTGATGCTCCTACAGGCACAACTCCTGTAGTGCGATTTAAAGCACCACAACAAGGTGAAACAGTCATCAACGACGTTGTACAGGGGCGCGTTGTCGTCCAAAACAAGCAGCTTGATGATCTAATTCTCCTGCGTAGTGATGGAACTCCAACTTATAATCTCTCTGTGGTTGTGGATGACCATGATATGAATGTCAGTCATATTATTCGCGGCGATGACCATCTCACCAATGCCTTGCGCCAATCGCAAATTTATACGGCTTTGGGCTGGAATGCCCCAACATTTGCGCATATCCCGCTTATCCATGGTCCTGATGGCGCAAAACTCTCAAAACGCCATGGCGCTCTTGGCACCCAGGCCTATCGTGATATGGGTTTTTTACCTGAGGCTTTGCGCAATTACTTTGTGCGCTTGGGCTGGAGCCACGGGGATGAGGAAATTTTTTCCACTGAGCAAGCCATTGAATGGTTCACTTTAGAAGCTATTGGCAAATCTCCCTCGCGATTTGATATCGCTAAACTCAACCATATCAATGCTCATTATATTCGCCAAAGCACTGAGGGCGAACTCATACCCCAGCTTCAAGCCATATGGCATAAAGCTAACAACGATTTGCTTCCCAGCGCAGAAGACTTGACTGAAACCGATTGGGCAAGACTAAAAATATTGATACCAAGCCTCAAAGAACGAGCAAAAACTCTTTTAGAGCTGCCAGAAAATGCTTTATTTTTATTTGCCAAACGCCCCTTAAACCTGACCGAAAAAGCTAATAAAACGTTAAACCAAGACAGTAAAAAACTGATCACAGAGCTCATATCTATATTAAAAGATCTAAAAATCTGGAATATGGAAAATATAGAAACGGCTGTTAAAACCTTCGCAGATGCAAAAAATTTAAAGTTTGGTAAGGTTGCACAGCCTATACGAGCCGCTTTAACAGGAGGGCTGCCATCCCCTGGAATTTATGACGTTATGATGGCTCTAGGCCAAGGGGAAACGCTGGCAAGATTGTCAGAACAATCATCACAGTAAAGATCAAATAATCCCATTATAATACACTTTTTACAGTTCCCAAAGCTTGCGGCAGTGCACAATATAAGGTAGTTAGTTTACAGCTTCTTTTATTTTGTCGTGCAATAATGAAATATTCTATTTCACAAGCACAATTATGGTATGGGAGATTTCATCGCAATGTCTGATAACAGCAAAGATATACATACGGCACCTGGCACCGCAAACCTATCTGTTAACAATCAAAAGCTTGAATGCCCCGTTTATGACGGCTCCATTGGACCTCAAGTGATTGACATTCAAAAATTATACGGCACCACTGGCTGCTTCACATATGACCCAGGCTTCACCTCTACTGCGAGCTGTCAGTCTGGCATTACATATATTGACGGTGCAAAAGGGGTTTTGCTCTATCGCGGCTACCCTATTGATGACCTTGCCGACAAAGGCAATTTTTTAGAAACCTGCCATCTCCTGCTTTATGGGTTCTTGCCAAACAAAGAGCAATTTGATGACTTTGAACATCGCATCACATACCATACGATGTTGCATGAACAAATGAACCGATTTTATACAGGCTTTCGGCGTGATGCCCATCCAATGGCTATTATGGTAGGTGTTGTCGGCGCGTTATCTGCGTTTTATCATGACTCCACTGATATTAATGACCCTGTTCAAAGAGATATTGCGGCCTTACGCATGATTGCGAAAATGCCAACAATTGCCGCAATGGCGTATAAATATTCAACAGGACAACCCTTTATTTACCCGCGCAATGATTTAGACTATGCCTCAAACTTTTTGCATATGTGTTTTGCTGTACCTTGTGAAGAATATAAATCTGACCCTATTCTTGCGCGTGCGATGGACCGAATTTTCGTTTTGCATGCGGATCACGAGCAAAACGCATCAACTTCAACGGTAAGGTTAGCCGGCTCATCCGGCGCGAACCCTTTCGCTTGTATTGCAGCTGGAATTGCCTGCCTTTGGGGGCCGGCGCATGGCGGCGCAAATGAGGCAGCTCTTCGTATGCTTGAAGAAATTGGAACGCCTGAGCGCATTCCTGAATATGTTGCCAAGGCAAAAGACAAAAATGATCCTTTTAGACTTATGGGTTTTGGTCACCGTGTTTATAAAAATTATGACCCGCGCGCGAAAGTCATGCAAAAAACAGCCCATGAAGTATTGCAAGTCTTGGGAATAGAAGACACACCGCTCTTACAAGTTGCGATAGAGCTTGAAAAAGTTGCCTTGGAGGATGAGTATTTTGTTCAGAAAAAGCTATATCCGAACATTGATTTCTACTCGGGTATCACTCTACGGGCACTAGGTTTTCCGCCTGAAATGTTTACTGTTTTATTTGCACTTGCCCGTACAGTTGGCTGGATTGCGCAATGGAAAGAGATGATCGAAGACCCTGAACAGCGCATTGGAAGACCTCGTCAGCTTTATAAAGGCCCAGAAAAGCGCGACTATGTGACAATGGAAAACAGATGAAAAAAGTGACCTACTTTAGATCTGTTAACCTTCAAACGGTACCAAGCCTTGCGCAAATAAGCAGCAGACCGCGATTGTTGCCTTTATAGACGAACAATTTTTACATCTTTGGACTCAGGGCCTGTAACTAACATACGCTTCTTCATGAAGAAAAAACACATTTAATTGATATGGCCGTTACGGTTTTATATTATTCTAGAACAGTTACTGTAAATGTGTTTTCCTCAAGTAAAAAACCTGCAAAAAAACCGGAAGAACCGATCGTCCAAGCCCTACTGCGCAAACCCCGCGACACCGAAGTCATCATT
>JBCCCO010000050.1:0-20137 GCA_039033475.1 Pseudomonadota bacterium | reverse complement strand
ACGCTATTGGGGGAGACGGTTCTGGGCAAGGGGGTATTTCTGTACAACTTCTGGAAACGTAACAAATGAAATCATCCTCAATTACATTGAAAATCATACCGAAGATAAACCTACCGGCTTATAGCCGGTAGTGGTTTAGTGGTAAAGCTAACTCCCATAACACATTAAAATAACTCTCTATAGATCTTATATAACTTTTATTATAGAAGGCTATGGATCGGCTAATTTCTCTTGGGGAGTTTATTTCAGGAAATGAGATATTTGCTACTCTGTCCTTAATGCATAAAATATCAGGGATTAAAACTTGTTTATCATAAATAACTTTTACAGAGTAATTATCGAACTCGCTATATTCATCTAAGTATTTTTCTAATCTTGTCAAATCTTCTAGAGTTTGTATTTGCCATAATCTTCTAATGGGAATTTTCTCATATAATTTCTGTGTAATTAAACTACGAAACTTAACTCTATTTTTAGAATGTTCTGATGATTTCCAGTACGTGACTCTAGTAGATAAAAATGGAGTCTTTGAATCTGTAGCAAACTTTTCAACTAGCCGACAGCTTTCGCCCATTATTCTCTCTCTACCTTGAGAGCACTTTACTTGTTTGTTCATCCTGAAAAATAAGAGTGTTAATAAAAAAACTAATAATACAAGCAATAAAAATAACATTAAAACGTCATAATTATTTAACTTAAGTAAGTATTCATATGTCCAAAACCTTGAAGGTAAAAGAGAAATTGTATATCCTGCAATTGTAGCTAAAATTGCAAAAATTGTTGCTGCTAAAATATTTACGATTATATTTTTTATATCATCGCTCATTAGAAATCATTTCCTTAAAAAGGCGGACAGAGTGTTCTGGATCGTTAGTTCTTGTTATACCACGACCAACTATAATCCCTTGTAAATAGTAAGCACTTATAATTGAAAAGTTATTTGGTGTAATACCTCCAGCAGCGATCATCCTAGAATCAGTAACTTGCGAACATATATATAATCTTTTCTGTAAATCTGAAAAAGCATCACTTAAATTACTATCTGATCCATGGCAGATAATATTATGAAAACCAAGCTTCAATATAGCCCTTATACGAGCTTCAAGTGCTGATAGAGGATAACCTATAGTGCTTACGTATACTTTGGCGCCAAATTTATCTGAGATTTTTAGTACGTTAAGTAATGCACTATCATTCAGCGAACATAGTACTGAGAACCGTTTTATACCTTTTGACAAATAAAATGGTAAGATCAACTCTGGGAAGTCAGAAATTTTTAAATCTGCGTAAAGCCTCTTACTCGGAATTAATTCCTGAAAAAAATCTATAGAGGAAACACCATAATTTGATATCAGAGGATTCCCAATTTCTATAAAGTCAATATTAGAGATATTGCAAAGGGAACTAGCTGTTTTTATTGCACTCCCTCTAGTTGCTTCATCAATTGCTACTTGTAGAAACATTGAGCATTACTTTTCCCATGGAAAGCTTGGCACACAAGGTAGTTGCTTAGTGTAATAATCTGTTTTAAATACAGCTTCATCTGTGACGTACAAACAGGCAGATTTAACTTTGTTATCAGATGATTCAAATTCTTTCACAGCATATTCCATGCTTCTACCGCTTTCTAAACAATCTTCAACTATGAGTATATTACTGGAGCGAGGGAAAGGGGAAGGAGAAGAGTACATTGATAATTTTCGCCGATCCTTGTCCGTATAAGTTATTCCAACACTTAAAATCTTTTTAATACTTAAATATTCGGAGAGTAATCTGGTTGGAACCCATCCACCTCTTGCAATTCCAACTATAAAATCAGGAGTAAAATTGCTAGATTTAATCATTGTTGCTAGCTCTAAAGCATCTGCTTTAACTTCATTAAAGTCCATTTTCATAGCCTTCTCAATTATTTTAAAGTCTCTTCGTATAGCATCTTTGTTAAATAATCGACAGAGTTTTGATATTTTAAACCTTAACTCCTAATACCTTGCCATCGCGCGATTTAATGTCAGCAATGAAACATTCAAACTTTCAGCGATTATAGACATCTTTTGTGAACCAGATTCAATTTTCTTTTTTGCCTTCAAAACTTGCTCCTCAGTCAACTTCCTCGGTCTGCCGATATGTTTGCCTCTGGCTTTGGCGGCTTGCATGCCGGCGATGGTACGCTCGCGGATTTGTTCGCGTTCAAATTCTGCAAAAACAGCGAGTTGTCCATAGAGCATGCGGCCTACGGCTGTTGTGGTGTCGATGCCTTGCGTAATGGCCTGAAAGTCAATATTGCGTTTGCGCAGTTGATCGAGCAGTTGGAGGAGATGGACTGTGGAGCGCCCGAGCCGATCCAGTTTCCACACCACCAAAACATCATGTTCTTTCAGCCAGTGAAGAACATCATCCAACCCCTTGCGTTTGACAATTGATCCAGAGATTCCATGATCGCCATAAATGACGTTGCATCCGGCTTGTTTTAGGGCATTAATTTGTAAATCTTCATTTTGTTCATGATCCGAGACACGAACATAGCCGATTTTGCACTGTTTTGTTCTGAGGTGTTGATAATGTGTTGCCATATTCAAAAGTCACATAAATTCAGATGGTTAGGCAACATGACGCCATACAAATGTGCCTATCAAAAGGGTTCCTTTTTGAAAACGTTTGTGACAGCAGTTTTGACGGAAATTGACACCTTATAAATTCAAGGAATTTAGCCAAAATCAAGAAAAAAATAATCATTATGAGAATAGTATCAAAAGGGAACCCTTTTGTTTTTATTTGATCGCCGTGACAGTTTTATATTTTTGAAAGAGACTGTTATGTCGTGGCGTCAATTTTGGTGTATTGCCCTTCTGATTAATGTCCCTGTTTTCATTTTCTTATTGGTAACAGTGCCAAAGAAAATTCCTCTTTCTGTATTCATGCTGATAAGTGCTTTGGCTTTCGCCATTATCACGCTTATTCTTATGTTTTTGTGCCATATCATTTTATATATCCGCGCAAAATGGAAAGGTGAGCTTGATCCTATGCCCAAGGAAGGCCGATGGACGCTCTTAATTACTGGTATATTATGGTTTTTTATGATCCTCATCTTTCTTGCGGTAAGAGACGGGCTACGTAATGAGGTTATCGGTCATATAAGTTTCGTGATATTTGCATTTTGGATTATTGGTACTTTCGCATCGTTCGGATTTATCTGCATGGAATTGTTCAAATACAAATCAATCGGTAGGCGAAAAGAAAAACAGGAAGATCACGATAATAACCAAGATTATCCATTGAACCAAGCCGAAGCCTACGCCAATTTACAAAAACAAGCGACACAGGAAAGAAACAGAAAACGCGGCGTGGTGTGATTATTTTTGTGGGTGCGTCCTATGATCCAAACGATCTGCCAACCATAATTTTATTAAAGACTGGCGTGTCACCCCAAGACGCTGCGCTTCCTGATCCAGAGATTCAACCATCCAGGATGGAAAGTCTACATTGACACGCCGCTGTTCGCGGTTGGAACGTTGTGCTGTGTCTAAATCAAAATGATCCAAAACATCATCATGATTACTATCAAATGCCTTATCAAGATCACGTGCTTTCATATATTTTCACCTCCGCTTCTCTAGAACGACGCACAGAAATCAACCGGATATAATCATCTCTGTACGTGATAATTGCAGACCAATGGGTATCATTGATCTTGCCAATAACCATATAACGTGGCTCGTCAATTGTTTTTGCCTGAATTTCTAATAAATCTGGATCAAGCCACAAAGCTTGCGCATCTTCAAAATCAATACCATGTTTGTCGTGATTAGAAGCGCTTTTTTCCGGATCATATTCAAATTTCATGCTCTAACAATACCATAAAATATATATAAAAGGTATAAAATATATGCTTTTATTGCACATTTTAAAAAAAATCTTCTTTAAGAGTAATATTACCTGATAAATCAGCGCTGACACGCTTTTTTAGATAAGAGCAAAAGAAACTCACCAAAAAGCATTCGATGATCTTTTGTGTCGCCGTTCCCAAGCCTGGGCGAGGAACGGCTCCAAAAAGCATATCAAATGCTTAAAATGACAGAGTATAAACACAGGAATTTTCATCGCTCATATCCTCTGTCTTTGGATTTTTTAGCAATAGGTGTGAAGGTTTTGGAGAGGTTATTCTTACTTTCAATTGCAAAACGTTTTGGTGTTATTTTGGTTGGTGAGGGCAACCCGCGTTGGATGCCTTTCATGCCTGTTGCTCAAGTGGAACTCAAAAGTCATTAATATGATGCAAACCATATCAACATCCTGTATACTGAAATTATGGTACAAACGGATGAGAAAATAGCAGAATTAATTTTAGAAAAATTAAGAAGAATAGAAAATGATATTGCCGATCTTGACCGTGAAACGCGGCAAGGTTTAAAGACGCTTCAAGGACGCCTTAATGCCATGGATGATCGTCTCGGCGCGGTTGATAAACATATTTCTTCGATTTATGCCCTTTTGACAAGTGTTGGCGGTGATGTTGATTACCTAAAACTCAGATTAAAGCGTATTGAAGACCGCCTTGATATTGTCGATGATATCCCATCTCATTGATTGCAATTAAAAAAGGGACGCGTGACGCGTCCCTTTTTGGTTTCTAGCGTCTAATTTCAAGATTCCGGTTTATGAAGGTTCCGGCCCAGATGCTGGAGTGTTGGGTCATTAAACCACGGCGTACGGAAGCCCTGAATCGGATCAAGATTTTCAATCAAGAGCAATTGCTTGGAATGATGCATCCGCATCAGTTCATCCGGCGTGGCGAGTTGCCGTCTTGCGGCTGCGGTGGTTTCGGTGCGGGTGGTGGAATCGGAGGTGCTCATATTGCCATGGCCCCAGCTTGTCCCAAAAGCCCTTGCCACTGCCGTGGTAAAATTCCACACGGTTGTTACACCACAGAGCGAAGAAAAATATTCAGCCGTCATTTTATCGCGTGAGCCAAAATATTGCAGCACGCCTGCATTACTGATAAAGGTTTCCCACCCATCGCCATAGATGCGTTTTAGCTGCGATAAATCCTGGATAATCCCCCAGATTTGAATGCCATACCCTGCCATCAATCCATAGGCTTGTTCCAACATTGACAAACGCCCCAAAGCTGCCATTTCATCCAGCATAAACAAAACAGGTTTGGGTGGCTGGATATGAATATTTCTGGCATTCACTGTAAGGGCTTGTTGAATGAGAAGACGCAACCATCTGCCAAACGCATTCAAGCGATCCGATGGCAACACCAAATAGATACTCATTGGTTTGGTTTTCAAATCTTCGAATTTAAAATCGGAATAAGACAGGCTTTCCCGAATGCGGGCACTATCCAGAAAATGCGTTTGCGCTTGCGCCGAAGCAATCACATTCGATAACAGCCGTTCTTCTTTTTGCAAACAGCGCGCGCCTGTACTGGCAACAATATGATGCGCTGATTGTACCATGCTGTTAAACAGGGTTTTCAAATCCTCGCCATCCAGCAATAATAAATCGCGTACCCGTGCCAAAGTGCGATTGCCGGATTCATTGTCTTCGGTGGCGACATAAAGGATAAGACCTTGCAACAGGGCTTTGGCTTCTTCAACCCAGAATTGATCTTCTGCGCCTGTTGGCACCACCAAAGCATCGGCGAGCAGCATAGCATTTTCCGTGATATCAACATCGCCGCGCACCAACCAGTCAATCGGATTAAAATGGGCCGCCTCAAATCCGGTAATGCTCCATGGATCAACAATATAAACATGCTGCCCCATGGCATGGCGATGTTCGGCTGTGACACGGGCATTCTCGCCTTTGGGATCAATCACCAAAATCGAGCCAAGATACGTCAACAGATTACGAATAATTGTTGTTGTTCCCTTGCCGGAACGATTGGGCGCAACGGTCAATAAATGACGATCCCGATCATAAGTAATCATATAATCTTTGGTTTTGACGCGATATTTGCCCAATTGATAACCGCTGGTTTGAAGCATGTTGTTGTGTTGAAGATGCTCAAAATCTGCCCATTTGGCCGAACCGAATGTGGTGGGTGGTGCAGACATGGAGTTTAGGAGGTTTTTAAATAGCCAGCCCAGCCAGTATCCAAGCCCGACCATAAAGGCAACAGCCGCGGCAAACCACGCCACGCTCCAGCCCAACGGACCGTTATCAATAAAGACGGCCATAATCAAAACCAGAGAGATAAACCCGACAAAAATCATCCGAAAGCGTTTGGCCCCAGGCGAACAAAACCAGCCCAATCCAAATCCCAACAGGCCCGATACGGCAATCAATAAAAGACGCAAATGTAACGTGTTGGAATAATAAGGGTTTTGTTGATGAAACATTTGTGCGTCAGCCGGATGGCCCAAAACCAACACACAGAATAAAACAGAACAAACAGTCAGAAATAACCGACCCATATTACGATAAGACATATATTCTCCATAGCTAAAAAATCATAAGATCAGTCAGCTATGGCACCCCAAAAATGGGTAAGTCTCACGTAGAGTTCGGGTAAAGGGGGAGAGAGGAGATATTGAAACTCAATTAATCTTCAAGGCCAAGGTCAGCCCAGACTTTAGCGGCCGGAATAACGTTTCCCGCTTTTGACTGCCTTAAACCTTTTTCAATTTTCTTTTTCTTCCAGGCAAGATAGTCTAGATCATTTCTTTCAGGGCTAGGTTCTAAATATTTATCCAGTGATTTTTGATCCGTCATATTGATAATGATTATTTTCCAGCTTTACGCCTATTCATCCATTGAACAACATCTTCGTGGGGAACATACTCGCCTGTGTTCCGATAATTTTGCCACCGCTCATCAAGAATATCTTTCACTTCACTGAGCGGAATTGGTTCACCTTCAAGGCTTTTTGCAAGTTCAGCATCAATCATGTCCTGCTGTTGTTCGGGTGTAAGAGCATGAAAAGCCTTAATATCATTCTCGGTCGGCGCAGCAAAAGAGCTTATTTCTGGCAGTTTTTTGGTCATATCGGATTATAACACAAATTTCATTGAAGGTGACGCATTATTCATCAGGTTCGGTTTTATAGGAAAAATCCTGTGCATTCACATCTTGTTTGCCATGGAGCACACGAATGACAAAGAGCGTATCATCAATAATACGAAAATAAAAACATCGTTCCCGATAAGGAAAGCAGCGCAAATCCGGTTTGATCCAGTCACGCGGTGAGCCTGTAATTCCTGTTTCCGCAAGGCGAAATAATTTATCAATCAGGTCTTTCACAAAATCACGAGCAGCCTGCGGGTTTTCTTTTGCGATATATGTCCGGATTAATTTTAAATCTGCTTTTGCAGTATCGGTAATGACAAGCTTCAACGGTTTTATAATCGGCCTCCTCAATCATCCATAATTTCGTTGAAGAGAGTGTCCCGATTATCATAAGCCGTGTAACGTCCAGCCGCGATATCTGCTTCACCTTCAGCAATCAGCGCCCGCAGGCGATGGAGTTTTTGGGTGTTTTCATAGTCTTCGAGGAGGCGAAGACCAGCCCTAACCACTTCGGTTTTATTGCCAAAACGACCGTTTTCCACCATATCAGTGATAAAATCACGGTCATGCTCCCCAAGGGCAAAACTTTGTGTTTTCGTAGATTCTGACATGATGATATCCTTACTCCATAATCACTATATAATAATTATACAATAATAGTTATTATTTATGCAATAAGAATGTCCACCTTTATTCTTGGGTATTTTTCTTATGGAGCCGTACGCCTGGCGCATCGCTGTTCAGAAACTCGATGCCCTCTCTCTCAAATGCTTCAACAATATCCCGCTTTAATCGATCTGTGATCGAAATTTCTTTTTCAATATTATTAATACTTCTCTTGGAAACCGTGGATTCCCGCTCCAAATCGTCCTGTGTCCAGCTAATCAATCCCCGCGCTGCTTTCACATGCGCACCCGTCAATAATTTATAATCAAAGCTCATATCTTACTTTTGCCACAAATTATAATTATGCAATATTTCTGCAAATCAGCAGAAATATTGCAGATTTGCGACTTTTTCGCATTTTGGTTATGAATCAGTAAGTTAGCAGTTTTTTGCGCTTGCTGGAAGCTATGGAAAGGCTCAAATCATGATGGCAGGGAGCAAAAAACGCGTGATTATTGTTTCCAAGGACAGGGAAGCTGATCTTCATCGCTATGGCAAACAGGCACAGGACCTGTTTCCGCAAAATCCGACCTCGGCCTATAATCAGGTGATCCGACAGTTGGATAAAGAAGACGATCCAATTCAGTATATTGATCAGGATATGACCCTTGATGCGCTGCCCGCGCATATGGGGACATGGTATTTCGGCATGGATGACAATGACACAATAAAATAACAGCACCATCCATGTTGGAGCAAAAGGCGGGGACGGGTTTGAAAGGTTTTCTCGGGTCCCCGTCTTTTGGGTCACTCAAAGCAAACGCCATGAGTACCGGAGGGGTAAAATCAGGGTAAAGAGGGCCGGGCCACTTTCATAACGATACATGAAGATTTAAATATTTTCATATCCCTATTCATTGGAGAAACAGTCATGCGTTTCATCTCCATCATTCGAGCCAGCTTCTATGGGTTATGCGGTTTTGCCGCCTATAGCATCGACCAGTTTATGAATTACGAGTTTATGATTGGTCTGGAAGATCGCATCACCTCGCTTGTAATTGCCGTTCCAATTGCAGGATTATTATGTAGTATATCATGGGCGGCGTTGGGCCAGTGTTTCAAGCATAAAGATATTCCCAATGCCGTACTCTTAATCTGTGTCTTTGCGTCCTTGGCAGTTTTTAGCCTTGGAGCTTCTATATACCGCGCAGGTGAAGCCTATGACCAACGTTATGCAACAATCCATGCGCAGAATGCAAAAATCTATGCGGCTGAAAACGCCGTGAGTGAAGCCAAAGCAGATTGGCAAAGAAAGCAACAGGCCGTTGAGCAAGAAATTGCACAAGGCGGTTGCGGTCCTGTATGTCGTGATAAAAAAACCTTAGCCAATGAAGCCAAACAGCATTATGAAACGGCACAATCAAAACGCGCTGTATTAGGCTCAATCCACACCACCGATCCGATGGCCGCACGTCTGGCATCATTGTTTGGCTTGCCTGTCACACTGGTGCAAACCATTTATCCAATGATGCTCCCGCTTGGTATTTGGCTGGCTTCGATTGTATTTATTGGATTGGCTGTCAATGAACTCAATGTTGTGAGAGCTAAACCCCAAGAGAGTAATGCAAATCCGGTTCGGGAAATAACACCGGAACCACCAGACCAAACACCCGAACCGAATCTAAAACCCTTGCTGTTTTCGATGCAAGTCCAACGCTTTATGCAACAACAGGAACAGCTTGACGGCAAACGTCCCACCCACGCCGAAGCCGCACACCACTTCGGCGTCTCCAGATCAACTATCACCAGACACCTCGCAAAGGTGAAGTGATGGATTATTAATAATTTACCATTTATTTTCAATATGTTGCATCTAAAATCCTTCTCACAAAGGAAAGGGTGGAATTTTTTAAACGATCTCTGTTATAATAGTGGTATGAGCAAAAGATTAAATATCGACCTTGATGATCAATTGGCAGAAATTGCCGCCCGTGAAAGCGCTTTGCAAGGCATTTCACTGGAGGAATATACCCGCCGCACACTGGCACAACAAGCCTTACGCGATAAAATCAAACGTGCAGAGGAAGAAGGCGGGGAGTTAACCATCGATGAGGTTTGCGACCCTTTGATCGCCAAATATGAAGCGATGATAAAATCATAACTCATGCCGCGCGTTGTTTTCAGGAAATCTGTTCGGGCTGATCTCAAATCAATTGGTGATTATATCGCCAGGGATAACCCTTCACGGGCAATTTCCTTTGTACGTGAACTGAAAGAAGCATGCCAGACTTTGGAACATTTTCCCAAACGCCATCCAATTGAGCCAAGTCTGGAAGAAAATACGCATAAAATGCCCTATAAAAACTATCTGGTTTTTTATCGCATCGATGATGAAAAAGATACAGTGTACATTCAAGCTGTTATCGAAGGACACAAGCAATATTAAATACGGTGTCTTTTGTTGTTTTGTTGAGCTAATCCACACACGCCGAAGCCGCACACCATTTCGGCGTCTCCAGATCAACCATCACAAGACATCTTGCAAAGATGAAGTGATGTTTACCAAAGCAATACTATCCGATTTCCTGGATTTCATGCTTTTCCGGCAATCGATAACTGGTGCTCCGTCCTCCCCCCGGGTTTTGAATTAAAATTCCTCTTTCTTTTAAATTGTTAATATCGCGCAGAGCTGTATCATTAGAACATTCAGTCATTTTAGCGTATTTGGATGTATTCATATATCCTTTGAAATCAGCTTCAAGCATGCGATTGATAATAATGCGTTGACGTTCATTGACCGGATTTTTGTTGATATGGCTCCAAAGCTGAGCTTTAAGTAAAACATTGCCAAGTGTAATCTCAGCGCCTGAGATTGCCCGCCCGAGGCATCCTAAAAACCATTCAAGCCATCCTGTAATATCGGGTGTGCCACGTTGCTGCCTTTCAAGCTGATTGTAATACTCTTTCCTCTCTGCTTCAATCTGACTGGAAAGGCTATAAAAGCGGTTAGGTATATTATCTGCACGTGCCAAAGCCATATCGCCAATCGCTCTGGCAATACGGCCATTACCATCTTCAAAGGGATGAATTGTTACAAACCATAAATGGGCAATTCCGGCTTTTAGGACAGGATCAATCGCATCCTTCTCGTCGAACCATTCCAAAAAACGATTCATTTCATTTTCAAGTCGATCCGCATTGGGGGCTTTAAAATGTACTTTCTCTCTGCCAATCGGACCAGAAACAACCTGCATTGGCCCTGAATCCATTGTGCGCCAATCGCCGACTGTAATGCGGTGCATACTGCTCCGTCCTGTCGGAAATAACGCAGCATGCCAATCAAAAAGCCGTTCTTTTGTCAGTGTTTTTGCAAAATTTTGGGTAGCATCCAGCATCATTTCAACAATACCCTCTACATCCCGACTGGCAGGGACAAGTCCCGCAATCTCAATACCAAGGCGGCGGGCTATGGATGAACGGACTTCTTCGTGATTTAAATTTTCACCCTCAATGGCTGAAGATTTAACCACATCATTTGTCAGTGTATTCAGGCTGGCCTCTTGTTTTAGCTCAAAACCAAGTCCTTCCATTTGACCAAGCAAACGACCTTGGCGATATCGTATATCGACCAATTGATTGGCAAGAGCGCTTGTATCCCAGGTAAAATCCGGCCAGCTTTTATGTTCATAAATCCACATATTATTCACCGCATTATTTACTGTGAATATAACGCATATTTACCGCAAAATCAATCAAAACACCGTATAATTTGCGGTGAATAGAGGTGTTAATCACCGCAAATATGGACAAAAGCTTAACAACTACAAACTCGGCCCGTGATGGATAGGTCTGAAACGCCTTTTAAGCAAAGGGCATATCATCAACAATCAAGGTTCCTGTGTTGAGAAGGTCCACCTCATCCGTCAATCCGGTAACACCACTTAAAGTCGCTACCTGAACAAAATTATCTGCGCCTCCATCACTGTCAATCGCGACAAAGGAATCGGTTCCATTATCAGTGATTTGAACAAAGTCTGTGATCACATCTGTCACAGGGTCATAAGCCGATGACAGGACATTGCTAAAATCAAGCATATCATCGCTCTGAATAAAATCATCGATTGTGTCAATAGACCCATCGAGATCAGATATCAGCCAGGTAAACGTATCTTCACCGTTACCACCCTGTAAAAGATCAGAGCCCGCCCCGCCATAGAGAATGTCATCACCGTCCTGACCATAAAGCTTATCATTACCGCCTTCACCATAAATAGCATCATCACCATGATGGCCAAGAACGTTATCTGCGTTTGCGCTACCCGTTACAATATCATTGTAATTACTGGCCGTGATTTTTTCGACATTGATGACAGAGCCTGTATCGCCGCTTGTTAAACCTGTCATAATCCCGGTTGTAAGATTGACATTCAAGGCTTCATCTTCACCATAAAGCCGGAGCCAATCAATGCCATTACCACCATCAACAGTGCTATCAACAGTATCTGTGAAAATATCATTGCCATCACCACCATTCAGAATATCTGCATCGCTGCCGCCGTTCAGATCATCGTTGCCATCACCGCCATTGAGAGTATCGTTGCCTCCATATCCTCTCAGAACATCGTTACCGATACCGCCATAAAGAGTATCATTCCCGGTTTGACCGCGTAGGTTATCGTTTCCACCAAGGCCCCATAATGAATTATTGGTGTTATTATCCCCACGGAGCAGATCATCAAATTCAGAGCCAATCAGATTTTCAATAGAAATAAGATTATCATCATTGATACCATCACCATTTTCATCAAAAATATTATTAAGAATGTCAATGGTGACACCAACCATATTCGAACTGTAATCCACTGTATCTATACCGGAACCACCATCCAGTATATCGTCACCTGCCCCTCCAATCAGCGTATCACTGCCAGACCCGCCATTCAGCGTATCATTGCCACCCATCCCGTACAGCGTATCATTCCCAGAATTACCATCAATCACATCGTTGCGCTCATACGCATAAACAATGTCATCTCCTGCCAACGCATCAAAGGTATCATCAAGGGGAGTGAGATGAAGGACATCATCGCCATTCGTTGCAGAGATCAGAGTAGCCGTCGCACCATCCAATGCATAAATCGATCCGTCAGAAAATTTGAGACGTTCAATTTTATTGGATAGCATTTGGTCAATAATTCTGATGCCTTCATAATCGGGATCGTAAATAATGTTGAGGCTATCATCGGTCAGTGTAAAGCTCAGGTCAGTTAGATTTATACCTGTATCAAATGCAATAGTGTCGACAACACCTTCGTTATCAAATTCGTAGGCAAACATGACCTCCAGATCATTACCAAATTCATAAATATCATTCCCGGTTCCGCCGTAGAAATAATTTAGAATAGTTGGTGTACGATCTCGTGCACCTGTGAGAATATCACTGCCATCTTCAGCGTAAATATAGTTATTATAGCCGCTGCCCGAGTCCAGATAATCATTGCCACTACCACCATAGATCGTATTACTGCCAGAGCCTCCATAAATGATATCGGCACCGTTACCGCCTTCGATATAGTCACTACCACCTTCACCATAAATAGTGTCATTTCCATTATCACCATACAGGTTATTTGCAGTATCATTTCCATGAATAGTGTCATTGCCGCCACCGCCATGCTGATGATAATCTCCTGATCCAGCATAGATAATATTATCAGCATTGCTTCCATAAAGATGATTACCATCCAGAGTGTAGGTATCACCATTATCAAAAACAAATGTCTCGATTTTATTGGACAGCATTTGATCCATAATGCGTACACCTGTGTAGCTAGGATCATTGATAATATTCAAGCCATTCTCAATCTGGGAAAAAGAAAGATTAGATAAAAGAATGTTACTGCCGAATTGCAGGGTATCATTATGCCCTTCATTATCAAATTCATAAAGAAAGGCGACGGTCAGATCACTGTCCCATATGTAGGTATCATTGCCATCACCACCATAGAAATAGTTCAGCGTAGACCCATTGCGTGCCCTTGCGCCAACAATTGTATCATTGCCGTCACCGGCATAAACTGTGTTACCCCATCCACCGCCATCATCGATATAATCATCCCCATCAAGGCCGTAAATGGTGTCACTGCCAGTTGTCCCAATTGAAGTATCATTTCCCAATGTGCCTGTGATGGTTGTCATGATGATTTCCCTCCCGATGATTGGTTGCTACGCTCATAAAAACAACCTAAAGGAGAAAAAGAAATAAAAGAATCTATGAAATTATTTTTATTTATGGTTTACTATTCAGATAACTTCCAAAAGACAAAATATTTCTTTTTTCATTATGGAATACTATAGGTTTTTACTGGATATCGCGTTCTATAGTACTTTCCAATAATTTTTTAGACAAAATTATTAGACGTTCAAGCGCCACTGAAGCTCACACAGCTAAGCTGTGGGCCGCAATTGCAGCCTTTAGCCATTTACTTAAAATGTCCAATTCTTATTGTAAATGACTGTATAGACTCGGCCCGCGATAGATAGATTTTTGACTTTCCACCTCCTGTTACGATGAATAAGAAAACGGTTCAGTTCCGCTTTTTAAGATATCAAGATAATCATGATAGACAAAAATCTTGTGCCGTTCCTTGCCTGTGATCTCTCTTACAATATCAAGATCTTCCAGAGTTTTGAGACTCCGCATCACCGTTGGCAATGATACATCACACGCATCCTTTATTTTGGTTGTGTTCGAAATCGGATGACGTTGCAAATAATGATGGATTGAGAGCACAGTAGATGTTGACTTGTCGGACATTTCAATTTTTGCTTGATTATATTGAAACAACTCCAGAATAGCTTTTGCTGTCTCTGCTGCCTGATTAGCAGTTTCAACAACACCATTTAAAAAGAACTTTATCCATGCTTCCCAATCACCAGTTTCTCTCACAGATTGTAAATGATCATAATATGCCTGACGATTGGATTTGAGATAAAGACTTAAATACAAAAGCGGTTCTTTTAATACACCCTCAATACATAGGATAAACGTAATCAGCAACCGACCCAAACGCCCATTCCCGTCCAGAAACGGGTGAATGGTTTCAAACTGAACATGCGCTAAAGCTGCTTTAATCAATGCAGGCAATTTTACGGCATCATCATGAAAAAATTTTTCAAATTGATCCAGACATTCCATGAGATTTTCAGGAGAAGGCGGAATAAAAAGCGCATTTCCAGGGCGTGACCCGCTAATCCAGTTCTGTGATGTCCGAAACTCTCCGGGATGTTTATGACCGCCACGGGCATTATCCATCAATTGTGCGTGAATCTCACGAATAAGACGCAATGATAAAGGAAACTCCTTGAGTCTTTTCAAACCGTAATTCATAGCCGCAACATAACAGGAGACTTCCCTGACATCATCCAAAGGCGCACCGGGAGCTTCTTCTGTTTCATAAAGCAGCAAATCTGATAAAGAAGATTGCGTCCCTTCAATCTGGGAAGATAAGACAGCTTCTTTACGGATATACATATAAAGAAACAAGGACGGATCAGGTAAAACCATGCTCATGCCATCCAATCGGCCCAATGAAGTACTGGCTTGATCAAGCAAGGGATAAAGCTCTTCCATATTAAGGGGTGGCAAAGGTGGCAGGGGTTTTGGCAAATAGGTATAATATTGCTCTCCGCCTATAGCAGAGCCTGTAATATATTGTCCAATGCGCTGTTTTTTATCCATTTTCTTGATTAGGTAACATTCTTAAGCATTTATGTTAGTTAACCTAGAATAACTAACGCAGACTTAACTTGCAACATAATAACTAACGTAAAAAGCATTTTTCGTTATTTAAATGGACATAACGGTTATAAATGTACGTTAAATTGTCTCTTTATTTACAAACTCGGCCCGCGATAGATAGATTTTGAGTGATCTTGTTCCCGTGTTCGCCTTTGGGTTCTTCCGGTTTCATGGCGATGATCAGCCATACGCATGGCCTGTGCGATTTCACGGGTGAGGATTTTGCGGTTTTGGGCATGTTTGCGGCGCAACGCATCAATCTGGTGTTGTAAGCCTTGCCGTTTTGCCATCTGGATTTCAATCAAACGGTCCCGTTGGGCTTGATCCCGTTTCAAACCTTTCCAAGCTTGCCGTTCATTGATCTTTTGAATTGTGTTCGCTCGCCCTGTCAGCTTATCCCATAATCCAACCAACCCGGTTCGGAAACGTTGTGCCCGTTTTTGACTCTCCTCAATCCATCGTTTGTTCTGTGCTCGTCTCAGCTTTGCACGTTGCATGCGATGATTGGCGACCATCTGGCTGCGCACTTCATGTAAAGGTTTAAAATCTTGCGTATGTTTGTGATCAACATCATCAATAAAGCCTTTGATCTTATCTGTCACTTTCCGGCTGATCTCTTTTTTGATATTGGCGAGTGAAGGAAGCTGTTCAGGATCGCCAAGCTTTTGTCTCACCTCTTTGGTCTTTATCCCAATCCATTTCGGGACAGAAAAAATCTCACCATGAATATCAACGGCGACATAGCCCCGCCGATCCCCTTTGGCGAGGAAGTATCCTTTATCTTCCAAGGCATGTTTAAAGGCTTTGGCATTATCGGAATATTGCCAAGCATCCATAAAGCTTTGTTTGATTTCTCTTGGATCAAGCTTTAGACGTTTGGCTTGTTGCCATTGATCCAATGTAAAATTCAGTGGGCTTTTACCCCCATCACGGCGCAGCCCATCGGGCAACGTCCAGTCATGTTCAAGATAAAGCTCACGGGACAGATCAGTCAGCTTGCGTTTAAAATGTGGTAAATTGATTGCTGTCATCGTCTCCGCATCAATGCGTGACCACACCACATGCGCATGGCGTCGCCCTTCTTTTTCATGAAAGATAATGGCACGAGGTTGACCGTTCAAACCAAGTTTGACTTCGGCTTTTTCAATGGCTTGGAGAAACACATCTTCCCCTGCCATCACGTCTTTGGGTGGATTGAGGCTTAATGAGAATAAATATTGCTGGCATTTGGTTCCTTTGGAAATCGCATAAGTTTCGGCCAGAGCGCCATGCAGATCAAGAGCCACAAACCCACGGACATGATAGAGTGTGATATGGTCATTATCGCGATCATTCATCAGATGCATTGAAAGTTGTTTTGCGCCTGCGCGTTGAGAGCCTTTCAAAATCATGACCATGCCCTCCGATTGACAGATGTGCGGGTAAAACTCTGGGATGCGCTTTCATTGATTTTCACTATATCACGGTTCTGAAACCCTAAAGCCCTCATCAGCATCACACGGATCGCATGAATATCAGCGCAAGCCTGTTTGATATCAGCTTCAATCCGATCATCATAAAATGCACTGTTCTGCACAGAAATTGCCACTTCACTCAATCGCTCATTCAATCGGTTGCGTCCCAGACAAGCCAGCACTTCGGCCAGCATTTTGTGATCTTTCACCGGATTACGGGATTTACGCCCTGGTTTTGAAGTGACCCTATCGCCCTTAAACACCACGGATTTGATATAAGTTGACAAAGGCATGGTGCCAGCCAACTCAATCAACCGCGCATGTTCATCATCGTTTAAACGGATTGACAAAATAGATGAGGATTTTTTACACTGACGCTGATTTTTACTTTTAACCCGGGAATTGTTCATTTGGACAACTCCTCAGATAAACAAGCATATGTGTCTAAATGATCGTTCCAGTCGATAAGAATATTGATCAAAGTGTTCGAGGTTGCGCTATCAAGGCGCACCAGATAAGTCATTGATTTTACTGACCTACCAACTATAGTTTAACCCCAATAATGCTGCTTCATATTGTCGAACATTGCGCGAACCTGCCGAATATTGCTTGAAACTTTTGGGCTAGATTTGGGCTTAAAGAGTCTTTCTTTGTTCTCAGTATTATTGAAAATAAAGACACATGAAACAGAAATAGCAATATCCACGATATTCAATAATATGCGAATTTCGTGGATATTTTTGTGGACTAGGAAATCATGTATAAGAAATCTATGTTTTGTATACATGACATAATCAACCTGTATAAGGTTAGAAGGAAATGAAAAGCCATCGGTATTCATAGTACCGATGGCTTAAATTAATCTAGGACGGATGGTTCCCGCACCAGATAAATAAAGAAACCACACGGCGGTAACCATGTGGTTTCAGATTTATGCATCCCTGCATCAGATGAAGGCTGAACGCAGGAAGAGGCACATAACCTCTATAAGAGTAACTCGTATTGGATTCTTAGGTCAAGCGCAGTGTTTTGATTCCCAAAGGAGAAATGATCGATGTTAATCACATAGGAAGTTTTATTGTACCCTCGAATGGGTGGGGCTGACGGGTTCCTTGTGAATAGGTCTCGTCTACGAGTTGGAGGTGCCCATCCTGGTGTTGTTCTGGTTGTGGTGTATCTATTGTTGCAGTCGCTTCTATTGAGGCAGAAATGGCATCTATTGTTTCAACCAGCTTCATATATTGGTACCAGGCCCATGGTGGTTCTTCTCCTGTTGCGATTTTTTCTTCAGCCCAGGCTTTAATTTCTGCGAGTTTTTCTTTCATATATCTTTCCTCAATTCAAAAACAGCTTAAATACACTATGCACCAGTGATGATCCCATAAATAAAGCAATGGCTATCGCCCCAACTTCTAAGACAACCAGTGGTTTATGAAAGCGGTTATTCCTGCCATTGCTACGCCAGAGAGAAGCCAGCCTGCGACTTTGAGTAGGTGTTTTATCGCGTCTGTAATGATCATGATTTCCTGGTTGCATGTATCCAGGTGTTTGATAGCTTCCTGGTTCTTCTTGGTGCGCTCCATTAAAGTTTGTGGCATATACCCGTGGTGAAGTGTTCTGTGGTTGAGGCTTTCCCAATCCATATTTTTTGTATTGCCATACTGCGGCGGTAATCCGGTCATCTGCGATCCCATACATTATAAGTGTTCCTATCTACAGACGTTATGTCGTTTAACATTGTTGCGCCTGACTTGCGTTATCGTCCTGCGCGTATCTTTCTTGGACCAAGATATTGATTTCCAGGTCTGGCAAAGCTTTGTCTTATCTATTGTCGCGACAACTTTTGTCTCGTTTGCACAAGCGGATAAGATCAGCGGAAGTGATAGGAGTGTCAGGTATTTTATTGGCTTCATCGTCTGCTTCTTTTAAAAGTTGATTAAATTGTTGTTCTTGAGCTATTAGGGAATCCTTGATAGCTGCTATCTTCTTTGTGTATTTGGTCTCAGCATTTTCATAACCGTGACTGCGACCTTTCATGTAGATGTATCCGCTGTATGCGGTAAGTCCGGCCAATACGATGGCGACCATGGAAAGACTGCTTAAGTTTCCAAGCACCATGCGAAAGATAAGACCGCCAAAATAGCTCATGGGGTTGCTTCCTTTGTAATTTGTTCATTATTCAGTTTCTGAAGGCCGACATAGAGTTTCAAACACACGGCTACTATGACAATGCCGGTAATGATCGGGCCAACAATCCAGGCGATAGATTCAAGAGAACCCATTTCAGCTTTAAGCAGATTTGCAGAGGTCAACAGCTCTGATATAAATGCTGTGAGAACTGCGAGAGCACCCGCAGGAGCACCTACATTTTTAACAGTATCAGTAACTGGATTAGGAGACTCTGACTCTTTGGACTCTTGTCTAGCCAGTTCTTTGGCTTGATATTCAACCGCGGCATTCGCAAGCTTGATGTGATATTTGTTCTTATAATATGCAGGGCCGTTGTAATGCTTAGCAAAAGTTTTCCAGTCTGCATCGAGATAGGCCTGGTGCATCCTCTTGTTATGCTTTATAAATTTAACAACGGCTTTGACTTGTTCTCCAACACTACGGTTCATGGCCTTCACAAACGAATGAACATCATCATAGCCGCAAACCTCATGATTGAACCCCATGATCTGGAATAGGCCCCATGAAGTTGATTTTAGAGCCGCGGTTTTATCAAGGGCAAAAGCTTTGTTAAATTGCCATATTCTATAAGGAACACCTCTCCATCTCGGATGGGCAAAGCCTTCTGAAACGGCCTTATCCCGCTTATCATCATCATGCTTGATATACCGATAGAATATATGAGGCTCGAATAATTTAGCCCCTGGCTTGCCATTGCTTTCTATCTTTATAACAGCACGCAAGCGAGATACAGGGCCGCCAAGCTCTTTGGCAGCAGCCTCAAGCTCAGCCCTAGTCAGAGGTGTAATTGTCATTGATTGTCTATAAAAAAAGCCACCCTTTAAAAAGGTGGCTCGTTTCTAAAATATAAAATTTTTAATTCTTAAGAAGGGTGCCAAACAGTAATAGCACTTACTGTTTGATCTAGTCTTCAATTTTGCTTGAGAGGTGTCGACTTAAAAGTCAGCATCTCTTTTTATGTGAATGCTATTGGCGGTAGACAACTTTACTGTGCGAAAACCTTTGAAGCGCAGGGCTTAAAGTTGCAATTTATAAATGGCACTCAAGAGCCTTATAACCAAAATACATCCCAATT
>JBCCCO010000049.1:0-20420 GCA_039033475.1 Pseudomonadota bacterium | reverse complement strand
TTGAAGAGGTTAAAATACATATATTGTATTTTTTAAGTAATGAACATAATTTTTACTTATAAATCTGGGTATACTTGAAGATTTTAATTTAAAAAAATATCAAAAAGATATAATTTGATTAATTGTACAAGAAATATAAAGCTAGAATAGAGTTTTATATTTGTATATGCCATTTTTATCTGAAGTATAGTTGTTCACAATAGAGCTGTCGTAAACATCAACACCGCGACGTAGTTAGAAGTGATGACAAGTGAAGAGAAATGGCAAATATCGCCATTATATCTCGCACAAACGAGATATTTTTTGAAACATGAGGGTGAGGTAAAATACGGTATTATTATGGAAAAACAAGATGTATTGCAATCTGCTGCAGAAAGATTAACTGCCGCTCTAGATGTCATTGAGCAGCGTTTTGACATTCAAATTGATGAATTTGCAAAAAACAGTGATCATGAAGAGAAGCTTGATCGGTTGATGGATGAGCGGGGAAAATTAAAATCAGAGCTCAATGAAGCGCGGGCCCAGGCCAAACGGCTAACAAGTGCTAACCAAGACGTCGCGAATCGTTTAGACTCTGTTATTAATTCGTTAAAGGCTGCGTTTGGAAAGAGCTAACGGAAAAGATCATGTCCACCAAACTCAGCCCGGACAATATGTCCGTGACAAATGGGCTGGGAGACACAGATGGGCCAAGTCACACTAGAACTCAATGGGCGCACCTATCGTTTGCGCTGTGATGATGGTCAAGAAAAACGCCTAACACTGCTTGGTAATTATATTGCCAAGCATCTTAATGAGTTAAAGCAAGACTTAGGGCAAATTGGTGAAGATCGTCTTTTACTTATGGCAGCTTTAATGGTTGCTGATGAGCTGATGGATGCAAAGGACGAACTCAAAAAATTGAGTAAAAACAGAAAGTCCAAGGGCAAAGATCCTAAAATTGACCCTCCTAAAGTTGCCAAAGAAATTGAAGTTGCAGCTTCAAGGGTTGAAGCTCTAAAAGAACGTTTAGTGAAAACAGATGAGTAATACCAAATAATATTATGAAGTACTCATAATGTTATTTGGCAAGCGCGACCGCGCGCCGCGCCTTTGGCGCGTTAGCCTTAGTGGCGCCTGAACGTAGAAAAAAACAGGCCCGGTATATAAATAAGTATGAAAAATTGTACATGGCTCTTAGTCAATGCTATTGGGTATAAAGTATAAAAAACGTTGCAAGAGTATAAATGTTAGTCAGTTTGAAAAAAATAAGATCATGACGAAAACACTGAAATCCCTCCGCCGTCATTCCAGCGAAAGCTGGAATCTCAAAAACAACTGAATTATGGATTACCTCATTGTTACTCAAGCAGCTGGATATCCAGTCTCTCCAACAAAATTTGCAACTGAAAGCGCCTTTGCAGAACATTTAAGACTGCTGAGAAAAAAAACAAAACATGATTTTGATAAAATGGTTGTGGCAATGCCGCTTCTCTCAGAAGTGACATATCAAGCAAACAAAAAACATTTGGCTGAAATTGAAACCACTGAAGAGATAATATTTCTTCCATTACACCCTCAAGATATAAGTTTCGTTAAATTCTGGTACCAACATTTTTTTAACATCAAAAAAAGGCTTTCCGGTCAGATAAAAAAAACAAAAATTGTACATTCAGGTCTTTCGACGGATATCTGGCGGCCAACATCATTTATCTCTATTTATTTAGCCTGGAGGTTGAAGAAAAAAACGCTCTATTTTGTTGATATAGACAACAGAAAATCGGCCTGGATGAATTATCAGACCGGGACATGGTCTCTCAAAAGTTACCTTCTATGCCGCTATGTCTATGATAAACTTCGTTCTGCCCAAATCAAATTTGCCGTAAAGCGATGCGCATTGGTCATGCTCAAAAGTGCCAAATTGGTTCGGGATTATGGCAAAGGCCAACCCCACGTCAAAAACTTCTTTGATACCGTTCATTCAACAGAGCATATTCTTAACAAAGACAAATTAGAGCAAAAATGCACGTACCTTCATGATACTAATCATCCAATCAATTTTGGTTTCTTTGGCCGCCTTGTCGCCTATAAAGGTCTAGACCGCTGCATTAAAGCTCTACATCTTGCCCTTCAAAAAACAAAACGCCCTTTTAAGTTCCATATTATTGGAACAGGAGAGGAAGACGAAACCTTAAAAATTCTGGTCAAAGATCTTAAACTGGAGGAACATGTTATATTCCATCCACCTGTCCCGTATGGCACAGAGCTATTTCAAAAAATTTATGATCTTGGCATTGATATACTGCTCGCAGCGCCCTTACGTGAAGACACTCCAAGGTCGGCATTTGATTCATTTGCCGCAGGTGTCCCTATTTTAGCATATGACATCGCCTATTATGACGATTTAAAAGACACCTCTGGTGCTGTCATCACGTCTCCTTGGCCAAATGTTGAAAAAATGGCAGAGACAATGATAACCTGCGATCAAAACCGCCAAAAATTAATTAAAATGACCAGAGCAGCGGTTGAATTTGCGCACCAAAACACACAGGATATTTGGTTAGACCGCCGCGTGAAATGGACCAAAGCAATTTGTGAGGATGAATCGCTGAGCGATATTTCGTAGCGCGAGATGTGCTGCATACTCTTTTTTTCTTATCCCCTTGATGACGGAGCTATTGCGTAGGAATTTTAGAGGTACAACAAGCTCCGTCATCCCAGCGAAAGCTGGGATCTCTGGAATGCGCAACATATTGATAGTTTTAGAGAAATTTTCTTTCTCAGAAATAGCAGTGGGCAGGCTTCAGAATTTTCATCATGATCTTGTTTTTTGTAAGCTTATCACATTTACCTTTTTGTAAAGGGTTCCATCAACAATTCTCCTATAAAAATTTCTAAATCCAAGTTATTGATAATAATAGGGCTGCGCAGTTTGTTAGGGCATTCAGATATCCGGGGCCGATACTTTCTCTTAGGGAGCTGACCCTGGTTTTGACCGTGGTCTTAATCACTCGGCGCCCACCTACATTGTAGGGACCCAGGGAAATCATAAAGATCCGACGGCTCGCGCGGCTCTACCTTATTATTTGTAGAAATGAGGCGTATGACAGAAGCTGCGAGTTCTCAGCCCAAAAAACAGCTGCGGCATGATATGCGGGCAATGCGAGATGCTCTAAGTCAAGAGCAACGAGATGCTGCTGCAAACGATTTGGCCAAGGTAGATATTCGAAAAATCTCTATTCCAGATCAGAGCATCATTGCCGGATACTATCCCATTCGCTCTGAATGTAATCCTCTCCCATTAATGGCAAAATTGGAACAACAAGGTCATAAACTGGCACTTCCCAAAATAATCGATGAAAATGAAACCTTAGAGTTTCATAGTTGGTTGCACGCAAGCTTTGTGCAAAAAGGCAAATTCTCAATTCCCATTCCAGATGATACAGCTCACAAACTCACACCGGATGTGGTTTTGCTTCCTCTGTTAGCGTGTGATAATGCAGGCAATCGTTTAGGCTATGGCAAAGGCTATTATGATCGCACGCTGAATATTTTAGCACAAACCAGAAAGATTATTACAATAGGGCTTGCATTTGACTGCCAAAAGATAGAATTTGTTCCGAACACACATTTCGATTACGCCCTTGATTTTATTCTCACCCCTAGAGGCATTGAGAAAACAACCAAGCGGTAAGACATATCATAACAGTTTCTCAGCCTAGATTCGGGGTAACACACTTTGCGTATATTATTTTTAGGAGATATTATTGGCAGAGCAGGACGCAAAGCCGTTGTCGACGTATTGCCAGATCTGCGCGCGCGTTACAAAATTGATTTTGTTATTGCCAATGGAGAAAACACGGCAGGCGGCTTTGGCATTACTGAAAAAATTTTTCATGAACTGCGGGACGCTGGCGTTGACGTTTTGACATCAGGCAATCACATCTGGGATCAACGTGAAACATTAGATTTTATCAGCCGTGAAAACAATCTGTTACGTCCAATAAATTTCCCTGACGGCACGCCTGGCAAAGGCGCAAATGTGTTTACCATGGAAAATGGGGCCAACATTCTTGTAATGAATGCTATGGGCCGGGTGTTTGTTCAGGATTTAGATTGCCCATTTCACGCCATAGATGAGCAGTTGCGCACATGTGCCCTAAAAGAAGGGGCCGATGCCATATTTATCGACTTCCATGCAGAAGCCACATCAGAAAAACAAGCTATGGGTCATTTTGTTGACGGCAGAGCCAGTTGTATTGTGGGCACTCACACGCACATTCCAACCGCAGATGACCAAATCCTTGCAGGAGGTACAGGATATATCACAGATGTTGGCATGTGCGGCGATTACAACTCAGTATTAGGTATGGAAAAAAACGAACCTTTACAACGATTTATCACAAAAATTCCGGCAGGACGTTTTCAACCCGCCCAAGGCGAAGTGACAATATCCGGCTTGATTATTGATGTCAGTGAAAAAACTGGGCTAGCAAATGCGATAGAGCCGGTCCGGCTCGGTGGGTGTCTGAAGTCCACCGAACCGGAATTTTGGGTCAGTTAGTTTTTATTGGCATCTGATTGAAGCTAGCGGTAGTGATCTTCAAATCATGATGCGAAAAAGACTGTCAAAGTGGGAGACAATCTTTTTATAGTTTGAGCTGTTATTTTGAAGTATTGAGGTATTCAAAACAGCTTTTTGCAGAAATATTTTTACAGAAACGCATATTTTGATTTTTACGCGAACAAGTCATCAATCAGATACTTAAGTTCAAACACATAAGAGCATTGCCAGGGGCAGGAAAGGCAATTGTCTTATTAAAAAATGTTGAATACGTATTGATGCGGACCTTAATGTTTTATTTACATTATAAAATCAAAACTTAAGATCGATATAAGATTGGCTTGATAATATATCGACCCAAAACGAATCAAATATTACTACAAAGTTAATGCTATGGTGAAATAGTAAACAAGAAGTTAACGGGAAATAGCCACTGTTGGAATTTCAATTTTTTAGCATTTGACCTTAACCCATAAAATAAGCTAATCGAGTCGCGCTTAGTTTTAAAAACTGTAATTTAACGTGAGACAAACATGGCAGGGCATTCCAAATTTAAAAACATCATGCACCGCAAAGGGGCTCAAGACAAAAAGCGGTCCAAAATCTTTTCAAAACTCTCCAAAGAAATCACCGTTGCGGCCAAAATGGGAACCCCTGATCCGGACATGAACCCAAGGCTGCGCACAGCTATTGTGGCAGCCCGTGCGCAAAACATGCCAAAAGACAACATTGAGCGAGCCATTAAAAAAAGTCAAAGCGATGGCGAGAATTATGAAGAGGTTCGTTATGAAGGCTTTGGCACCGGTGGCATTGGCGTTATTGTTGAGGCCTTGACTGACAATAGAAACCGCACAGCCGGCGAGGTTCGGGCCACGTTTTCCAAGCATGGCGGCAATTTGGGGGAAACCGGCGCCGTCTCTTTCATGTTTGACCGGGTTGGCGAAGTTCAATTCAAAGCAGATGTCGCCAGCGCGGATGATATTTTTGAAGCAGCCCTCGAAGCCGGAGCAGATGATTGCGAAAGTTCTGAAGACGGCCACACCCTTTATTGCGATGCTGAAACTCTACATGATGTTGCCCGCACTTTAGAAGAAAAATTCGGCGAGCCTCAAAGCGCCAACATCATTTGGAAGCCGCAAAATACGCTTGAAGTGGATGATGAAAAGGGTGAGAAAATTATAAAAATGCTGGAGTCATTAGAAGATTCAGATGATGTGCAAAACGTTTATGCAAATTTTGAAGTCTCAGATACTTTAATGCAAAAGCTTGAGTCGAGTTAATCCCACATTCTCAACAATCGGATAAACCATCATGACGCGTATGGTTCGCATCATAGGAATCGACCCAGGATTACGCCATACAGGTTGGGGCGTGATTGAAAGCGATGGCACACACTTGCGCTATATTTCTAGCGGTGTTGTCAAAACCGATAATGACTGCGATCTGAGCACACGCCTGCTGCAAATCCACCGTGGTCTCAACCAAGCCTTAACTGACCACACCCCCAAAGAAGCCGCAGTTGAAAAAACCTTTGTCAACAAAGATGCAACGGCCACCTTAAAATTAGGCCAAGCCAGAGGCATAGCCCTTTTGGTGCCAGCACAATCTGGCCTCAACGTCGCAGAGTATGCCCCAAACCTGGTAAAAAAAACCGTCGTCGGCTCTGGGCATAGCGAAAAACACCAAATCCACGCCATGCTAAAAATCTTGCTCCCCAAAGCCAAACCCAACAGCGATGATGAAGCAGACGCCCTGGCCATCGCCATCACCCACGCCCACCACCGGAGTATTAAAATGCGAATTGAAAGGGTTATGAAAATGTAACCTTAAACTTAGGATTGGGAGATGGTGCATAAGACCCTCAACCGTCATCCCCGCGAAAGCGGGGATCTCGAAAAATTACAGACAACAACCAACCTAAAACAAAATCTAATACGTAAGTATTATTCTAAACATTTATCCGCAATAAACCCGGATATATAATTTTAACAAAAAGTGATATCTCATTCAAAAATGAAATAACCCCATTCAGAAAAACAGAGAGGAAAACAATAATGTCTGTAACGAGGACAGATTTACCAGATGGTAATGGTCAGGAGATAACTGGTACCAGTGGAAAAGATTATATATACGGAACTAATTTCAGAGACATCATCAACGGTTTAGGGGGCGATGATACTTTAAATGGCAAGGGCGGCGCTGATGAAGTTCATGGCGGCAGCGGAAATGATTACCTCTACGGTGGAGAAGGAAATGATACGTTAAATGGAGATGGAGGAAACGATATTATCGATGGTGGAAACGGTAATGATGTATTAAATGGCGGCGGCGGACTGGACATCCTCGATGGCGGGAACGGTGACGATTTACTAGATAGTGGGGGGGGAAGTTATAATGATCTTACAGGAGGCGCTGGAAACGATACATTCATAGCGCGTTGGACAGACTCTATCCAAGGTAATAATAACTTTGGTTCAGATTATTCAGGTGACATCGATACCGTGGATTTGACAAATATCGACTTAAAATTAGGCATAGTTGATTTACCCTCTAACCAAAGCTTAATAGATTTTTTAGCTAATAATGTGTTAGAGAATTACACATTTAATGCAGACACCGGTACCTTTCAATTTACACTTAATCAAGAAAACTCTGACTTTAGCATATACAATAAAAACAATTACAACTCCATCGATATAGAAAATGTTGAAGCTATTCAACTCAGCCCGGATCAAGCTGGAGAAGTTGTTTCAGCGATGGAAGGGCATGAAGTAACTTTTGATGCGGATGGAAATAAAATTATTAAAGCAAATTACGGCATTGGAACAATTGATGGCGGTGATTATCAATCTGTTCTGCTGGATACGACAGATCTATTTATAAACATAGACAATTTGATAGAAATATATCAGCTCATTGATTTTGAGCAGGTATCTTCGGATGATACTATTTTTACTTTCATTGAGCATAAGACAAGCTTCACAGTAACTGATGGCTTCGGAAATACGATCAATGCTGAAAATTTTGATAAGATAAAAGTAACTGAAGAACATAGAGACTTTTTCTTATACTTGGACAGCATTGAATATGATCCATCTGACCCTGATTCAGAATTACCTGAAGAGATCTTGATACAATTGAATTTGATGGCTTAGACCCTACCACTATAATTTAGACCACAAGAAACAAGCTCAAGCGGCATCCGTCTGTCTACAAAGTCAGATGCCGCCAGTCATATATCACCCATCATCCTCTAAACTACGTGCTTCTTGTGGGATCATGATGGGAATGCCTTTGCGAATGGGATACGCCAGTTTGGCAGCTCTGCTAATAAGCTCGTTGTTCTCTGCATCATAATCAAGCGAGGTTTTTGTTAACGGACAAACCAAAAATTCAAGAAATTTAGGGTCTAATTTTGTATTCTCTTGATCGTCTGCGTTTTCATTCTCTGTTATGTCTTGGTCTGTCATATCGCTTAACGTGTACGTCTTGGGTTCATATACAACTCAGATTCATTGGCGCCAATCGAGGGATTAAATTTCCCCCTCTGCATCCCGGCAACAAGGTTTCTGATGTGGTCTCGGCATTCATCATTAAATTTGAGCATACCACAAAACATTTGCAACACAGAATTTAATTGCGCATCAGAATGGTCCTTTAAAACCCGCACATTCCATGTTGCGCCAAGCCGAAGCACCCTGCCATCGAGTTTACCAACCTTGTTATTATTTTGATCATAGATGTGGTAATCAATACCAATACCAATAAATTTTCGGTGCAGACGATAAAAATACGGTGTGCCATCGCGCATCACAAAAAATGAAAACTTTTCTGGCATTCCAATCCATTGATAAGCAGAACGCTCAACATTAATAATATAATCCTGATTGGCAAGATTGATATTAAAGGCAAGCACCGGAAAGCCATTGGCCCCATGGGTCAATTGCATGGAACGGCCCATCATCAAATCCATGGTGCCTTTCCAGTTCATAGATGCACTGAAAAGTTTTATGACAAGACGGCGCTCCATGTTTGTTTCTTTTTCCCAAAGCTTTTCACGAAACGCGAGAAAGTTTTTACGCTCTCCGCTCTCACTGACCTCACCAAAAATATCCATATCTTTGGAAAATTGACGTGATTTTGCCTGATGCCGAGTGTGTTGGTAGATCCCAACTTCTGTCGAGTTTAGATCCGTAAGCCACAACCTGACTTTAAATTCTTTGTATTTGTTGTCTTTCTGTTTTGCCATTTTTCACCACCTATATTTAAAAAAAGAATCATTTTAAAAATTTTAAAGGAATTCAAGCAAAGACAAAATCAAAGATGGCACTGCTGTGGATGAGTTTGTCATATTAAAAGTCTTTCATCTACAAACCTCACTTGCGCATTCAGATAAAGTGTGTCAGGAAAAAGTGACATTCTAGATCAAAAAACAATATCCAACAGCAGTGATTGACTATGAAAATTAATGGAAATGAAATTCGTCCAGGCAATGTGATTGAGCATAAAAACGGCCTCTGGGTTGCGGTCAAAACACAACACGTTAAGCCAGGTAAAGGCGGGGCTTTTGCGCAAGTAGAATTAAAAAACTTGATTGACGGGACTAAGTTAAACGAGCGCTTCAGATCATCTGAAACCGTAGAGCGGGTTAGGTTGGAGCAAAAAGATCATCAATTTCTGTACGCAGAAGGTGAGATGTTGGTGTTTATGGATCTGGAAAATTACGAACAAATTGAAATCCCTCAAAGCTTCTTGGAAGATCGTGCCGCATTTTTACAAGATGGCATGCAGGTTGTGGTGGAAATCCATGAAGGCAAACCGATAGGTGTCAAATTGCCCGATCAAATTACGCTTGAAGTTGCCGAAGCCGAGCCTGTTGTGAAGGGCCAAACAGCAGCATCATCTAACAAACCTGCTGTCTTGGAAAATGGGGTCCGCATTATGGTGCCACCTTTTGTTGGAGCAGGTGAAAAGGTTGTGGTTGATACCAACGAACTCACATACATCCGCCGCGCAGATTAGAGTATTCCTATGCCAGCTTCCGCCCTTATGACAGTAATGATCGCCGCTGCCCGCAAAGCCGGCCGCAGATTGGCGCGTGACTTTGGCGAAGTTGAAAATCTTCAAGTTTCTCTAAAAGGTCCAGCCAATTTTGTATCTACAGCAGATATGAAAGCCGAACAAATTCTTTATGAAGAACTCTCTCGTGTACGGCCAGGCTACAGTTTTCTCATGGAAGAAAGTGGAAGCGTTGAAGGCAGCGATAAAACCCACAAATGGATCATTGATCCCCTTGATGGCACAACCAATTTTCTCCATGGAATCCCTTTATTTTGCATATCCATCGGCCTGGAGCGGGAAGGTGAAATGGTTGCCGGATTGGTTTTTAATCCTGTAAGCAATGAGCTGTATACGGCTGAAAAAGGACAGGGTTGTTTTTTAGATGATCGGCGTATTCGTGTTGCAGCAAGAAGCAAGCTAAAAGACTGTGTATTGTCAACCGGCATCCCGCATCTGGGCCGGCAAGGGCACGAGACCTTTTTGCAAGAATGTAAAGCAATAATGGGAACGGTTTCTGGCTTGCGACGAACCGGCTCTGCCGCGCTTGACCTTGCCTGGGTTGCAGCCGGTCGCTTTGACGCATTTTGGGAACGGAATTTGTCACCTTGGGATACGGCAGCAGGCATTGTTCTGGTGCGTGAAGCTGGTGGCTATGTTTCTGATCTTGATGGTAAACAAGGAATGTTTGATAAAGGCCACATTGCCGCTGGCAACGAGAGCATCCATCGCGATTTAACAAAACTTATAAAAAAGATACATTCGGTTGCTTAACATGCTTATATAATGCAATAAATATAGGAGTTAGAGTTTGTCATTATGAAAAACATAATGTTTCATAAGTCATGTTATATTGCTGCATTCTACAATAACATGAGCTGATATAAATTTACGCTGACAATTGAGTTGAAAGTAAATGAATAAAATGCAAAGCACACCCGCTATGATGATGGGCTACACGCGTAGGCTATCAAAACCTCGTGGCAAATTTCTGGCAATGCTGCTTTTTCTTATGATTATCGGGCTGATTGTATCGGTGATTTACGAAGAGGTAAAAATTGCGTTTCAGGCCAACCCTGCTCTAAATGGCCTCATTCTTCTCACCCTTGTGATTGGTATCCTCTATTCTTTTAATCAGGTTTCCCGGTTATATCCGGAGATCAAATGGGTCAACAATTACAGCGCTGCCAGCCCCGGCGTACCCATGCAGGAAATGCCGGTATTGCTTGCACCCATGGCAACATTATTGCGCGATCGTGCCGGCGGGATGCCAATTTCTACCATTTCCATGAGCTCAATCTTGGAGTCGATCGCATCACGCCTGGAAGAAGCACGAGATACTTCGCGCTATCTTGTTGGGCTCCTTATTTTCCTCGGCCTGCTTGGAACATTCTGGGGGCTGCTTGATACCATCCAATCTGTTGGAAAAACGATTGCGGCCCTGAACGTAGGTAGCGGTGATTCTCTCAACGTTTTTACAGAACTCAAAGCAGGTTTAGAGGCACCCCTGCAAGGTATGGGCACAGCGTTTTCATCATCCTTGTTTGGCCTCGCCGGCTCTTTGATTTTGGGTTTCATGGATTTGCAAGCCTCACAAGCGCAAAACCGCTTTTATAATGAGTTGGAGGAGTGGCTTTCAGGCTTCACACAACTTTCGACAAGCGAAGTTGCCGATGGCGGCAAGAACGAGTTGCGCTTTGCCTTGCTTGATATGCAACGCTCCCTAGCCGAGCTTGGAGATCGCATCCAATATGGCATGGAAAATGCCAATACACGTACGGATGAATCGGCCAAAGAGTTAGCGCGCGGCATTGATAACCTTGTAAAACAAATGCGGGCAGAACAAAAAGTCGTGCGCGAATGGGTTGATGAGCAAGCGGTCCACACCGCCGATCTAAACGTAGTTTTGCGCGAACTTAATTCTCGTTTGAGCCGTAGGGGAGGTTAAGTCCTATGGCTTTAAGGCGTTCGCGTCGGCGTATCTCTGCCAGTCATGATTACTGGCCTGGCTTTGTAGATGCCATGGCCACATTGCTATTGGTCGTCACTTTCCTGCTCTCTATTTTTATGCTGGTCCAATATTTTGTGACACAAGAGGCAAGCGGTAAAGATACGGCACTCGAAAAATTAAACCGTCAAATTTCTCAGCTCACCGATCTGCTTTCCTTAGAAAAACGAAAATCAGAAGATCTTGATGATCAATTAGCCTCTTTATCGGCATCCTTATCGCAATCAAAAAACGAAAATCAAAAATTGCAAGGGTTAGTTGGGGCAGAAGATGAGAAAAGCAAATCTGCAAATACTCGTATTGGCGTTCTGGCAGGTGAACTAGAAGGCCAAAAAGAAATTTCAAAGAATGCACTTGCTCGTGTTGAATTGCTTAACCAGCAATTGCTTGCTTTGCGGCGTCAGATTTCGGCATTACAAAATGCACTTGATACAACGGAGAAACGGGATAAAGAAAGTCAAGCTCAGATTGCCGATCTAGGTAAGCGCTTAAATGTTGCTCTTGCTAAGCGCGTACAACAATTACAACAATATCGGTCAGACTTTTTTGGCCGTTTAAGAAATGTCTTGGGAACACGTGAAAATATTTCCGTTGTCGGCGACCGCTTCATATTTCAAGCCGAAGTTTTATTCCCCTCCGGATCAGATAATGTCAACGACTTGGGAAAACTGGAATTGGATAAACTTGCTCAAGTTTTGGTCGAGATTGAAGATGATATTCCAACGGAGATCAATTGGGTATTGCGCATTGACGGCCACACAGATATCCGCCCCATTGCAACGGGCCGCTTTCCTTCTAACTGGGAACTTTCAAGCGCGCGGGCTATTTCTGTTGTAAAGTACCTGATTGATAAAGGCGTGCCCCCAAATCGTCTGGTCGCGGCAGGCTTTGGTCAGAACCAGCCTATTGCCAGCGGTTCCAGCAACCAAGCCCTAGAACGCAACCGGCGCATCGAGCTTAAATTCACAGAAAAGTAAAAACATAACTATTGCGCAAACTGAAGCCTGACAATGTTTTCGTAATAAGCATTGCGACTTAACAACTCTTTATGAGAACCGCAGTCTGATACCTGACCATTCTCAAGCAAAACGATGCGGTCTGCATCTTTTACAGTTGAAAGCCGGTGAGCAATAATCAGGATTGTTTTGTCTCCAGCCTGGCTGTGAACATAGTCTTTAATCAGAATTTCATTCTCTGTATCGAGCGCAGAAGTAACCTCATCTAATAACAAAATAGGTGTGTCTTTGATGATAGCACGGGCCATATTAAGGCGCTGGGCCTGACCACCAGAAATCATGGCCCCCAATTCTCCAACATCAGCATCATATCCATTAGGTTGACTGGAGATAAAGTCATGCAATCCAACATAATGACAAGCTTGTTCAATACGGTGTTGGGAGACTGTTTTGTCCCCAAGAGTGATGTTATCTGCAATCGAACCACTAAAAATAAAGTTTGATTGTTCCACAAGAGATATGGCTGAACGCAAAGACAGCAAATCAATCTCATCAAGGGAAGTACCATTAATGGAAATTGTCCCTGATGTTGGCTCGTAAAACTTTAGCAAAAGCTTAAAGAGAGTAGATTTTCCAGATCCTGATGGCCCGACAATAGCAATCATTTCACCTGGCTGAATGTCTAAATCAAATGCATTTAAGATTGGCTTTTGATTGCAATAGGAAAATGTAACATCCTGGAAACGAATAAGAGGATCCTGTTGTGGTTCTAAAGCCAAGTTTTTAGATATTGGTTCATGGCCATTAGCTTGCTCTGTCTGATTAAGAGCTGTTCCATTTACAAGAAAAAGCGTATTTGCTCCACTTATTTCGTACTGTTTGTCATTTAAAAGCTCAAAAACCATACCAACAGCTGTCAGAGCTGTTTTCAGTTTAACCGGCAATTGGCTCAGCCGTCGTGCTGCATCAGCAGCTAATAATAAGGCCGTGATAAAAGACATAAATGTACCTGGATCATAATCGCCGCTCACAACACGAAACCCGACATAAAGTATGGTCAAACCAACGGCAAGGCCACCCAATGTGTCCATCAAGGGAACTGGAGCGCTTTGCAAAACAGCAATTTGGTTGCGCTGATCCTGAATGTCTTTTATGATTTTATGAGTTTTGCGTTGCATGAAATTTTCTAAATGAAACGCTTTGATGACACTTATGCCTTGAACGAGTTCACGAATATTTTTGTTTAAATCGGAAAAGCCCTCAAGCTCTTGCTTTGCAGCATTTTTTATTTTTCGTACCAACGTGCTAATGGCATAGAATACAACCGGAACAACGGTAAAACATAACAGTGTTAAAAGCGGATCTTGAATCAGCATCACAACAAAAAGACCAATAACCATAGCCGCTTCACGTGAACCATCAACAACCACTGTCGTTAATATGGAATAAAACCCATGAGCACCTTGAGAAAAACGCATCATTAAGTCATCTGAGGTAATTTTATTAAAGTAGGATATGCGCTGTTTTGTTAAATGATCAAACAGGCGTTGCTGCACGTCCGCAACCATGGCATTGGAAATATGCCGGGACAACACCATTTGAAAATAGGTGCTCACACCCTTGGTAACAAAAATTATAAAAATGAATAGAAAAATAGGTATTATCAAATCAGCTTGCTTGTTAACAAAGACGACATTAACAACATCTTTGATAAACCAAGCAATAACAGCTGTGGAACCTGCTGTAATAAAAACAAGTATAAAAATAACAAGATAGCGAAAGCGAAAGCGGTAAAAATATTGATTGAAAATGTTTATGAACAGTTCAATATCTTCTATCTTTAACTGATTGAAATAATTTGAAATAAGATGGGAAATATTTTTGTATTTAAAGAAGTGCAGCATTACTTGTTATATGTTCAAATTAATCTTATTTCTAAATAACTATAATTACTGCAGCTTTAATTTATATTATATGTTTGTGCAAGTTTTTGAAAAAACGACCTGTGAAAAAGTTATAAAAACTTTTGTCTTTAAAAATCTTTGAGCACTTTTGCAGATTATGAAATTTATACAAAAAAAATTTAGAAGAGGGGCGCGCAGCGTAAGAAGGTATGTTGCACGCAAATCACCTCCTTGGATGCACCGCAGATTTGGCCCATGGTTTGATTATTTTGACATGCTCATTCTGGATCATGGTATCTTGCGCGTTATCTATCCAAATAAACATAAAGTAGCGCAAAATGTTTGGCGCGCCAGCCAACCCACACCTCAGCAAATTCGAGGCTACGCGAAAAAAGGTGTACGCACGATTGTGAATTTACGCGGCGAGCGGGAATGCGGTGGGTACCGTCTGGAAGAAAAAAGCTGCAAGAAACATGGAATTCAACTTATTAATTTGACCATTAGCTCACGCCACCCCCCAACACGAGAACGCATTCATGAGGTAAAACAACTTTTTGAATCTATTGAATACCCGTTCATGATGCATTGCAAATCTGGGGCAGATAGAGCTGGCTTTGCCAGCGTGCTTTACATGCTGTTTAAAGAAAAGGCACCAATTGAAGTGGCGCAAAAACAACTTAGCTTGAAATATGGCCATATTCGTCAAGCCGAAACAGGCGTTCTTGATCACATTTTTGACAGTTATACCGAAAGTAAAGAATCGCAGGACATATCCTTTTTAGAATGGGTAGATACCATTTATGAACCAAGTATGATCAAACATAGTTTTGAAAGCAGTGCTTGGGCAAATCGATTTGTCAATCTTGTGCTCCAGCGGGAATAGTGCAGTAATAGCCTTATGAAGATGAGAATTTGTGTTGCCTGCGGATTTTCTTCACATTGAAATAGTCTTTAATCATCGTCAAAAAGCTCTCTTGTTGCTTTTTTCTAGATTTTAATGTTTTCACATCTTCAACCACTTTGCTGAAGTTTCCTTTGACCAGATTTTTGATAATAGCTCTGAACACCAAATAATGTAAGGCATCTTTATATTCCTCATCAAAACTTGGATTTCGATCAGCAATATCCATGATAGAGGAAACGTAGTGGGGGCGCACAATATTGGCCACAATACTGTCTTTGGTCCAGTTCTTCTGCCACAAAATATCTGAAATAAGCACACAGCCGTGACTCTGACACATACGAAATAGCAACTCACGATCTTGAATGCATTTTAAGGTGCTATCAAAGCCGCCCTCTTCAACAAGACTGGCACGCTTGATAACGAGCCCACTCGTACTGGAATCAATAATATGATAATGCAATAAACGCTTGAACTCTGGTGGCGTTAAACATTTTTCCGGATTGTAATATATAGAACTTTTATCAGCTTTAACCCGTTCATGAGAAGAAATCAGAATTGTTTCTGTTGGAAATTTTTGTATTTCCTCAAAAACTCTTGCAAGTTTGTTTTCAAGAAAGACATCATCGGAATCCAGAAAGCTTATATATTCCCCGCGCGCCGCACTAATGCCTGTGTTTCTCGCAACAGGAGCCCCCCTATTCGCTTGATAAACATAACGCAAGCGCTCATCTGAAAACACATCAATTTCTTCATGCGTTCCATCCGTTGATCCGTCGTCCACAACGATAAGTTCAAAATCTTTAAATGTTTGATTGAGTACGCTTTTAATGGCACCAAAGACGTACTCTTTACGATTATACGTCGGAATAACAATTGAAAAGAACGGCTTCTTGACGTCTTCTGACTGATTAACCACCTTTTACCCCATCCAAAATTTTGCAATTTTGATTATAAATGAATGGGTAATATGTTAATCTTAAGACAAGAGTTCAGTTATGTGAAAAAAATCATTCATGCAGCCGTCTTGTGTAATTTAACTTTAATTATAAATAATAACGACATAGAGTTTTTTCACAGGTACGATAAAACTTAATTTTCTAGTAATTGAAATTCTCAATATCATCATGCAGCAAACAATTATTTGTACCAAATGGGGGAAACGCTATCCCGCGAAATACGCAAATGTGTTGTGGTCTATGATCAAACGCAACACGCAGCGGCCCACACGTTTGGTGTGTTACACCGATGATACCCATGGGCTTGATCCAGAAATAGAAGCCTATCCCATGCCAACAATCAATTTGACAGAGCGGCGCAAGCAGTCAACATGGCGCAAGATTGCGCTCTGGGGTGAGACCCTGGAAGGTTTAAGTGGTGATGTGCTCTATATTGACCTTGATGTTGTCATCACATCAAACATCGATGCATTTTTTGATTACAAGCCAGAGGCAGCATTTTGTGTGATAGAAAATTGGACTCAATTTGGCAGCGGCATATGCAACACTTCTGTTTACCGCTTTAAGGTTGGGGCACATTCTTACTTGTTCGATAAAGTGAATACAGACCCTTACAAAATCATAGACAGCGCCTATCCCAACAGCCAAACTTTTATTTCCTATGAAATTCAAAACAAAACGTTTTGGCCAGCCTCATGGTGCCAAAGCTTCAAACACAATTTGTTGCCACGTTGGCCACTTAATCTTTTTCGAAGTGCAACTTTACCGCAAGAAACAAAGGTTGTGTGTTTTACCGGTCATCCAGACCCTGATGAAGCCTTAGAGGGAAAGTGGAAAGCTCCTTGGTATAAAAAAATCTATAAGTACACTCACCCAACGCCATGGATTGCAGAGCATTGGCAGTGAGCATTCTGAGCCTAGTCATCACTGTTTTCGCTCTGTTCACGCTGATGGCGTTTTTCCACAATAGCCACAGCAAAAATCGAGATTTCATAAAGCAACAAAGTTGGAATTGCCAAAGTAAGCTGCGTGACAATTTCAGGTGGGGTTAGCACCGCTGCCAAAATAAAAACACATACGATGGCATATTTGCGCTTTTTTCGAAGCCAATCTGCTGTGACAAAGCCAACGCGGGCCAAAAGCGTAAGCAAAACAGGAAGTTGAAAGCAAAAGCCAAAAGCCAATATCAGCGTCATAATAAAACTCAAATACTCGCTGACTTTGAGCACCAATGTAATTTTCGTTCCATCACCGTCTTGAGCCCATGATAAAAAGAATTGCATAGCCAAGGGAATGACGGCGAAATACACCAGAGCAGAGCCCAATAAGAACAGCAATGGTGTCGCCATAAGATAGGGCAACAACGTATTACGCTCATTTGTATAAAGGCCAGGAGCAACAAAAAGATAAAGCTGAGTAGCCACGACAGGAAACGCGCAAAACAAAGCTCCAAACAACGCTAGCTTAATGTATGTAAAAATTTGCTCATGGGGTGCCGTCACTTGTAGTTCAACAGGGTGTCCGGCAGCCCATTCATACGGCCAGACCAAAATATTGAAAATGTCATGGGCGAAAAAAATTAAAACGACAAAACAAACCGCAATGCCGGCCAGTGCAAACATCAAACGCCGGCGCAATTCTGTTAAGTGTTCGACAAGCGGGGCTTGTGTGGCATCAATATCTTGCTGAGACACAGAATTCTAACCTTTGTTTTGCTTTAACTGATTTTGATTTATGTCTGTTGGCGTCATTTCCGTGGCCGCATCCGCTGTTCCATGATGATTTTGTGACGAGGTATCTTCTGGCATAAGGTCTTGAAATACATCAAACCCGGTCTCTTCCGTGAAGGCTTTACCACTCTTAACATCTTGAATATCATCGCGAATTTTATCAATCTCTGTGTCTTTAATAGCATCATCAAGGTGGGAGCGAAATTCTTGTGACATGGAGCGTACTTTATTGAGAATTTGGCCCATACTGCGCAACAGATGAGGCAACTCCTTTGGCCCAACAACGATAATGACGACCGCAGCAATGAGCAGTAGCTCCGACCAGCCTATATCAAACATAAAACGCCCCTCGCTCTTAAAAAAACTACGATCAAAATCGCTTTACGAGTTTACGTTTTGATTTTCCTGATTGGGCACAGGATTGGGTGAGGCAGAAGCCTGACCTGTATTGTCTATGGTTTTCATGTTATCTGATTTTACGGCATCATTTGCTTCTTCAGACATGCCCTTTTTAAAACTCTTTATACCTTTTGCTACATCACCCATAAGCTCAGAAATTTTGCCTCTTCCGAACAAAATAACAAGCAGTGCAACAATAATAAGGATTTCTGTCCATCCTGGCATCGCAATACTCTCCTAAATTTTGTATTTAATTCTAAAGCCATAATACATGATACGCTTGGTTTGCAATATGTATTTAGGCCCCTGTCATAACATCATAAGAGCAGTATAACGGTATTCTCTAAAGTTCGTATTGAAAAAACAAAAAATTGAACTTAGGACTTAGAGATAAAACGCATATCGCCATTTTTAGCTATTTATTACGCCCTTAGCGCAAGTGCATCTTATCTTTAAGCCCTAAGCCCTTAGTTGTTTGCAAATTTCAAGATATAAAAATATTAGCTTCATTTTTGGACAGGTACATCCCAGAATGAGCGTTGTGTTTCGCGTGCAACTTGGTCTTTGGTTAAGCCAATATCTCTTAATTGATGTTCTTCCAAATTGAGCAAATGATGTCTTTGACGGGCTATTTCGTAAGCTTTTTTAACGAAATTTAAACCATCAATTACATTTTGCAGAACATCATGGGTATTATCATCACTTTTGTTCAGGCCTCCAGCATGTCCGCTTGGATGCAGGGTGTTGTAATGTGTTGCTGACATAACATTATTCTCCTTTCGGTATCTTTGCTTTTCAAAAGCATTCGAGTTGTCTGCTTGAATATAAAATGAATATAGTCAATTCCCTTGCATAAGGAAAACGAATGTTTATAATGCTTAGCATTAGAGTTTCTAATGAATAAGGGCATAGGCTGAGGTGCGATGCAAACACGTGATATTGACACAACATTATTGAGAACATTTGTTGAAGTGGCCCAAACTGGCGCCATGACAAAAGCAGGACGGCATTTAAATCTGACACAATCGGCCGTAAGTCAACAAATCAAGCGTCTTGAGGATCTGTTTCAGGTTGAGCTGTTTGACCGTAGCCAAAAATTGCTTAAGCTGACAGCTCTTGGAGAGCGGTTGCTACCAAAAGCCCAGTCCATGTTGTCTTTAAATAATGAGATCTGGCATCAAATGACCTCACCAGATTTTGAAGGCCAAGTGCGCTTGGGAGTTCCCCATGACATAGTACAATCATTTATGCCTCGCATTCTAAAAAGCTTTCGAAAACTATGGCCAACAATTGATGTGCAAATAGTCTGTTTAACAACACCTAAATTACTGGCTTTGCTTGATAAAAAGGAAATCGATTTAACATTAACCACAGAAGCAAAAAAAAGTGAAAACGATGGAACGTTACTTTTGATTGATCAATTGGTTTGGGCAGGTGTCATTGATGGCGAGGCTTATAAAGATGATCCGCTTTCGATTGCTATTGAAGATGAAACCTGTGCATTTCGGCCATGCATTTTAGAAGCCCTTGCCCGAATTGGACGAAAATGGCGTTTGATTGATGGAAAAGGTGATGGCATGCCGGTTATGATAGCCACGCTACAAGCTGATCTTGCCATTGCAGCAACGCTGTCTCAAGCCATTCCGCCCTCGTGTGCAGTCTTGCCACCAGATAGCAATTTGCCAACACTGCCACACTTTTACATCAATATGTATCAAGCCCCTGGCCGGGATAATGCGATAGTACAAGAACTAGCTAGTCATATGACAAAGTCTTTTAATCAACTGTATCCCAAAGTGGCTTGATACTGTAAGTTAAGTTATACCAAATAACATTATTAGATACTTATAATGTTATTTGGCAAGCGCGACTGCGCGCCGCGCTTTAGCGCGTAAAGCCTATGTGGCGTTTGAACGTAAATAAAAAATGGCTGCATTTTCCGATCTGGAATATAGGTCAAAG
>JBCCCO010000048.1:0-20682 GCA_039033475.1 Pseudomonadota bacterium | reverse complement strand
TCTCAAGGAAACGTAGTATAGATTAATAATATCTTGCATCAAAAACATATTAAATATTTGGTTATTTAATAATTATTTGTTTTTAGGAGGTATATTATAACTTTGTGAACTCTAATAACATTTTACGTTTTTGTAATAAATTCTAGAGCGAGCAAATTTCTACTTTATAATCAAATTTACTTAAAAGTAGATTGCTCTAGTGCAGATGAAAAACAATACAATGAGCTATTTGCAAGGTTATATCGAAGTGGATTTCTTCTCAAACAAATTTCTCACTTCTTTAGCAAAATTTTCAGAAGAGCTGCGTACCATACCGACATCTGTTTATGTATCCTCTGTCTTTATAAATATTTTAAGCTTAGCTTTACCACTTTCCATTTTGCAAATTTATGATCGGGTTATACCAAACCAGTCATACGATACACTCGTATTCATTTGCGCTAGCCTACTTGTTATTATTATAGTGGAAGCTGTGTTGAAAATTGCACGAGCCTATTTGTTGTCGCATAAAGCTTCACGTGATGCTTTCATATCAGAAGTTGCCCTGATAAAAGATTTTTTGCAAACACCGTCTTCAGATGTCGAAAAAACGCCCTCTACTGTATGGCTTGGCCGACTGGAGTCTTATGTCCAGCATAACCAATATTATTCAGGGCAGTTACGATTATTGCTAATAGACTTCCCCTTTGCTCTGATTTTTTTGGGTCTAATAGGTCTTATTGGTGGTTTTCTTATTTTGGTTCCAATCATTTTAATTTTAGGTTTTATGATGTTTTCCTTTAATAAGGGGCACAAAATCAAAGAACTCATACATGAGCAGATAAAAGAAAATTCCAAAAAGTATGATTTTATTACCGAGGTGTTAAGTGGCATTCACACAGTTAAAACAATTGCGATGGAACCTCAAATGGAGCGTCGCTTTGAACGGCTACAAAAAAGTTCTGCTCACATAAGCTATGAATTAATATCATCAAGTGGGATCCTACTCGCAATCAGTAATATTGCCAATCTGCTTGCGATAACAAGCATTATAGCTCTTGGAGCTTTTCTTGTTATTGAAGACCAACTTACAATAGGTGCATTGGCATGTTGCACGCTATTATCTGGCCGTATTATGAAGCCTGTCGTTCAGGGAATAAGTTCATGGACAGAGATCCAGAATATGTTTGCATTGAAAGAACGCATTCAACCGCTGCATGATTTGCAAAAAAAATCACAATTAAATTCTGTAAATAATCAAGAAATCATCAAATGTCATGGCTCAGTGACAATCAAAAACTTAAATTACAATATATCTGATAACGAGGGCTGGATATTAAAAAACATAAATTTGTCAATCGCACCAGGAGAACTTATCTGCTTTAGAGGACCAAATGAGTCTGGAAAAACAACTTTACTCAGATGCATTATAGGTGACTTGCAAGACTGCACAGGAGAAATCTACATTGATGGATACTATAATATAAAGTGGGGATATGAAAAAATTAAAAATAAAATAAGTTATGTTTATTCAAATATAGCTGGTCATTATGGGACTATATTAGAGAATATTACAATGTTCCAACCTGATTATGAACTTGATGAAATCCATCGCATCACACAAATGATAGGTCTTGATGAGCAAATTAACCGTTTGCCAGAAGGATACAACACAATAATTGGAGGCTACAATGAGCATATCCTCCCTACCGGGTTTATACAACAATTAGCGATTGCAAGAGCTTTGTTAAACAAGCCTAGTATTTTTATTTTGGATGAAGTTACAAACGGCTTAACCCAAAAAGAAAAAAAGGCTGTTTATCAGGCCCTTCAAAAAATCAAAGGCTCAATTACAATAATAATTGCTACAAATGATGCAGAAATAATGAATATATGTGACGATATAGTCTTTTTTGATAAGGGACAGCTTGTGTCAAAGAGCACAAAACCTCATGCAATAGAAGAGCAAGCCATATAGCATATTTTTGAAACGGTATAAAGACAATGAGTATTCAGGATCCATCCGGTATAAATCTCGAATGGAATATAAAACAACTTCAAGGGTTGTTGGCAGAAAACTATCAGGCCAATTTAGACGACAAGCAAACACAATTTACATTGGCCAGCTCCTGCTTGGGTCCACTCTTAAAAGCCTTAAATTGGAAGGGTGAATTGCGCTACATTCTCGAAGCAATGCCACACTTTGACCCTGTAAATTCTATAAATGACTTAAGGAGCATCCTTGTTAGATTGGATTATAATACACAACCACAAAAATGCTCACTCGCGACATTAAGAAAGCGAGATATGCCATGTCTTTATGTTACAGAAGATAACGAAATCTACGCTATTTTGTCAAAAGACGATGATGACAAAATAGTCATTTTTAATTCTAAGAATCAAAAGTATGAACATGTTAAGCCAATGCTTTCCCCCGGCACTGCTTACATAATAAAACCTATTGACTTTGAGAGCGCTGAAAGTGAGCAATCTCGCAGAGGCTGGATCAGTACCCTTCTTGATAAGTTCAAGAGAACATTTCTTTCTCTTTTCGTGGTTACTCTGACAATAAATTTATTAAGTCTAGCAATTCCTATTTATGTTATTACTATATATGACAAGGTGATTGGAACGAAATCAATTATCGCCTTGATATATATAAGTATGGGCATGGCACTCGTCGTAGTCCTTGAATCTTTGCTTCGTCTAAAACGGGTCGAAATTATTTCATACTTAGGCGCGCGTATTGAAGCTTTATTATTAATAAAATCATTTCAACATCTTCTAAAACTGCCAATTTCTGTTGTGAATTCAGCTCCCATTGGGGCGCAAATTACACGTCTTAAGCAATTTGAGTCCATACGTGATATTTTCACTGGCAACCTCGCTGAAGCCTTTTTAGATGTCCCTTTTCTAATATTCTTCCTCATGATGAGTTTTATTATTGGGGGCTATCTTGGTTGGATACCCGTCGCCCTTATGGTCTTTTACTTTCTATTAGGTTTTATAACATTCCCACTTGTAAAGCTCCAGGTTGCTCATTCTGGAGAGGGTAAAAGTAAAAACCGTAATTTTTTAACCGAGTTGGTGACCAAACATAGATCCATTAGCTACAATGCTGGAGCACAAACCTGGACAAATAGATATGGTAAGTTGTGGTCTGATTTTACGAAAAGTAATTTTATAGCTCAAAATACAAATTTCATTCTTCAAACAATTACACAATCTATGATGTTGTTTGCAGGCATTACAACTTTAGGCCTTGGTGTGATACAAGTCATGCAAGGAAATCTATCAAACGGCGCTTTGATTGCTCTTATGATTATAATCTGGCGTATGCTCTCACCAATTCAAACCGTATTTGTAGGATTGCATCGCCTTAGCCTTGTAACTGAAAGCTTCAAACAAGTGGATTATCTGGCTAAATTTAAAACTGAGCAGTCATCAAAAAAAGCTATTCCTTTTTATAGAAAATTCAAAGGGAATATTAGCATTAATAATGTTGCTTTTCGTTTTGCTCAAGATGCTGACCCTGTCTTAAGAAAAATCAGTTTTGATGTTGGAGCTGGAGAAATTATTGCAATCACGGGGCCTTCAGGGGCAGGAAAGTCAACGCTATTAAAGATTTTGCTTGGTTTGTACCAAACGCAGCTCGGCAATATTATGATGGATGGTTTAGATATAAGACAAATTAACGTGAATGAGCTCAGAAATCGTATTGGCTATGTGCCACAAGAGACAACATGTTTTTATGGCACAGTTGCACAAAACATGTCACTTTCTCAGCCTGATGCGAACTTAAAGGATATCGAGGGTATTTTAGATGAAATTGGCTTGCTAGAAAAACTTAACCTTTTACCAGACAAGTTAAACACCAGAATCAAAGCATCTGAGAAATATTTGTTCTCAGATGGAATGCTACAACAATTGTGCCTAGCACGCGCTTTTATTAAAAGAGCCAATATTTACTATCTGGATGATCCCAGTAAGAATATGGATCAAACTGGAAATGCCGCTTTGATTAATAAAATTCTAACACTTAGAGAAAAGGCAACAGTGTTGATGGTTACCCATGATAAAGATTTTCTCAGAATAGCAGATAGAGTTGTTATCTTTTCAAGTGGAGTAAATATTGCGGATGTCCCACCATCAGAGTTAATTAAAGAAGATGTTGAAACGCAACAAATGCATCAAAATTCTCCGATGATATATAATAAATAAAATCAGAGTATTTTTGGAGCTAAGATGACGTAATTGTTTTGTAACAATACTATAAAGACTTAAAGAAAAATTAATACATTGCAATTTTGAGCATCTTTAATAAGTTTTAATGGCCTAATGCTAATCTATCACAGAGTGAGTGGGTGGTATTTAGCATGTTCAGGTCGTGGAAACTGCCTTTTGTTAAAAAGGAAGCACAAAAAAAAGAACAACTTCTGAATGCATTAGTTTTGCCAGAGGTGCTTGAAACTGGCCGTTTATCTCAATTTTCTCAACAATTTACATATACGATTTGTGGGATATTAACTCTTGCCCTGATATGGATGTCTGTTGCCCAGATACAAGAACTTATCATCGCAGAAGGACAAATTATTCCATCCGGCCTGATAAAAAAGATACAACACCTTGAAGGAGGGTTGGTTCGCGAAGTCAAAGTCTCTGAAGGCGATCTGGTTGAGAAAGGTGATACCCTTGTTCTCTTGCAATCAACGGGACCTGGTCAAGATCTCAATCAATTAAGAGTACGCAGAATTCATTTGTTCTTAAGTGAAATTCGACTTTCTGCTCTTATTGCTGCTGAGGAACCAGACTTCTCATTATGGAGGGAGAAATACCCAAAAATTGTTAAAGATCAATACAATCTGTATAATTCAGCAAAGAAAAAAATAAGAAAAGAAAAGCTTATCTTACAATCAAAAATCTTGCAAAATAAAGCAGAGTTAAAATCCGCGCGCCTGGAATATACCGCAAATATACAACAAGCTCAGCTATATCTCGAAAAGGTTAAAATTAAAAACGAGCTCTTCAAAAAAAGGCTCACGTCACGAGAAGATTATCTTGAAGCCAGAACGGAGTATCAGACCGCAAAAGCACGACAAATTTTAGCAGAAGGTAAACTGGCAAAAAATAAATTACTCTTATCAGAGGCTAATATAAAACTTCAGGAAGCTGAAGCTGAGGCCAGGAATAAATTTGCTGAGGAATACAGCCAACTCTCTCGAGAACTTGCTGAGCTTGAAGAAACAATCAATAAATTCAATGACCGAGTAGTACGATTAAGAATCGTATCGCCGATACGTGGCATTGTGCAACAACTTGTTCCAAAAGCGCCTGGTGAAGTGATAAAAGCAGGAGAGTTGGTTGCAAATGTCGTATCCCTTGAGGACGACATGATCGTACAGAGTCAGATAGCGCCATCAGATATCGCCCAAGTTAAAGTTGGAGATAAAGTCAATGTGAAAATTTCTGCTTATGATCCAAATCTTTTTGGAACCTTAAATGGAACAGTTCAAAAAATATCAGCAAGCACGTTTCAAACCAAGGATGGGGTCGCGTATTATAAAGCACAGATACATCTGGAAAAAAATTACTTTAAGAGAAGCAATCTAAAACATCTTGTTTTACCAGGAATGGAAGCCCAAGCAGAAATTATCACAGGAGCAAAATCACTTATGAAATATATGCTAAAACCTATATACCGCTCACTCGATACAGCATTTAGCGAACGATAAATTATAATTGATGATGAATTTATTTGTTCATTTTAATAAAAAATTAACATTATACACAATTCCGGCAGGGCTATTAATACAAATAAATAAGATTTTAATCAAAATAGCTGAAGCTTAATCCACAATTTTGGATTTACTATCTGGAGGTTTCAGTGTTTGAGTTTCTATTGCCCTTCTGCACGTTATTTAAGGAATTTCACAAAAAAACTATTGGTAACATTTCATTGCTTTTTGCAATAAGCACTATTCCGCTTATAGGAACTATCGGAATTGCTCTAGATTTTGGCAGCAGTTACAGAGCTAGCAGCAAAATGCAAAACGCTTTAGATAACGCAATATTAATCACAGCAGCAGCTTTAAAGGATGGAAAAACAAAAAATGAAGCTAAGCAAGATGCTGCAAAATTTATGGCACAACATGCCTCCGCTGATTATCCAAACTATACACATAATATTACATTAACTCAAAACAATACAAAAATCACAGGTACGGCTTCTGCAAACTTAGATACCATACTTCTAGGCGTCTTTGGCATTAAACAATTACAAGTTAATGTCAAAAGTGATGCTGTTTTGGGGACTGCAGCTAATTTAGAAATTGCACTTGTTCTAGATACAACAGCCTCAATGCATGGAGATAAAATAGTAGCTCTACAGAATGCCACTAAGCACTTTGTGAACGAAATGATACCAGGCACTCCTAATTCAAACGTAAAAATTGCGTTGGTACCATTTAACAGGCATATCAATATTGGAGAAAACAATCGATACGAAGAAGGCATATTTGTACCAAACGATTTTCAAACTACAGAAAATGAGTGTCGAGTTGAGTATGAAATAAATAATCAATGCACAGAGCAAATTGCGAAGACGTGGTTTTGTGAAAACACTTCGGCTTCAAATGTATGTCATTCATATGAGACTGTCTGCACAGGCGAGGGTAATCAAATAAATGTATGCACCCCAAGAAACAAAAATGTGTTTTGGACGGGTTGTGTTGCTTTTCGTCCAAACCAACTAAATATAGTAGATGATAAATACTCAGAATATCCTGTACAAGCCGTAATGGATAGTAATTATGGTCGGTGTATAGCATCCCCAATTGTCCGTCTCACAGACAATAAAGAAGAGATTTTTAATATTTCAGATAACTTAGTAGCTGAGGGGACAACATATATTCCTGGTGGTCTGGTGTGGGGGTGGCGCTTGCTTTCAGATGCAAAACCTTTTTCAGATGGTGCACCAAAGTCCGCTTCTGTTCAAAAATCCATTGTTTTAATGTCTGACGGAGCCAATGAATCAAAGATATTGCCAAGGAGTGATAGCGCTACTCAATTTAATATAAATCAAGAAATTTACTCACCAATAGATGGGAGCACAAACTTTACAGATACAAATAATGATACAGCTGCATTGTGTCAAAACATTAAAGATGATGATGTGCGTATCGACACAATTTCTTTTGATTTTAATGACCAAGATGCAATAAACATGTTGAAAGCCTGTGCGGGCAATGGAGGCACTCACTATCATGTTTCTAAAATAGAAGATTTAGTCCCCACATTTGATGCAATATCCTCGTCATTTGGAAGCATACGTCTCACAGAGTAATACTGTGAAGAGAAAAGATGAACTTTCGCAAATTGCGAGCCAGAAATTTCATAAATACCATCATCTGAGATGGCGCATTTTCGTTGTGCAATAGCAACAAAGACTGCGCCATGTTTTTACTGAGAAGTCGAAAGCTGAAACAGCTTCCCAAATAGAAAATCTGTGGGCATGGACTGTCAAGATATAGCAACTCACAGCGACAGCAGTTATAAGCTATCTATTGTCAAAATTGTAACGGGATGATTGAGCGGTTATACTGGCCAGAAACATCGAGCTTTTATGAGTGCTACTGCCCAGAAAAATATCACAAGACTTAAAAAGATGAGGCGAAATGCAAAATCGTTCGGCACTGGCAAGACATTATTAATATCCTACCCGTAAAAAAAGCATTGTTGTTTTTCGCTATTTCGTATTTTCCCAAAAGATTAAGTGCATTTGGCTGGGTTTACTTGTATTTTTAGAGCGGATTTTTTTTGGTTTTTTAGAAAACATAAAGTCTTTGTTTTCCAATAATTAACCTTATTTCACTAAAGTGATTTGTGCGGTCCGATGCGGATGGTTTTTAAAGTTCAGCATACTCTCATCTGTAAGTCGCACAAAATCGATTAAGTAACGTATTTTCTACTTTAGCGTATTCAGATGTTTTAGGATTTTAAATGTTTACTGGAGGACATTTATAATCTTCTTAAGTTAAAGCGTGATGCATTTGTTATTAATTTAGAGAGTGCGCGAGTTGGAGTTTGAGTATCATGTTTCATGCGTTTTTGATCCGAAACCGCGAACGTCTGATTGAAACCCTGTTAACGTTTGCGCTTTGTGTCGTATTTATTATCGCGTAACGATAATTTCGGAAAAAAGAACGGGGTGGCCAGTTTTCTGACCACCCCGTTTCTTCACTTTTTCTATAATTTAATATGAGCAATAAATTTTATACACTGTAGTAAAGGTCAAATTCAACCGGATGAGGGGTTTGCTCATAGCGCTCGTTTTCTTCTTCTTTAAGTTCAATGTAAGCATTGATTTGATCATCAGAAAACACATCGCCTTTTTTCAAGAAATCACGATCAGCGTCCAGGCTCGCAATGGCCTCACGTAGCGAACCACAAACTGTTGGCACGCCCTGCAGTTCTTCTGGTGGAAGCTCATAAAGATCTTTATCCATCGGATCTCCTGGATGGATTTTGTTTTCAATACCATCAAGGCCAGCCATTAGCATTGCCGAGAATGCAAGATACGGATTGGCTGTTGGATCAGGGAAGCGCACTTCAACGCGTTTTCCTTTTGGCGATGTGGCATAAGGAATGCGACATGAGGCAGAACGGTTGCGCGAAGAATAAGCAAGCAGCACAGGAGCTTCATAACCAGGAACCAGACGCTTGTAAGAATTTGTTGATGGATTGGTAAACGCATTCAACGCTTTTGCGTGTTTGATGATGCCGCCAATATAGTATAAACAATCTTCAGAGAGATCCGCATACTGGTTGCCCGCAAAAAGAGGGGTGCCTTCTTTCCAAATTGACTGATGGCAGTGCATACCTGTACCGTTATCACCGTAAACAGGTTTTGGCATAAAGGTGGCTGATTTGCCATAGGCATGCGCTACATTGTGCACCACATATTTATAAATTTGCAGCTTGTCCGCAATAAATGTAAGCGTATCGAATTTAATGCCAAGCTCATGTTGGGCAGCCCCCACTTCATGGTGATGCTTTTCTACAGTAACTCCCATTTCAGTCATTACAGATAGCATTTCGGAGCGTAAATCTTGTGCTGAATCTATTGGATTAACGGGGAAATAACCACCTTTTGTACGAGGACGATGGCCCAGATTGCCAATTTCGTACTCTGTTGCCGTATTTGATGGGAGCTCAGTCGAATCCAATTTAAAGCCAGTTTGGTAGGGCTCTGTTGAAAATTTGACATCATCAAAAACAAAAAATTCAGCTTCCGGTCCAAAAGTTATTGTATCACCAATTCCAGTCGAATTCAGATAGGCTTCAGCTTTTTTCGCGGTCATGCGAGGATCACGTTCATAGGCTTCACCAGTTGATGGCTCTAGGATATCACAAAAAATAGCCATTGTTGTTTGAGCGTAAAACGGGTCAAGGTGTGCAGTTTGTGTATCTGGCATTAAGGTCATGTCAGATTCATTAATTGCTTTCCAGCCAGCAATAGAAGATCCGTCAAACATAATACCGTTTGCAAACATATCATCATCAACGATCGCTGTGTCTAACGTGACGTGCTGCATTTTTCCGCGTGGGTCGGTAAAACGAAGGTCAACAAATTTGACGTCTTCTTCTTTTATTTTGCTGAGTACAGAACTAGCATCAGACATATGTATTTTCCTTATTTATTTAGAGGTTTATAGATTTATTCAGAGATTTATAAATAGTGTGCCATGATTTTCAGTTGTATGACTACAATTCATCAGATAGCGTCAGCACCTTTTTCTCCGGTACGGATGCGTATGGCATCCTCTATGCTATAAATGAATATTTTGCCATCTCCAATACGTCCCGTTTTAGCTGCATTTTGAATGACTTCAATAGCTTTATTTGCCACATCATCACTAATTACAATCTCAATTTTTGCTTTGGGAAGAAAGTCAACAACGTATTCTGCGCCGCGATATAATTCGGTATGTCCTTTTTGGCGGCCGAAACCTTTTGCCTCAGTCACGGTGATGCCTTGAATGCCTATTTCTTGAAGGGCTTCTTTGACCTCATCTAACTTAAAGGGCTTAATGATAGCTTCTATTTTTTTCATAATTTTATAATACTCGCATCCCCCATTACAGCTCAAATAATATTAAACTAACGTCACGTAAAGCACATAGCATGCCAGATTTCACAACCTGTAATACTAGCAATGTAATCAGAGTGTTACTATAAATCAACTGATACACATTGGAAAAGCGGCGCGGATGCTGCACAAAAGAAGGGCGCACTGATTAAAATATGAGCAGTTTGTTGTTTTAGATGTGTGTGGATTTTGCAAATGTTTGGTGTGGATTTTATAAAGAATATATCATTTTAGGGCTGCACCTATTTTGAATAATATGTATTGAGTTATCCCAATATCTTTGAGCCTGATTCTCTACTAGAAAGCAGCTTTTTTACAACCTTAAAAAATGAGAATAATAAAAAAATTATGACTGATGAGACAGAAAATACGAGTATTAACAAAGCGACACAACAACAGCTTAGATCCCTTTTAGAGCGTATTGAGCGTTTGGAAGAAGAAAAGTCCGCTCTTTCGGGGGATATCAAAGAAGTTTACGCTGAAGCCAAGTCATCTGGTTTTGATGTTAAAGCAATACGCACAATTATACGTATGCGTAAACAAGATGATATGGAGCGCCGTGAACAAGAAGCTATTCTTGATACATATCTCCATGCGCTTGGTATGCTTGAATTTGAATAGGTTGGGTTGTCCCCCTTTCAGTTGCTGCGAAAATTGCTATCCATTGTTAATCCGATATTGGATGACCTTGTTGCATTTACATACACACACAACCAATGTACTTCCGGAGAAAAACAGGGTGTCTTTGAAGTTCCTATGAAATTCCAATGTTCTCTGGAATGACGAACTGATAGTATCTTAAAAGATAGATCATTTTAAATCGGACACGCTATACACTGATAAAAGTCCCATATTTTCAAAGGGGCTTGTCTTGCATATCACGATTTTTGTGTTGCAATGCTTTCGTGCGGTGAATGTCAACAGGCCTAAGCTTTTTGACGTCCCATTTTTAATTTCATACGCTTTTCATGCATCATAGCTGTGCAAACCGTTGGGTTATTGTAACCAAAGCGGATCATCCACAATGCTGCGCGCAGTAACGTCCCACCAGCGCCCAGATTTGCTTCTTGGGTTGGGTAGCCCATAACGCGCCGGCCAACTTCTTCAATGTTCAAAGGTCGCTGCTCACCGTTATTTGAAATCTCCAAAATTAGCGCACACATTGTTGCAAGCAAACGGTCATCAACAGCGTCAAGTAGAGCAAAAATCCCTCGAATATGATCCGCCAGCTCTTTATTGTTCTGATTTGTTGTATGATATTTGGTATAAATAGGAGCTGGCGCGTTTTTCATTAAACGTGGCATAAGGCCAGATTCACACACGTCTTTATAAAATGTTCTGGCGAGCGCTTCTTCTTCAGGCGAAATAAATCCTCCTTGCGAAAGCGCAGCTATTGGCTCCGGCATTGCCAATGACTGATTTTCGTCAAAGGACTGAGGAGAATCATGACCAAATGCACTTGGGCCGAAATTCTTGAAAGGATCTTGATGAAATTGGTGCTCTTGATTAAAATTGCCCCGAGTATCTTGGAACCGTGTGTTCGACATAGCAAAGTCCCCGCACTTTGATATAACAACTTTTCAACGATATAATAGGATTCTCTGAAATATTGCCAATGCGAAAAATATTTATTCACATAAAGAATTGATGAGGCATTTGATTTCAAAATTTATGTGACTGTATTCTCTTCCGCTGAGGTAAGTTCTGCCTGTTCTGGGAGTTTGTCTTGAGATTGACTTTGGGGTGGAGCGTAAGCAAGGCTTTTCAAATCTTCAACAGTTGGCGAACTTGAAGTTTGAGTTTTTGCTGCGGAATTTTCTTGAGCATCTGCATGGTGATGTTTTGATGTGTCGGAAATATTATCTTTTTCTTTTGGCTTTGTCTTGCGCGTTGAAACGCGCGGCTTTTCGTATGAAATTGAAGTGTTGATTGAGTTATTCTCTTCTCGGGGATCTGGCATTTGCGGTAGGATTCTATTCACCCGTTTTGCCGGGAAAATAACGAAAGCTGAGGTCCCCTTGCGCATTTCGCTTTCTAATTTAAACCGGCCGTCTTGTAATGAGATTAGCCCCTGTACAATTGGAAGGCCCAATCCTGATCCGCCTTCAGCTGTGGCGTGCGCGAGAGAGCCTTGACCAAAATTTGCTAGGACGAGAGGGATTTCTTTTTCAGGAATGCCTGGGCCTGTATCTGCAACGCACAAAATCAGTTCTTCACTACTGTCCAAGTTTATGTTGAGCATGATAGTCCCTCCCGAAGGCGTGAATTTTATGGCATTTGATAAAAGATTAAGACAAATTTGCCGTATTGCTCTTTCATCTGACCAAAGTTTGATTTCTTGGTCATTGTAATCTTCAATAATCTTAAGGTTTTTGCTGTCTGCTTTTAATTTCATTAAACGCACACAGTCTTCGATAACATGAGACAGGGTTAATAGTTCTTCATGCAGTTCATATCTACCGGCCTCAATGCGAGACAAGTCCAGAATTTCATTGATAAGCTTCAGCAAATGCTTTCCGCTGTCATGAATATCTTGTGCGTAGTCACGATAACATGTATTGCTATGCGCTCCTAAAATTTCGTCTTTCATCACCTCTGAAAATCCTAGAATTGCGTTTAATGGCGTTCGTAATTCATGGCTCATCGTGGCAAGAAATTGTGATTTTGCATAGTTCGCATCTTCAGCTCGTCTGCAAGCCTCATCGGAAAAGAGTTTGGCCTCTTCGATTTCAGCAATCAGGAAATCCTTTTCAGCGCGATAGGCAAACATATCCAATACATTTTTATGCAAGCCTTCCACAAGAATGCAGAAATACAAATGAATCCCAACGCTCAGCGCTGCTATGGTCCAATAAAACATATCATCTGTCATGATGAACCGTATTGTGAGGGCTAACGTCATTGGAATTGTGCCGACATAAATGAGTGATAAAACAGTGGACGCAAACATCATGCGGATGGCAACCATGACAATGATAGAGGCAAAAATAAAGAAATGAGCTTGATGGTCATTATTGCTGATATCCACAAATGCTATACTGGCCCAGCTCACAGCGAACAAAAATTCTGCTGTTGTAATTTTTGTTCGCCAACTTTTGACATTCGCTTTTTGTTTTGGGATTTTTGTAAAGTTTTGGCATAACCATAATGAAATGCCTTTTGATATGATAACAGATGCGAGCCAAATCAGAACTTGATGATGCGGCGCCCATAAGCAGCAAGTAATTGCAATTAAAACGGCAAAAAGTGGAATGGTGACTAAGGCTCTAAGCTCATTACGGACAAACATCTGCAACAATTCATATTCAAATTCCTGGTTGCTCACGCCAGCTTTTTGCAAAAGAGTGTTGCGGGCCTCACGAAGATGGTTTGCCATCCGCCTACGGTTTGCATGAACCCTACGCTTCTGAGTAATATCTTCATAATTTATATCAGAAGCTTCATTCATAGTTTTAAGAAATTGATTTACATAAGATGAAATTTTGCGTGTACTGCTTTGCTTTTATTTTTTAAGCATCATGTACAAAGCACATTTTAGCAAATTTTGATAAAGTGAGTGTTAAGTTGCTTACATCAAGTATGAACAATTTCTCTGTCTATTTTGTTAAGATTGTATTAATTTTTGGGGAGCGTTTTTTCGCTCATCACTCCTTTAAATCAGTTTTAGAGTGTTTAGGTTTGGGGCCTAAAAGGGATTTCTATATCAAAAATTGTCATAATATGATTTTGACAGCCAGCATACTGAATGATAATAGAAATGGTATTAAGTAAAATTATTAATAATGGCTAGGGCCCTGAAACACCTTTATATAATCTAAATTATAATAAGAAGGCACATAATGCTCGATAAAATGGACCGCAAAATTCTTGAGATTTTGCAAAAAGACTGCACTGTTGCAGTCGCAGAAATTGGCAAAATTGTTGGGCTCTCAACAACTCCGTGTTGGCGGCGCATACAGAAGCTTGAGGAAAGTGGTATTATCCAAAAGCGCGTTGCATTACTTGATGCAAAAAAAATCGGGGCGGGGGTTACGGTATTTGTCTCCATCTCAACCAATCAACATAATCAAGAATGGTTGGACCGTTTCCATTCTAAAATCCAAGACTTTCCAGAAGTGGTTGAATTTTATCGCATGAGTGGTGCTGTTGATTATTTGTTGCGTGTGGTTGTACCAAACATTGAAAGTTATGATGCTTTTTACAAACGTCTGATTTCATCTATTGAATTATCGGATGTTAGTTCTGTTTTTGCCATGGAGCAGATAAAATTTACCACATCACTTCCGCTGACATATGCTGTTGAGGTGGAAGGTGAGAATACGCTCTAAAATTGTTTGGAGTGATCAGTAATATATCAATTACAACAATATGGAAGCTATCTTGGCTAATAATATATTTTAAATTAACCAAATCGTAATCTCTCCTAACTTAATTAAGTATTAAGCATGTTTTTTCATGAAAAGTTAAGTTTGGGTCGTGAGTATGACGTGGTGTCCAAGAGCTTTGCTAAGCGGGTATATTTTTAGCATATTTTTTGCGTTTATTTTTTTGTGGCTTCTTGGTCATGAAGTTGATGCCAAAGATGGATATCACTGGTTTTATGATGGTGTTAATCATAGGTCTAATGTCATACAAAGATGGTATGGGGACGGCTTATTATCTGATAGGCATCATCAAATAAAGCCTGCTGCCAAAGTTCATCCTCGCAGGACATACCACCCAAATGTGTACCATCGCGGTTTTGGCAGATCATTCCCAATACATAACAGTAAAATCTTAAGGCCACGTTTGCTTCCCAATCATTTATACAACCGTATTGCCAATACAATGCGCGTCCCAAATCATATTGCGCGCGATAAGCATTATGACAGTTGGGTTCCTGCGGGGTATACTTTCCTGGGGCAGTTTATCGATCATGATATTACATTTGATGTCTCATCGAAGTTGGGCGAGCCTACCCAGACCTCATCAGTCAAAAATGCGAGAACCGCAGATCTTGATTTAGACAGTGTGTATGGAGGAGGGCCAGAGCAATCTCCTTTCTTGTACAATTTGCCATATTTAAGAGTTGGCAAGCGGCTTATAGGTCATGGTCTGCATGCACGGTTTGATTTTTTGCGCACAAATAAGCGCCGCTATCGTCCAGGCCCTCAAGGAGGTAAAGCGCGGGCCTTGATTGGTGATGCGCGAAATGATGAGAACTTTGTCGTTGCTCAGCTGCACTTTGTTTTTATTGCGTTTCATAATCGTTTGGTAGACATTCATGTTGAGAAATTTCATGGCCGTGCAAGGCACGTATATTGCCGGACAAGACGTAGATGTGGAACCCGGCATTTGGCTTCCTATCTCCCACGCGAGGTAAAACAGAAGATCTTTGAAACTGTGAAAGATCATGTTATCCACTACTATCACCGTATTATTGTTGAGGATTTTTTACCCCGTGTTATTGGCAAACGTATGGTTCGGCATATCCTTCAACACGGCCGGAGTTTTTATTTTCCTGGCGGGTTCGGGGTGGGACGTGGAGTGTTACAGCGTCCCTTTATTCCTATTGAATTTGCGGTAGCAGCTTTTCGCTATGGACATAGTCAGGTTCGCGAAACGTATCAGATCAGGAGAGGGCGAAGGCAACATATTTTAACGCGCCAGATCCGTGCATTCCAACCTTTAAAAAAGAAGCTTGTGGTCGATTGGTCATATTTTTTTCCCATAAGAAAACGGCCACCTTATGGTTTTAATTTTGCTCGAAAAATTGACCGCAAAGTTGTACCAAGTTTGTTTCAGTTGGCACGTGCAAATGCAATTTCTGATAATCGTGTTGTGTCGTTGCCAGCGCGAAACCTGCTGCGCGGGGATACGTTAAGTGTACCGTCTGGTCAAAGTGTTGCTCATCACATCATTCCGCTTCTTTATGAAAAAGGTCTTTTGCAAAATCATAGGGCTAACTTTCATGGGGCAGTCGCTTCATCGTGGCGTAAATATATTTTGCCGCCAGACCAACATGTGAGGCGTATTTTAAAGCGGCATGAAACTCCATTATGGTATTACATCTTACAAGAAGCCGAATTCTTGGGTGGAATGCAGAGAAATGAGCGCCATATATCACAATATCCGCGAAGACATCCGGGCAGAGTTTACAGAAACGCAAACTTTTCAGAGCATTCACATTGGCAAAACTCTGCGCGGACGGGGGGGCATGTTCTGGGACCTGTCGGGGGAGCTATAGTGGGGGAAGTTTTATTTGGTTTGCTTGAGTACTATGGTCTTAAAACCGGAAAAGGCCTTAAATACCAACCTGCTATTAAAGCGAGCCTTCGTCCAAGTTATGCAGCCCCCTTATCAGCAACGCCAGCGACTTCATATCGTTCAAGGCCGCTTTATATGATGCGCAATATGATTATTGACGCTGGTCTTGCACAATATCCGCGGAAGTATTGAAACCCTCAACATCGTTTTTTGACATATGTAGCAGAGTGACTTGATGTACTCTTATTTTGTGATGCAGCCGTAAACAATATGCCAAGTGATTTGCCCCGAATGCATATCGTCACATATGGTTATTGCTTTATGCAAGTCAGATGGCGAAAGAGGGGTGTATCCTTGCCTTGGCTGGTTGGCGCCGATAGATTTAAGAGCGCGTAAAAAATGATACGTGCTGTCATAGGTCACTTTGATTTCTTCTTCAGCAAAGATATTTGGAAATTCAGGAATATCAAGTGTTCCAGATTGTCGTTTGCATTTGGCAAGCGTGTCATTCCATTCTAAAAAACTGTTTTGTCCTAAAGTTGCGTAATATATATGGCCATCATTTTGTAGCAGTTCTGAAATGCCATTAAGACTTAAAATGGGGTTTTGAAACCATTGAAAGGTCATGCTGCTGACGATTAAGTCAAACTTTCTTTGTGAAATCTCTGGATGGCTTTTAATATTCTCGCCATCACACACATAATAGTTAAGCCGATTATGCGGGCCAAACTTTTGTATGCTGGTATTAAGCATCTGTGATGATAAGTCAGTAATCACAAATTTGCTCTTTGGATACTTTTTTAGCACTTGTGCAGAGAGAAGTCCGGTACCGCAGCCAATCTCAAGTATTTGTTCTGGCATGGTATCTGGCATATAAGAAGCAAGTTTTTCGCTGACATGTCTTTGAACTTTGGCATAGGCTTCATACTGAAAAGCCTTTGAGCCAAAATTATGAGCAATGCGTTTCTTGCGATTTTCTGTATTCAAGGTCATTAATAAAGCGATTTAAATGATTTGCAATCCATTTCGGGTCATGAAAGGGCAGAGCATGTCCTGCGGTTTCATGCCAGAGAATATTGTTATAAAAGTGCGGTGCATTCTCCCAAATAATGGCACTCATATTCTGAGATACAATATTATCATTAAAACCTGCAAGCACCATCAGCGGACACGGAAGTTCATTTTTTTGCTTTGTTTGATCCCAATTTTGTAGCCAACGCAAGCCATTTTGTAATCGCCAACATTCAGCTAATGTAGAATAGGTCTCTTTATTTGAAAGGCCGCAAGCGGTCCAGAATTGTTGAAGCTGGCGTTTAGGATTGCGTATTAAGCGCTGCTCCATCGTAAGTAGTGTATTTTTATGAATATGTGGAACAAAACGGTCAAAACCACATACGCTGACAAAGCCAGCGATAGTTGATGGTGCATATTTTAATAGCCACAAAACCCCTAGTGAATGGCCAACAACTACAGCATTTGAGGGCCAATCATTTAAGATCGAAAGTTCATCGACGCATTTTGTGTTTTTGCGTGTTGCGAGGTTCGATGCAGAGTCTTGAAAAAAGCCTAAATCGACACATACCATTGAGCTGTTAATGGAGCCATCAACACTCATATGTTCCAAGACACCATTCCAAGTATCTGGTCCAAAACCCCAGCCATGAACAAAAATCAGTTCCATAAAATTCGCTTTTTCATTGTTGTGCTTTAGGTCCTGAACCTTGTAATAAAATCTGTCATACGTTCTAGAACAGGAGCACGCCAGCGAAACGGACGGGCAATGGAAAGTATAATTCCGAAATGTCCGATATCTTTAAGCTCTATTTTCTGGCTTTTCGCTCCCGCTTTATTTAATGCACGTATTAATTGATTTGTATTCCAGGGTTTTACGATACCATCATCAGTGCCATGTATGAGTAGACTGGATGGCGCATTTTTTCTTGCATAGGCAATTGGCCGTGTTGTCTCCTCATCTTTAACATGTGAGAAAATGGGCTTAGTGCGTGGCCATGTTGTTGGATTAAACGCATAAGGCCCTGCAAGTCCAATAAGTCCATCTGGCATAGAAATATCTTTGTCTAAGTTTTGTAAATAATGTGTATCAAGAGCCAGTAAGGCAGCTATATGGGCTCCAGCTGAGTGGCCCATTACAATAATTTTACGTTTGTTTTTATTATTTTTGACCAGATTTTCCCAAACCCATTGGTATGCAAGCGCGGCATCTTCAACAAAAGCCGGGAATTTCACATCTGGAAAAAGCCTATAATCTGGAATAACAGTCGTTATTCCGCGTGACGCAAGGGCAGCACCAACAAAATGATACATACCGCGTTCTCCGGAGCGCCACCCACCACCATAGTAAAAAATCACAATTGGCGATGTATCAGCCCGCTGGGTATTCGTTTTTTGTGGCAAATAGATATCCAGTTTATGGCGTTTATGGGATCCATAAATCTGATTGTAAGTAACGTTAATATTCTGTTCTGAAAGAGCTTTTCCCAAACCTTGCAATACAGATGGCACTGTTAAACGATCATTGGCCCACAAATAAAGGAACATGGCGATGATTACGCCTCCCGCAAGAAGAAAAACTCTTGCAATAGATATAGTCATACGAAAACCTATTGTTAGATTGAGGATATCTAAAGATACGAAATTAATTTAAGAATTGTTCAGTGAGAATGCGTTCTTCAAGGGCGTGTCCGGGATCAAATAGCATCACAAGCTGGATATCTCGTGCTTCTTCGATAGTAACAGTATTGATAAACCGAAATTCTTTATGGTCTGCCACTACGCTGACAGGGCGTTTTTCAGCTTCAAGAATATCAAATTGTACTTGTGCGGTGTTGTTTAAAATTGCTCCGCGCCAGCGCCTCGGACGAAAAGGGCTGATTGGTGTTAAGGCTAGTAAGGGGGCATGGATAGGTAAAATTGTACCATACGCCGAAAGATTATAAGCAGTGCTTCCCGCTGGAGTTGAAACCATAGCCCCATCACAAATCAGTTCATTCATGCGAGTTTTGCCATCAACACGAATGCGCAATTTTGCTGCCTGATAGGTCTGACGAAACAATGAAACTTCATTAATAGCAAGAGCTTCAAAGTTTTTTTCTGCTTTATTGCGTGCCGTCATGCGAAGAGGGTAAATTACATTTCTTTCAGCAGATTGTAGCCGTTCGAGAAGATTGTCTTCTTCGTATTCATTCATAAGAAATCCGACAGAGCCACAATTCATGCCGTAAATTGGGATTCGCGTATTCATAAATCTGTGTAGGGTTTGTAGCATCAGACCATCACCTCCAAGAGCAACAATCACATCTGCATCGGCAAAAGAGGCATTGCCATAACGTTTGCTAAGCGATTCGAGAGCGTGCTCGGCATCTGTTGTCTCGCTAGCGATAAAAGCTACTTTAGAAAAATATGTATGTTCTGAATCCATAAACTGTTCATAAGACAATGAACTTAAAAAATAAATATTATTTTGTGTCTATAGTATATTTCATTAAAAAACTGCAAAATGGATACTATTTATAGGCCCTGAGCCTAAGTGTGAGGTAATATTATGACAGGATCAGAGCATACGAACCCACCAATATTAATCTATACTACTTTTGCGGATCAAAATGAGGCTTATCAAATCGGCAAAACGCTTATTCAAGAAAAGCTGATTGCGTGCATTAATGTGTTTCCAGCCATGACGGCAATGTATGAGTGGGAAGGTGCCATAGAAACCTCCGAGGAGATTGCAGCTCTTATCAAAAGCCATAAAGGCCTAGAGCAAAGAATTATTGAACGGATCAAGGCGTTACATTCGTATGATATACCAGCCGTTTTAGTGTGTGATGTTAATGCCGGAAACAAGGATTTCTTATCCTGGATTTACAGTCAGACGGCGTAGTATATAGCCAATTCGAAAGAATTTTTGTAGGTTCAGAGAATTGGCTAAGGGCTGCAAGTGTGGCCTGCGGCGTAAGGCTTAGCAATATTCTGCAACTATAGTTAATATGTCAGCTGAAATCAAAGCCAAACCTGAGTGTCTGACCGAAAAGTTATTGAGTGATATCAAGGGACTATGATTCTCTGTGTTTTTGTCGAACATGGAGGATCAAATGCCTTGGGATGATACCACTCGAGAAGACTATAACCGCAAGACAGTAAGATATCCAAGTGATATCACCGACAAAGAATGGAATTTGATTGAGCCTTTGTTTCCCCCGCCAAAGACGGGAGGTCGTCCGCGCACAACAGATTTACGAGAGGTGATTAATGCATGCTTGTACATTGCCTCAAGCGGCTGTCCATGGCGTATG